>NZ_VJWX01000550.1 GCF_007713715.1 Amycolatopsis rhizosphaerae
CGTGCTCGGCGAGCACGGGGATCGGCAGCGTCTTGGACACCGAGCCCACCGCGACGACGAGCACGTCGTAGCCCACCTGCTCGACGTGGCCGCCCGCGACCCGCATCGTCACCGTCCGCTCGGTGCGGTCGATCCCGGTCACCTCGGCGGCGACCACGCGGCAGCCCGCCAGGACCTCGCGCAGCGGGACCACCACGTGCCGGGGTTCCACCGAACCGGCCGCCGCCTCGGCGAGGAACGGCTGGTAGGTCATGTAGGAGCGCGGGTCGATCACCGCGACGTCCGCTTCGCCCGGCTCGAGGTGCTTGCGCAGGTAGCGGGCCGCCTTGGCGCCGACATAGCCCCCGCCCACGATCACGATGCGTACCGGCTCAGCCATGGTCGTGCTCCTCCTCGTCCAACTGGTCTTCCGGGTAGCCCAGGCCCCGCTGCTGCTCGGCCACGTCCCCCGGGTCGGCCTCGGCCGGCAGCCCCGGCCGGATGCCGGTGGGCACCTCCGCGGCGATTTCCTGGCGTTGTTCGAGGACGTCCGGCACGGGCTGGAGCGGGTCGACGGGCAGCGTGCCGTCCTCGTCGAGGGCCTCGCGCAGGGATTCGTCGGGGTGGGTCACCTGATCACTCCTTCCGGCCGAGTTCGGCGACGGACTTGCGGACGGCCTCGGCCACGTCGGGGTGGCCGAGGGGCAGCGGGGCGGGAACGCGGTCCCGCGCGCCGCCTTCGCTGTGGGCGATCACGCGCACGTCGACGCCCGACCGTGCCAGCGCCGCGCGCCGGGGTGCGGTGTCCTGTTCCCAGTACTCGTCGGCGCTGGCACCGTCGCCCGCCTCCACATAGCCCGAAGCGGCGGGGTCGACCAGCAGAACCGCCCGGACGGCCTCGGGGTGGCGCTCGGCGAGGCCGAGCGCGGCTTCGCCGAACGGGCCGCTGGCCACCAGGTGCACCGAACGGCCGCCCACGGGCGGGTCGGCGAGGATCTCGTCGGCCTCGCTGAGACCGCCGTCGGCGGGCATGCGGCACCAGACGATGCGCCAGCGGTCGGCGAAGGGCCGCCAGGTCGCGGGCAGCCCGTCGTGCTTCGCCGCGCCCGCCGGGTCGAGCACCAGCACGATCGGCCCGTCCGGGGTACCTTCGGTGACGGCGGGCGGGCCCGCGGCCCGCACCGGGTCGGGGGAGTAGTCCATGGCCGCTCCTTTCCTCGGTGTCCGGCTACCCGGGGGCGCGCCCACTACACGCGATCTTGTTCGGATGGAGGGGACAACCATGCGAGACAACCGCTTTTCGGTCGTTGATCCGCACGAGGTCGCCGGCGACAGCGAGGCCGTACGGGCCGAGCGCCGGCGGGCGGTGCGGGCGGTGGCGTCCTCGGCGATGAACGCCGACGACTGCGCGCTGCTGCTGGACGCGCTGGGCCTCAGGCCCGCCGAGGGCGTGACCACCGTCCCGGCCCCGCGCCGCCGCCGCTGATCGCTCTGGCGGAGGGCTCGTGGTGTGGCCTCCGCCACAACCGCTGGGCGGCGAGCGGGGTTCGTGTTCGGGTGGCTGGTGAGGTACAAACCGTAGGCACCGGCGACCCGCAAAGGACTGTCATGGCTCTCGGCGACATCCCGCTCCGCACCCTGTCCGGCGAACCCGCGACCCTCGGCGGGCTCGGCCGCAAGGCCCTGCTCGTGGTGAACGTGGCTTCACGCTGCGGGCTGACTCCGCAGTACGAGGGCCTCGAACGCCTGCAGGAACGCTACGGCGACAAGGGGTTTTCCGTGGTGGGCTTCCCGTGCAACCAGTTCGCCGGGCAGGAGCCGGGAACCGCCGAGGAGATCGCCGAATTCTGTTCGGCCACCTATGGCGTCACCTTCCCGCTCTTCGAAAAGATCGAGGTGAACGGGCCGGGGCGGCACCCGTTGTACGCGGAACTGGTCCAGGTTCCCGACGCGGACGGCGAGGCGGGCGACGTCCAGTGGAACTTCGAGAAGTTCCTGGTGGACCCGGACGGCCACGTGGTGGCCCGCTTCCGCCCGCGCACCGATCCCGAGTCGCCCGAGCTGTGCTCGGCACTCGAAGCCATCCTGCCGTAGGCGTAGTCCCCCGGCGGGCCCTGAGCGTGGCCGCGGGGGTCAGAAGCGGCGCTTGGCCTCGCTGGCGGCCGGGCCGCCCGCCAGCTTGTCCAGCAGGCCGATGAGCTGTTCCTGCTCGTCCTTGGACAGCGACTTCGCCCAGGCCTGCTCGCGCTCGTTGTGCGCCTCGTACGCGGTGGTGATGGCCTCGTGCCCGGCTCCGGTGAGGCTCAGCAGCACCGCCCGCCGGTCGTGCGCGGACGGTGTGCGGGAGACGAGGCCGTCCCGCTCGAGGGTGTTGACCAGGGCGGAGACGGCGGCCCGGCTCATCCCGGACAGCTGGGCCACGCGCTTGGCCTCCATCGGGCCCGCCAGCCACAGCACGAACAGCACGCGGAAGCCGCCCCAGCTCCAGCCGCGGGGCCGGTGCACGGTGGATTCCCAGTCGTAGACGAGCGCGCTGGTCAGCCGGTGGAGCGTGAGGCCGAGGCGCATCGCCACCGGGTCGACCGCGGGGAGTTCCGCGGTGGTCTTGGCGACCGCGTAGTCCACGAACGTGAGGTAGTCGAGGTCCTCGGAGGCCACCGGTTCTGCGGGCATGAGCCCAGGCTAGGCCCCACCGGATAGTCCCCGGAACGACCATGGGTCCGTCACGTTTGTGTCATAGGCTTTCCTTCCGGGGTGAGCTGGGTTACCCTTTTGACGGCTTAATAATCAAACCTTTGATCACAGGGAGGTGATCGCGGTGTCCCAGAAGGCATTCGCGTCGTCGGCGGATCTCGGGGAAAAACAGCAGACGCTGGAGGTGCTCGCCGACGGGGTGTACGCGCTGACCGCGGAGGGCGACCCGAACGTCGGCGCCATCGAGGGCGAGGACTTCCTGGTCTGCTTCGAGGCGCTCGCCACCCCGGTCGCGGCGGGGGAGTGGCTGGCCAAGCTGCGCGAGCACACCGACAAGCCGGTCCGCTACCTGGTCCTTTCGCACTACCACGCCGTACGCGTGCTGGGGGCCGCCGCCTTCGACGCCGAGGTGATCGTCGCGCACGAGAACACCCGTGCCCTGGTGGCCGAGCGCGGCAAGGAGGACTGGGCCAGCGAGTTCGGCCGCATGCCGCGCCTGGCCAAGGGTGCCGACTCCGTGCCCGGCCTGACCTGGCCCACCCTCACCTTCTCCGACCGGCTGACCATCGACCTCGGCGGCGACCGCGGCGACCTCGTCCTCCAGTACTGCGGCCGCGGGCACACCGAGGGCGACATCGTCGCCTGGCTGCCCCGGCAGCGGATCCTCTACGCCGGTGACCTGGTCGAGGCCGAGGCCGCGCTCTACACCGGCGACGCGTTCCACCGGGACTGGTCCTCGTCCACTCTGGACCGGATACGGGAGTTCGGCGCCGAGACGCTGATCGGCGGCCGGGGCGGGGTGACCCGGGGCCGCGACGCGGTGGACGCCGCGATCGAGCAGACCCGCGACTTCCTCCGCGTGATGATCCGCGAGGTCGGTGCCGTCCAGGAAGCGGGCGGCACGCTCAAGGAGGCGTTCGAGCGCAGCCACGCCGCACTCGCCCCGCGCTACGGCCAGTGGCCCATCTTCGAGCACTGCCTGCCCTTCGACGTTTCCCGCGTGTGGGACGAGCTGTCCGGCATCGAGCGCCCGGTGATCTGGACGGCCGAGCGTGACCGCGAAGTGTGGGACCAGCTGCAGGACTGACGGCCGACCCGAGGACAGGGAGGAAGCTGTGCAAAGCGGCACAGTGGCAGTGGTGGGCAACGGGCCGGTCGGGCAGACCGCCGCACTGCTGCTCGCGAAATGGGGCATCCGCGTGGTCCTGCTGGACGGCAGGCCCGAGCGGGATCCGATCGGGTCGAAGGCGATCTGCCAGCAGCGCGACGTGCTCGACGTGTGGGAGGCGGTCGGGGCGGGCAGCCGGATCGCCGTCGAGGGCGTCACCTGGACCACCGCCAGGACCTTCTACCGGGACCGGGAGCTGTTCGCCTACAGCCTGGCCGATCCGGGGCGCTCGGCGTTCCCGCCGTTCGTCAACATCTCGCAGGCCCGCACCGAGCAGATCCTCGACGAGCTGATCGCGGACCGGCCGCTGATCGACGTCCGCTGGGGCCACCACGTGACCGGCATCGACCAGGACGGCGACGGCGTGACGCTGCACTGCGAAGGCAGGCCGCCGGTCCGCGCCGACTACGCCATCGCCTGCGCCGGGGCGAAGGGCGACGAGGTGCGCCGGATGCTGGGGGTCTCCTTCGGCGGGCACTCGTTCGACGACCGGTTCCTCATCTGCGACATCCGCGCCGACCTGCCCGGCTGGGCCGAGGAGCGGCGGTTCTACTTCGACCCCGAGTGGAACCCGGGCAGGCAGGTGCTCATCCACCCCTGCCCGGACTCCACCTTCCGCATCGACTGGCAGGTGCCCGGCGACTACGACCTCGAGGCCGAGGAGCGCAGCGGGGCACTGGACGCGCGGATCCGCGCGATCGTGGGCGAGCGCCCCTACGAGATCGTGTGGAAGTCGGTGGACCGGTTCCATTCGCGGGTGGTGGACCGGATGCAGG
>NZ_VJWX01000551.1 GCF_007713715.1 Amycolatopsis rhizosphaerae
GCGCCCCATCTGCGGACCAGCGGCACGGCCGCCAGGCAGTACACCGTGAACGCCACGGCGCCGACCAGCATGCCCCGCGCACCGGCCGCCACGTCCGGCACGCCGGCGGACACCGCGGTGACGATCAGGCTGGCCAAGGCCACGGACGGCGCCGCGGAAAAGACTCCCGCCAGCCGTTTCGGCGCGAGCATCTCGGCCAGCGCGGCAAAGGCCACCACGAACAGTCCCCCCGCCAGGGCCTTGATCAGCACCTCGACGACCTTGTCCGCCATAGCGACCTTCCCACCACGCCGTGGATCCGAAACCGGCATACCGGAATCAGCGCACGCCGACACCGCCGGTCAACTCGGGATATCCACCGGCACCGCGGAGAAACGGACACCGGTTGGGAGCGCCTCGGCCGTTTCAGTGGCTGCTCGTTCGCAGCGTCCCCAGTGGACGGCGCGGGCGCCGGAACTCATCCGGTCCGCCGCTTGACACGCGAGGCGGGACTTCGCACGCTGGGAAGGGAGGTACCGGCAGGCAAAACAGCCGAGCCGGTCGCGCGCACGAGCACCGCCGTGCTCCCGGCCCCGAGGAGGTGAGCATGAACAGTCACAGTCCCAGTGGCAGTCACCGTCACAGTTACGGTCACAGCGCTGACGTGTCCTGTCCTTTGCCCACTCGTCCTCTGCCGGGCATGGCCGCCCACCGCGCATCGGTTCGGTAGCCCTCCGCGGCGAGTCCGCTGATTCCCCGCGGTGTCGGCTGTGTTCGGCCTGTCGGCAGGAGGTCTGCCATGGCCTACCCCGTAACCAGCACAGCGCCACCCTGCACCAGCAGTGCGCTGTCGTCCGAGCCGTCCTACGCACCGCTGCTGCACGGGATCGCGGCCGCCGCCGGGGCGGCCCGGTCACTGTTCGAGCCGGCGATACTCGGCCGCCTGCTCACCTACGCCGAGCTGATCCTGCCCGCGCTCGCCGACGCCCTGGGCTGCGGCCCCCTGGGGCAGGTCACCACTCAGATCGCCGTGAGGCTCGTTCGCAACGCCCTGCTGGACGAGGGAAGACGATAACAGCACAAGGCGACCGGAAGATGGTGGCCCGCTCCACAGTGGATGGTCCAGGATCACGCACCGCGAGGCGCGCGGTCACACGGCTCGTGGCGTTTCCGTCGTGCGCTGTGCGAGTCGTCGCAACACGAGGAGGCCGCCGATCCCCGGCAGCACCGCGAGCGCGCGTGTCCGCGGGGTGGTGTCGGGCCGTCGGACGGTGAACACGATGATGAACAGGTAGGCACATCCGTGGGTGGGGCCGGTCAGGGAGGCCACCGCCGGCCAGTGCACGGTGGCGAGGTTGATCAGCAGGACGAGCAGGGTCGCCAGTTCCACGGCGGCGGCGATCCGCAGGAGCCGGAGGGAAGAGTTCATCATCACGCTCCCGTGGTCGAGCCGGGCCGGACGATCATCAGCACGGTGACCGTGACCCACAGCAGGTTGAACATTCCGGTGTACCCGGCCAGCCGCGCGGGCAGCCTGGAATCGAGGGAACCGGCGGAACCGGCGTCGGTGGAAGACGCGCCGAGTCCGGCCATGATGCGGTCCTGGTACGGCTGGATGACCAGCACCAGCACCGCCGCCGCGAGGGCGGTCAGCACGATCGAGGTGATCAGCCAGGCGTTGCCCAGCACGTGCAGGCTGCCCGCGGTGGCCAACCCGAACACCGGGACCACGATCCCGATCACGGCGTAGACCCGGCAGATGCGGTGCAGGACGCGGAGCGTGGCGAGGTCGCGATCGCCCTGCGGCACGGCGAGGGCGCTTCGGGTGGCCGCGGGGAACATGCTGGCCGCGACGGTCACCGGCCCGATCGTGATGATCGCGGCCAGCACGTGGATCGCGAGCAGGGCCTTGGTCACTGGCCCGCCTCCCGTGGCTCCGGCGCGATGCGGTTCCCGGTGACCGCGGACGCGGGCAACCGGTCCTCCCACCGCGGATCGGTCAGCGCACCGCATCGCTGATCGTCCTGTGTGGACAGTTCGAAAGGGTCCTGTCGCATGCTTATCGGCATGGCGACGGCCAGGTCCGGGGTCTCGCTCGGGTCTCCCCTGCCGAACAACACGATCTGCGCCAGCATGATCCGGTCAGTCCTCCTCCTGTTGGGTGACCCCGACGCTAACCCCGCTCCTCGCACACCGGAACAGGCTGGATTGCCAACATCCGACGGATTTTCGCCAACGCTTCGACCAGGGAGATGAGGCCATACCGCTGGCCAGTGGCTTGGCCGGAAATCACCGCTGGCCTATCGTGTGGCCATGCACACGGTGGCTGTTCTCGCCCTGGACCAGGTCATCCCGTTCGATCTGGCCACCCCGATCGAGGTGTTCACCCGTACGCGCCTGCCGGACGGCCGCTCCGCCTACCAGGTCCGGGTCTGCGCCGCCACGGAGACCGTCGACACCGGAACGTTCACCCTTCGGGCGCCATGGCGGCTGGAGAGCCTCGCCCAGGCCGACACCATCATCCTGCCCGGCTGCACCAACCCGGCCGCACCCGTGCCGCACGAGGTACTCGACGCCCTGCGGCACGCCGCGGCGAACGGCACGCGCATCGCTTCGATCTGCACCGGCGCGTTCGTCCTCGCCGCCACCGGCCTGCTGAAAGGGCTGCGCGCGACCACCCACTGGCTCGCCGCCGACGCGCTCGCCGAACTCCACCCGGACATCGAAGTGGACCCGAGCGTGCTCTACGTGGACAACGACCAGTTCCTCACCTCGGCGGGCGCCGCCGCCGGTCTGGACCTGTGCCTGCACCTGATCCGCCGCGATCACGGCTCCGCGGTGGCCGCCGACGCGGCCCGCCTTTCGGTGATGCCGTTGGAACGCGACGGCGGGCAAGCCCAGTTCATCGTGCACGACCACCCACCCGTACCGCGCGGCTCCACCATGGAACCCCTCCTGGCGTGGCTGCAGGACAACGCGTCCCGGGATCTCACCCTCGACCAGATCGCGGCACGGGCCGGCATGAGCACCCGCACCCTCAACCGGCGCTTCCGTGAACAGACCGGCACCACCCCGCTGCAGTGGCTGCTCCGTGCCCGCATCCGCCGGGCCCAGTACCTGCTCGAAGCCACCGACCACCCCGTCGACCGGATCGCCACCCAGGTCGGATTCGGCTCACCGACCGCCTTCCGCGATCGCTTCAAACGCATCGTCGGCACCGG
This sequence comes from Amycolatopsis rhizosphaerae, assembly GCF_007713715.1. Taxonomy (GTDB): domain Bacteria; phylum Actinomycetota; class Actinomycetes; order Mycobacteriales; family Pseudonocardiaceae; genus Amycolatopsis_E; species Amycolatopsis_E rhizosphaerae. The sequence continues at coordinate 3,201 of NZ_VJWX01000551.1, forward strand.
TCCCCACGCCTACCGCGCCGCCTTCCACACGCCCGGCACCAGGACCTGAGCAACGCCCCGGTCCGCCCCGGTCGCCCCGGTCACCGCAGATCCGCAACCTCCGGCACGGCCCGGCCCGCGCGCCCGAAGGGATCACCGCCCGGATCTTCCCGCACCTCGGCGGCATCCCGCGGCAGCGCGGCGCCTGGCGCAAGGTGGCCGGGGTCGAGTTCGAAGGTCACCCGGGTACCGGGGGCGCCGGTCGGCCCGTCCGGCGACGGGGGGCCGACCGGCACCGTTCCGGCGAGTTCCTGCCGCCAGCCGCGGCCGCCCGCCGAGACCTCGACCCCGGTACGCGCGCTCAACGCCGCGGCGGCGGCCAGTGCCCACCGCCGCCGGGCCAGCAGGGAACCGTAGAAGCCCGCCAACGGGCGGCCGTCCGGACCAAGGTCGGGCGCGGCGTCGTCGATGAGGGTGAACCGGTGATCGTCCTCGAAAACGACACGAACCCGGGTCGGGCCGTCCGCACGCGCCGCGCGCGCCTCGGCCACCACCGCGCGGACCACGGCGGCCGGCAGCGCCGGATCCTCGCGCGGGCACCGGAAGTACATCTCCGGGCGGTTCCGCACCGACTGCTCGAACGACACCGCTCCGATCGCACCGGCGGTGTACTCCGCCGGATCGGGAGGGACCGGACCCATGTCCCCATCCTGCCCTGCGAGCGCGCCAGCCACCGCGAAATCCGGCTCAGCCCACGAAAAGGTTCATGCCGGCGTAGTCGAAGGTGACCGCGAAGATTTTGCGGTTTCGGCAAAGAACGTTGCCTGTTTCCCCGGGAATGCGGCAGGTTCGGTGGTTCCGGTCAGCAAGGCCCGACAAGCGAAGGCGAACACAGTGGACGCACAGTTCTGGGACGACAGGTATCGAAGCCGCGAGCGTCTGTTCAGTGGCAATCCCAACGGGGTGCTCGTCACCGAAGTCGCCGGCCTGACGCCGGGGCAGGCGCTGGACGTGGGGTGCGGGGAAGGCGCCGACGCGATCTGGCTGGCCCGGCGCGGCTGGCAGGTCACTGCGATCGACATCTCCCAGACCGCCCTGCAGCGCGCCGCCGCCACGGGCGCGGACCTCGGCGGCCGGGTGGCGTGGACCCGCGCCGACCTGGCCGCGATGCCGCTTCCGGCCGGCGCGTTCGACCTGGTCTCCGTCCAGTACTTCCCGCTGCCGCACCAGCCGCGCCACATCGCGTTGCGCGGCCTGCTGGATTCCGTCGCCCCCGGCGGCACCCTGCTCGTCGCCGCGCACGACCCGGCCGATCTTCCCCCGGGAAACGACGCCGGCTTCGACCCCGGCCACTACTACCAGCCCGGCGAAATCGCCGGGCTTCTCGACGGCGACTGGAAGGTCCTGTTCAGCGAAACCCGCCCGCGCAC
>NZ_VJWX01000552.1 GCF_007713715.1 Amycolatopsis rhizosphaerae
GTATGAGGCAAAGATGCTCGGCCATTTCGACCACCGCTTCTCCACCTACCGCGACGCCACCCAAGCCCAGCTCAACGTCGGCTCGCTTCCCCGCCCCACCACCGAGCAGCACGACGACCCGACGATGGAACCCCTCGCCCGGTACTGGATCGCCCGCCCGGAGGTCACCAAGGCACTCCACGGCAAATGGGACCGCGACTGGCTCCTCGGCTGGCGCAATATCGCCCGCGCCAGCGACATGCGCACGTTCGTGTCAGCCGTGCTACCGACTGCTGCGATAAACCACGCCTTTCCACTCGCCTTTCCCAATTTTCCGGGTAACGGGGCGTTGCTGCAGGCAGTGTGGTCGTCGCTGGCGTTTGATTACGTGGTTCGACAGAAGCTCAGCGGCACGAATATGACGTATGCCGTAGTCAAGCAGCTCGCATGTCCGACCCCGGCGACATTCGCCGAGGCAGCGCCCTGGCGGACCAGCCTCACCCTGTCCGAGTGGGTCGTCCCATACGTGCTCGAACTCTCCTACACTTCCTGGCGCCTGCAGCCGTACGCCCGCGAAATGGGGGACGAGGGGCCGCCGTTCCGTTGGGACCCCGAACGCAGGTCACTTCTGCGCGCGGACCTCGACGCCGCATTCCTCCATATCTATGGTCTGACCCGCGCTGAGGCCGAGCACGTCCTCGACTCTTTCGCCGTGCTCCGTAAGTATGACGAACGTGATTATGGCGAGTACCGCACCCGCCGCCTCGTCCTGGAGGCCTACGACCGCATGGCTGTCGCCATTGCCCCCGGCGGCTCGGCTTGGTCCCCGCTAGCCGAAATCCCTGCAGGGTCTGGTCCCCGCCACCCTGCTCGAGAAGAATGATCTTCATCCACCCGGATCAAGGTGGAGGGCGCAGGCATCTGCGACGGCATGGACGAGATCGATCGCGTCGGAGGTAAGGTCGCGAGCGCCCACCGCCCGAGCCGCCCTGCTCTGGTCCAGACGATCGAGTGCCTCGCCAAGGCCATATGAGGCCTCGACCAGGTCGTCAATGAACCGCAGGGTGCAGGCGGCGGGCTTGGACGTCTGGATCTCGCGAAGCAGCATCCGGTCGTCGGGGTCGACGCTGCGTGCCAGCGCCGCGCATTGCTCCGGTGTCGTTTCCGCCAGTTCCTCCCCCGCCAGCGCCGCGAGGCAGAGCCACGTGACGAGCACGTCCAGGGGTACGTCATCAGGCACGCTCAATGCTGGTGCATCGAGGTTGGCCTCCGCGTTGTTACCCCGGCCAGTACGTTGCAGCCACTCGACGATGTCTTCGCGGCGGAATCGCTCCCTCCCGCCTGAAACCTCCACGGGGTCGGGCAAGGGCACAAGCTGGCCGCGGACGCGCGCCCGGCTGCGCCACATGCTCACGACCGGGCGACGGACACGAGCCAGATCCGCGACATCCTGCGTGTCAACGTCGGCGCGGCACCCGCCACAGCACACCTCCCTCAGTCATCCTGTAGGACTCACACAGAGTACTGAGAGTCGCGTTTGTGTTGAGCCTGAACGACGGCGCCACGCGGGTCGTCATCGAGATGACCGACTCGACCCCGTCCCGGCTGGACCGACTACTTGGTCGACGCCGAGCGCAACCGGGACGCCGTCGCATCGCTCGGGCTTGTCCGCACCATCGACCAGAACGGCGGCCAGATCCTCCGGGTCATCGGCACCCAGCGGCTCGTGCTGGCCTTCGACCCCGACAACGACACCCCCGACCTCCTGCGCACCGTGGTCATGCTCCTGCGAACCACCGCCATCGCGACGGCAAGCCGCAAGGGCGTCCACGAGGTCGCCACGGCTGAGGAGAAGATCGCCGAGGCATTCAACCAGTTGGTGAAGATCGACTCGGTCAAGAAGCTGTCGGCCACGATCCAGAAGTCCGCAACGAAGATCGACAGCGAGTGCACAACCCTGAACTCGGCCGTGCGACGCCTGCTCGACCACGCACTCGTCGCACTGGCCGGTGCCCAAGCGACTGGCCCGGAACTCGTCAGCGAAGCCGAGACCCACGGCGCCGCGTGACCCCCATGAGGGCGACGTTGCCGCGGCAACGTCGCCCCCATGGGGTGCTGCGATCGTGGGCGGGGAGGATGGCCGGGTGCTGATCGTGCGCGCCACCAAGAAGCTGCTGCGCCTGGCGGGTCCGTCCACCGCGCGGGACAACGATCGGGGCACGACGTTGCTGGGTCCGTGGTATGCCACCGTCCTGTTCTGGCGGCCGCGGGTCGTGCTGCTGGTCAACGAGGTGACGTTGCTGCCCGTGCTGCTGCCATTGGCACCTGCGGCGACTCTGACCAGCCGAATCGCCGAGCAGATCAGCACGGTGCTGACCGCCCACCAGACTCCCGTCACGGTCGTCAACCAGGAACGGCGGCACATGCAAACCGTCGAACTGGGTGTCACTGCGAACCGCAGCGTGGTGGGCGTCATGACCGAGCTCGCCCGCCTCGCCGAGATCCACCACCACAACGATCCCACCGTGGGCCTTGTCGAACTCGCGGTCCGACTGGCCACGACCCCGTGCAGCCCGCTGTACAGCAGAAACGTCAGCCCAGACCGCGAACTCACCGCCACGTTGCAAGCGATCACTACCTGACGTCGAGCGCCACCAGACGCGTTCGTCATCCGTACGCCACTGGACGCATAGCCCAGGCAGGCCAAGAACGCTCATGTGAGCCTGATGGCGCCGCGCTCCGTTCTGGGCTGCTGATGACCAACCGTGGCGTCATCCGTGATGCGGCCCTGCCCTCGCCACTGCCGCAAGAGGCGACGGCCGTAGTTGTTCGTGCCCGCGATCCGGTCCAGCTCCGCGCCAGTCGGCGTGCGCCCCTTGGACCGTTCGGTGACGTAGTAGGCCCACATTCGCTGTTCGGCGGTCGGCGGGCAGGACTGCTCCGAGACCACCGCGAGATGCACCACCCGCCCCGTCTCTTTTCCGACCTCGGCTGTCTCGCCGGTCTCGGGGCTTGTCTCGTTCGCGGTGTCTGCGCGGTGGCGTTTGAGCGCCTGGTTGAGAAGTTCGACCGCCAGCAGCAGCGCCAGCGGCGGGCACGCTGCCACAGCTACGGCGAACACGCTCAGTTCCGGCGCGGCAGCGATGTTCGCGCACAAGGACAAGGAGATCCCGAGCGTGAACGCTAACCACGCCGCCCACCGGCCACTCGCCCGCGGGCCACCGTTGGTCTTCCATAGCTCGACCGTGGCCATCGTCAGCAGCCCATCCACGATCAACGGCCAGATGGCGGCCGTGGTCTGGTCCGCGCCGAACCGCAGCGCGAACTCCCGCCCGTGCCGGTAGGAGGCGTATGCCGCGCCAAGTGCGACCAGCGCGGTGCAGGCGCATTGCACCCACAGCGCCTGGTCCCGGCCTCCCCGGATGGTTGCCGTGGCGTTCACCGCAGCACACCTCCCAGCGCGTGCCGCACGTTGGCCGGGTCGCAGGCGACGCAGGCGAACACCTGCGAACCGGTCACCGACCGGCCGACCGGCACGTGCGGAACGCGGACCTGGAGAAAGTCGACGCTGCACGCCACCCAGGCCAGCCCGTTGGCCTGGACCGGGGGCAACCCGGCGATGATCGGGTCGCTGTTCATCGAGAACCACCCGCCACCAGGCGACGGGTGCCCACCGGACGGATGGTGATTTCAGGGCCTTCGACCAGCACTGAGCGGTTCGTATGCTGATGCGTTAGGCCCACTTCTTAGTGATCCCCTTCGATTCAGTCGTTTGTACTGGTCGGAGGGGTTTTCTTGTGCCCTCGTTTGATCTCGGGTGATCGTTGACGCCGCGCTTCTGTTGCTCGTTCTGGGGCAGCTCTGGGGCGCCGAGCGCCGCGTGGCCGAAGCGGGGCAGGCTGTGGCAGCGCAGTCGGCTGCGGTAGCTCTCGAGCGTGCGTTCGTCGAGGTCTAGGGCGGGCAGCCAGCATGCGACCCACTGGGCGAGGGTGGTGCGGCCGGCGGCGGGGTCGACCCAGGTGCCGCGTCGCTGGTCGGTGGCCATGCCCGCGGCGTAAGCGCGCGCGTCGCGTTCGCTGCGGAACCCGCCCACTGACCTGACGCCGGTCCCGGTGGGCCGGTATCGGACTCGCCAGGAATGCTGCCCTGACTGCTCAACCCATGCCATGACGACCTCCAGGAGTGCTGCTGCTCTGGTATCTCCGTCATGGGGGCGACTTCGGGCCTTGTCAAATTTCGGGTCACCCATGGGAAGGCGATGTAGGCCGACCTTGGAGTTGTCCTACCTGGCTCGGCTGGTGGGTTTACCGCGACCAATCGGTGACGACACCTGTCGCCTCGGTGACAGGCCTCCACGCGAGCCTCTTACGCAGAACGCGGCTGCCAGATAGGCAGCTCGCCGTTTCTCGCCGTTGCCTGCGAGCGGCGGACGGCCCGTCCTGTGGGTTTTTCAGCCGCCGGGGAGAGGGTCGGGGTAGCGCTTGAGTACTTCGGGTTGTTGTTCGATGCCGGGCCAGAGGATGGCGTGGTAGAGGTCGTTGCCGTGGAGGCCGTCGGGGGAGATGGTGTTGAAGCCTTTGGCGTGGATGCGGATGGTGTAGGTGCCGGGTGGGATGGGGG
>NZ_VJWX01000553.1 GCF_007713715.1 Amycolatopsis rhizosphaerae
ACCGAAAGCCGTCCCGGGCGAAGCCACACTCTCCCGTAGCGCCGACGGCGATCCTCACCAGCCGTGAACGTCCCGGCCGTCAGCGGACAACACCTGACGTGAGGATGATGACCGAACGCGTGGACGAGGGTGAAGGACCACCCGACGAGGACCGGCCGCGACTGGCCGGTGCCGATCCGGCGGCGGAGTTCGGGCGGCTGTTCGACAGATACGCCCGGCCCCTGCATCGCTACCTGGCCCGGCGAGTGGGCGCGGAGACGGCCGACGACCAGGTGAGCGAGACCTTCCTGATCGCACTGCGGCAGAGGCGGTCCTACGACCCGGCGCAGGGCGCGGTGCGGTCCTGGCTGTACGGGATCGCGACCAATCTGCTCCGGCGGCATGTGCGGGACGAGGTCCGCGCGTTGCGGGCGACGGCCCGGGCCGCCGGGCAACTGCCCCAGCCGCATCCGGGGCACGACGGGCGCGTCGCCGACCGGGTGGACGCCGCGGTGCTCGCGGGCCGTCTCGCCGCGGCACTCGCGGAACTGTCCGAAGGGGACCGTGACGTGCTGCTGCTGTCTTCGTGGGCGGAGATGGACAGCGCCGGAATCGCCGAGACCCTCGGCATCCCGGTGGGCACGGTGCGGTCGCGGCTGCACCGCGTGCGCACCCGGCTGCGGGCCACCGCCCCCACCGCGCCGAGCAAGGAGGAAAGCCATGACTGACAGGAACAACGTGCACGAGGTGTGGTCGGAGGCGCAGCTCGACCTCGCGCTGAACGCGCTGCACGCGGACGCGTCCGGCGATGCCCTGGCCGCGGCCCGGGAACGGCTGATGGCCGAGGCCGGGGCGGCGCCCGAGGAGGCCCCGGCCGCGCTGCGGCGGCGCCGCCCCCGCCGCGGCATCTTCGCCGCGGCGGCCGCGGTGGTGGCGATGGCAGCGGGTGTGCTCGTCTGGCAGGCGACCGGCGGTGGTGGCCCGGGGCTCACGCCCAACGCCTCCGCGGCCTCCCTCGGCTCCGCCGCCGACCATGTGGGTTCCAGTGATCCGGCGGTCGGCCCCGGTCAGTATCGCTACCTCGTCACACACACCTGGGGGGTGACCACGGCGACCACCGCGAACGGGCGCGACTTCGTCTACCTCCAGGAAGAGGTGCGGGAGACCTGGGTGCCCGCCGACCAGTCCCGGGAGTGGATGGAGCGGCGGACCACCACCGGCAACCGGCAGTGGCTGGTGGGCACGGAAGCCGAAGCCCGCGCGGCGGGGGCGGTGAGCGACAAGCCGGCGTGGACGGACGGGGTGCGGAAGGCAGCCTGCGGCGACTTCTACGCCGACACGGAGCACCGGCAGCCGCTCTGCCCACGGCCGGGCAACTGGCAGTCGCCGACGCCGTCCTGGCTCGCTTCGCTGCCCAGGGACCCGCAGGAGCTCTACCGGAGGCTGCGGGCGGACGCCCCGCACAACAGCCTCGGAGACAGCGAGATCCTGGTCTACGCGGCCGACGCCCTCCACACCGGATTGGTTCCCGCCGATCTGCGTTCGGCGCTGTACCGGGCGCTCGGCTACCTGCCCGGCCTGGAGATCACCGACAGGGTCGCCAATCTGGACGGGAAGCAGGGCGTCGCCTACGGCATCTCCGACGGCAAGGTCCGGTGGGACCTGATCATCGACCCGGCGACGGGTGCGTTCATCGGGGAACGGGGCCTGGCACTCGAAAGCAGCAACGGGGTGCCCCAAGGCACCGTGACCGGCTGGTCCTCGATGACCAGCACAGTGGTGAACGGCCTCGGCGAGGTCCCGGGCCGTTGACGGCACGAAGCGGGTCCGCGCGCGGTCGGGGCGCGCGGACCCGCTTTCGGCGTCACGAGAAGAATTCGGCGAGCACCGGGGCGAGCGCGTCGGCGGCGACGTCGTGCGTCTGGCCCTCCAGAACGCGGTGACGGGCGGCCGGAATCGCCTCCGCGGCCGCCTTCGCCGCGCCCCGCACACGGGCGGGACTGGCGCCCCCGGCGAGGACCAGCGTGGGCACGGCCACCGCAGCCGCGAGGTCGCGGGGCAGGTGTCCGTTGCCGAGGATCTCGTCGTCGTAGGCGAGGGTCGGCGCGATGGCCTCCAGCGCGGCCCAGCCCGGCTGGGCGCGCATCCCCTCGATGTGCGGGGCTGGCATCCCGACCTGCGCCATGAACAGGGCGACGGCGTCCCCACCGCGCCCGGCGGCCAGCAGTTCGCGCAGCCGGCGGCGGTAGTCCGCCGCTCCGTGAACGTCTTCGACCTCGGCCAGAAAGGGCGGCTCGTACAGCGCGAGCCCGATGATGCCGGAGCCGCTCGCGGCGGCGGCAAGCGCGAGCGCCGCACCCGAGGAAATGCCGTAGACGTAAGCGTTCCCGCCTGCCTCGCCGATCACGGCGGTCAGGTCCTCGATTTCGCGGGCGACGGCGTAGGGCGGGGTGTCGCCGCTTTCCCCCCGGCCTCGGCGGTCGTAGGTGTGGACCGTGAACTGCTCGCTCAGCAGCGCGGCCAGCGGCCCCAGCGGGCCCGCGCCGCGACAGCACAGGGCACCGTCGACGAGCACGAGAGCGGGGCCTTGGCCGTGGCGCTCGTAGGCGATCGTGGTGCCGTCGGCGGAAGCGATCACGGGCATGTCAGGCTCCTTCCCGTTCCGGCGGGACGAGCGTGGCCAGGTAGGCGTCGAACCGGTCGAAACTGGTGCTGAGCCCGGCCCTCGCCTCGGCACTGGCGTATGCGGCGGGAACGTTGGTCTGGTGCGTGACGACTTCGGTACGGCCGTCGTGGAGGTCGACGAAGGTGATCGTGGTCTTCATGCCGCCCTCGACCTCCGGCTCGATCCACACCAGACGCTCCGGACGGCGGATTTCGACGTAGATCGCGCGCATCGTGTACGTGCTGCCGTCGGCGTCGTTGACCATCGTGGTCTCGAACGCCCCGCCGGGCCGCAGTTCGACCACGATGTTCCCGGCCGGTGTCGTGGTCCCGGCCGGGCCCCAGAAACGGGCGAGGTGCTCCGGTGTGGTCATGCAGTCGAAGAGCAACTCGGGCGTGGCGCGGTGCACCCGCCGGTAGGTGAATTCCCCGGTCTCGGTCATTTCGCCTTCCCTTCGTCGGGATCGTCCGCGCGCAGCGCGGCCAGATGTGCCTCGAGGCGATCGTGGCGGCCGGCCCACACCTGCCGGTGGCGATCGATCCAGCCTGCCGCCTCTTCGAGGCGGGCCGTTTCCAGCACGCACGGCCGGGACTGCCCGCTCCTGGTCCGGGAGACGAGGCGGGCGCGTTCGAGCACCTTGAGGTGTTTGGAGATCGCCTGCTGGGTCATCGCGAACGGTTCCGCGAGTTCACCGACCGTGGCCTCGCCCCGGGCCAGGCGCTCGACGATGGCGCGCCGGGTGGGGTCGGCCAGCGCCGAGAACACCAGGGTCAGCTCGTCTTCCAGGACTGCCATGCCCCGACCCTATCCACAACCACTTGGTTGCACAACCTAGCGGTTGTCGAACTTCGTCCGGCTATCCGGTGCGCTGTTCCTTTTCCGCCCGCGCGTTGGCGCGGTCGATCTCCGCCATATGCGCCTCGGCCCATTCCCGGACCGCCGCGAGCGGCCCCTCCAGCGACAGGCCGAGTTCGGTGAGGCGGTAGTGCACGCGAGGCGGCACCGCCGGCTCGACCCGGCGTTCGGCGAGGCCGTCGTGGACCAGGTTCCGCAGGGTCACCGACAGCATCTTCTGCGACACGCCCGCCATCCGCCGCTGCAGTTCGGCGAACCGCACCTCCTCCGGCGCCGCTTCGGCGAGCAGCTTGACCGCCATGGAGGTCCATTTGGTGCCGATGCGGTCCAGCAGCCTGCGGGTCGGGCATCCGGGAGCGAACAGATCACCCCTGCTGCCCCGGGAGGAGGTCACCTCGAGCTCACCACCTGTCGTCAAAGTGCGGTCTTGCCCGCACGAAGTGAGTTACTTATGTTCTTGTAGTCACCAATCGTAACAGCTTTGACCAGGAGAAATAACGTCCATGAGAACCCTCGTACCCGAACCGGGCATCGACCTGCGCCGGATCACCGCGAACGGCGTCGAGCTCTCCGTCGCACTCGCCGGGGAAGGGCCCGCCGTCCTGCTGCTGCACGGGTTCCCCCACACCTGGCAGCTGTGGCGACGGGTGATCCCCGCGCTCGCCCGCCACCACCGCGTCATCGCCCCCGACCTCCGGGGCTTCGGCGCCAGCCACCGCGCCGGGGACGGCTACGACGCCGCGACCCTGGCGGCCGACGCCGAGGGCCTTCTCGACGCGCTCGGCGAGACCACGGCGGCGGTCGTCGGCATCGACGCCGGCACACCCCCGGCCTTCCTCTTCGCCTTGCGCCGTCCGGAGCGTGTAACCCGGCTCGTGCTGATGGAGTCGCTCCTGGGCACCCTGCCGGGCGCCGAGGAGTTCCTGGCCGCGGGCCCGCCGTGGTGGTTCGGGTTCCACGCGGTGCCGGGGCTGGCCGAAACGGTGCTGCAGGGCCACGAGGCGGAGTACATCGACTGGTTCCTCGCCAGCGGCACGCGCGGCCGCGGCGTCCCGGCCGGGATCCGGGACGCGTTCGCCGATGCCTACTCCAGCCC
>NZ_VJWX01000554.1 GCF_007713715.1 Amycolatopsis rhizosphaerae
GGGCAGGACGGCCAGCACCGCCCCGGCCCCGGCCAGTGACAGGACCGCGACCAGTCCGAACACGGCCCGGTAGCCGATGTGCTGGGACAGCAGATTGCCCACAGGGACCCCGAAGATGGTAGCCAGGGCCAGACCGCCGAAGACGGCGGCGACGGCGCGGCCGCGGCGTTCCGGCGGGTTGAGCTGCGCGGCCACGGCGCTGGCCACCGGGGTGAACACGGCCGCCCCGACGGCGGTGACCGCGCGGGCGGCGAGCAGCAGCCCGTAGGTGGGGGCGAGGGCGGCGAGCGTGTTGCCGATCGCCGCCACGACCAGCGCCGCGACCAGGAGCCGCCGCCGCTCCCAGCGGCCGGTGGCGGCGGCGAACAGCGGCGAGCCGACGGCGTAGGCGACGGCGAACGCGGTGACCAGCTGGGCGGCGGCCGCGGCGGACACGTGCAGCTGCGCGGACAGGACCGGCAGGAGGCCCGCGACGATGTAGCCGCTGGTGCCGACCGCGAAGGTACCGACCGCGAGCACCGCCGTTCTCGGTGAGGACATCGACTCCCCCAATGTTTGACCGCCATCGAACTTCGATTCGTACCGTACTACGAACCTGCTCGAAGTTCGAGCGCGGTCGTACGATGGGATCCATGAGCACGGACACAATTCCCTGCCCCCGGGCGGACGAGATGGAGATCTCCGCCGTGCTGCACGCGCTCGCCGACCCGGTCCGGCTCGACATGGTCCGCCAGCTCGCCGGATGCGCCGACGTGGCCTGCGGAGGCTTCGAGGTGTCCGTGGGCAAGTCGACGCTCACCCACCATCTGCGCATCCTGCGCGAAGCCGGTGTGATCAGCACCCGCCAGCGGGGCACCACCCGGCTGAACTCCTTGCGCCGCAATGATCTTGACGAGGCCTTCCCCGGACTGCTCGACGCCGTGCTCGCCGCCGGGCGCTGACCCGGCGCGTTACGTGGGAATCGTCACCCGTCCACCGGGATGACAAAGATCCCGTCACCGGTTGACACTGGTCGCAGGACAGTCGAAGCGCCATCGTCGCGCTCGGGCTGTCCTTCTTCATGCCCCTCGTCTGTATCGATGCAGATCGCACTGGAAAGGAGAACCGTGCCCGTCGCGCTGCTCGCGCTGGCCATCGGTGCCTTCGGAATCGGCACCACCGAATTCGTCATGATGGGGGTTCTGCCCCAGGCCGCCGCCGACTTCGGGGTGTCCATCCCCTCGGCGGGCTATCTGATCACCGCATACGCACTGGGCGTCGTCGTCGGCGCGCCCCTGCTCACCGCCGTCGCCGTGCGGCTGCCGCGCAAAACGATGCTGCTGGCCATGATGGCGCTGTTCACCGTGGGCAACCTGCTGTTCGCACTGTCCCCGAACCAGGAGCTCGGCGTGCTCTTCCGCTTCGTCGCCGGTCTGCCGCACGGCGCGTTCTTCGGCGCCGGCGCGGTCGTCGCCTCCAGCCTGGTCGAACCAGGAAACCGGGCGAAGGCCGTCTCGATGATGTTCCTGGGGCTGACGCTGGCCAACGTGGTCGGCGTGCCGCTGGGCACCCTGCTCGGCCAGCAGGTCGGCTGGCGCGCGACCTTCGGCGTCGTCGTCCTCATCGGCCTGCTCGCGCTCGTCGCGATCGCCCGGCTGGTCCCCCACCAGGGCCGCCCGGCCGAGGCCTCGCTGCGCACCGAACTCGCGGCCTTCCGGCGCCCGCAGGTGTGGCTCGCACTGGCGATCGTCACCATCGGCATGGGCGGGGTGTTCGCCTCGCTGTCCTACGTGACCCCGATGCTCACCGACGTCGCCGGGTACGCACCGCACAACGTGACCGTGCTGCTCGCGCTGGCCGGGGTCGGCATGACGATCGGCAACCTGCTCGGCGGGCGGCTCGCCGACCGGGCACTGATGCCGAGCCTGTACTTCGCGCTGTTCGCGCTCGCCGTGGTGCTGGCGGTCTTCACCCTCACCGCGCACAGCAAGATCGGCGCCGCGATCACGATCTTCGCGGTGGGCGTCACCGGGTTCATGATCGGCCCGATGATGCAGACCCGGATCATGCAGAAGGCGGGCGGCACCCCGTCGCTGGTGTCGGCGGCGGTCCAGTCCGCGTTCAACATCGCCAACTCGATCGGCGCCTACCTGGGCGGTCTCGTCATCGCGGGCGGGCTCGGCCTGGTCGCCCCGAACCTGGTCGGCGCCATCCTGTCCGTGCTCGGCCTGTCCATCGCGGCGGTCTCGGGAGCCCTCGATCGCCGCGCCGTCACGGCCCCGGCCCTCGCCGAGGCCTGAACCGGCGGGCTCAGCTGCCGAACGGGCCGTCGGTGATGGTGAAGGCCAGGAACAGCAGTACGGCCCCGAGACCGGAGTAGCTGAGCACATCCACCGGCCTGCCGCGGACGGCCAGCAGGCCCGCCCTGGCACCGGGCAGCACCGCGCGAAACACCGCCGCGACGAGCAGGGCGCCGCCCACGATGACGGCGCCCTGCCGCCAGTGGTACTGCCAGATCCGGAGCGCGGCGACCGCCACCAGCGCGAGCACGATGCCGAAGGGCACCTGCTCGACGAGCGCCGCGCGGTTACCGCGAAGCCACGACACGTTCCGCCGCCTCGACCACGTTGGTGACCAGCATCGCCCGGGTCATCGGGCCGACCCCGCCGGGGTTCGGCGACAGCCAGCCCGCGACCTCCTCGACGCCGGGAGCGACATCGCCGGTCAGCTTGCCGTTCACGTGCGAGACGCCGACGTCGAGCACCGCGGCCCCGGGCTTGACCATGTCCGGGGTGATGATGCCGGGGACACCGGCGGCGGCGACCACGATGTCCGCGCGCCGCACCTCGGCCGCCAGGTCACGGGTCCCGGTGTGGCACAGCGTCACCGTGGCGTTCTCGCTGCGGCGGGTCAGCAGCAGGCCCAGCGTGCGGCCGACGGTGATCCCGCGCCCGACCACGGTGACCCGCGCGCCGTCGATCGGCACCTGGTAGCGGCGCAACAGCTCGACGATGCCGAACGGCGTGCACGGCAGCGGGCCGGGACGGTTGAGCACCAGGCGGCCGAGGCTGACCGGGGCGAGACCGTCCGCGTCCTTGTCCGGGTCGATCCGCTCCAGGATGCGCCCGGTGTCCAGGTGCGCGGGCAGCGGGAGCTGCACGATGTAGCCGTGGCATTCGGGGTCGGCGTTGAGCTCGTCGATGACCTTTTCCAGCTCGAACTGGCCGATGTCGGCCGGAAGGTCGCGCCGGATCGAGTTGACCCCCACCTTCGCGCTGTCCTGGTGCTTCATGCGGACGTAGGAATGCGAGCCCGGATCGTCGCCGACGAGCACGGTCCCCAGGCCGGGGGTGACCCCCTTCGCCGCCAGCGCCGCCACCCGGGGCTTCAACTCCGCGAAGATGGCGTCCTTGGTCGCTTTGCCGTCGAGAACCGTTGCCGTCACGGTTCCATTCTGACAGAGGGCACGGGGCGTAGTCGCAGCTAGACGCTCGGTCGCCCGCCTGATGCATAACCACTGGTCAATCGGGGTAGTGGGCCGGGTGGTGTGCACTCACTTCCGTGACCGGTCAAAATGGCGTGGTGGCTCAACCGACCCCCCAGCTGAATGCGACCGAGCAGGACACCCTGGTCAAGCAGATCGGACTCGCCCTGCTTCGGGCGGCGCCGCCCGACTGGCGCCGGGTGACCGCGCAGTACCGCGCCGTCGGCCGGTACCACGAACTGACCGGGGAGGTGCTCACCGAGGACGGCAGCGTCCACGAGTGGACGGCCACCCACGACATCGCCACCCTGTTCGGCCGCCTGCGAGCCGGGATGTACCGCGAGGGCCGCGGAACCTGGTTCAACGCGCGGTACCAGCTCGACCACCCATCGAGCTACAACCTCGAATACGACCGGGAAGAGCCCCGCTGGGAATCCGAGCCCCCGCCGCCGGCCTACGCCGACGAGCTGCGGATGTTCCCGCGCGCCGAGGAGAACGTGCCGGAATGGCTCTTCCGCCGCCTTTCCGGCCCCTCTCCGGAACCGCCGCCCGCGGCGGCCCCGCGCTTCCGGATGGCCCGCATCTTCGACGGACAGGGCCCGGACGGGCGTCCGGTGTTCCACCGCCCCGAACTGGACCCCGAGCAGCTGGACCGGCTCTACGAGTACCTCGCCTCGGCCCCGGTCGTGCTGTCGGAGCGCGGTTACGACCTCGACCGCCTGTCCTCGCCGCCCACCGCGAAGGTGCCGGTCGCCTTCCACACCGACGGCAGCTGGATCTGGCCCGCCGCGGTCAACTACTACCTGCAGGAATACGGCATCGCACCGGAAGCCGATCTGGTCGCGCACGTGCAGGGCGTCGGCTTCCGGCTGCCCGAGGTGCCCGAGCACATCCTGCAGGCCGCCGGTGCCCAGCTGCACCGGGGCGCACCGCCCCGGCCGCCGCGCCCGATGCCGGAGCCGCCCGCCCCGCTCGCGCACGCCCCGGTCGAGGAGCCGCCTCCCGCTCCGCAGGCACCGCGCCCGGCCCCGGTCGAGCAGCCGACCATGTTCACCCCGATGGTCCCGGTGGTTCCGGCGGAGGAACCCGCTCCGACGCGGATACACGCGCCC
>NZ_VJWX01000555.1 GCF_007713715.1 Amycolatopsis rhizosphaerae
CCGCCCAGGCTGCCCCGCCGCCGGACCCGGTGGTGGCCAGGACCCTGTTCGTCACCGGTGAGCCGGGCACCGGCCGCTCCACCGCGGTCGCCGGGTTCGCCGGAGACGACCCGATGGTGGTGCTGGACGCCGCGTCCGCGCTGACCGAGGAGCCGGGCCGGTGGGCCGGGCGGCTCGCCACGCTCGCCGCGCAGGACGGCACCGTGGTCGTCCTCGACGACATCCACCTCATGCCCGAGGGCCTGGCCGTCCTCGTGCGCGAAACCCTGGACCGGGGCCCGGCGGCCCGGCTGGCCATGACGGCCTGCCCCGCGGACCGGCTCCCGCCCGCCGTGGCCGGGCTGGCCGCCCGGTGCGACCGCACCCTGGCACTGGCCCCGTTGCGGGACCGCCTGGCCGAACTGCCCGCGCTGGCCGAGGCGATGATGGCGGCCGAACGCCCGGGCAGGCCCGTGCGGTTCACCGGGCACGTCCTGGAGGCGCTCGGCGCCCAGCCCTGGCCCGGCAACCTGCGGGAACTGCGGGCGGTGGTGGCCGGGATCGCGCGGCAGCCGTGCGGCGGGGTGGCCGACATGGACCGGCTGCCGCCCCGGTACCGGGCCAGCGCGAAGGTCCGCCGGCTCGGCGGCCGGGAGCTCGCCGAACGCAACGCGATCATCACCGCGCTCTACGCCCACGACGGCAACAAGCTGCGCGCCGCCCGCGAACTGGGCATCAGCCGGACCACCCTCTACCGCCGCATGCAGGCGCTCGAGATCGCCGACGAGTGTTCAGTTCTGTAACAGTCGGGCGGCCGCCCACCGGGTGAGGATGACCTCCATCACACAGACGTGAGGAGGCATCAAGGTGACGGCGACGGTCCAGTTTCCCTTGCACACCGCGGTCCGCGAGTTCCTGTCCGGTCCGCACGGGCTGCTGATCGGGGGTGAATGGGTTCCCGCCGCGTCCGGACGGACCTTCCCGACCTACGACCCCGCGACCGGGGAGAAGATCACCGACGTCGCGCACGGCGAGGCCGAGGACGTCGACCGCGCGGTGGCCGCGGCCCGCAAGGCCTTCGAGGAGGGCCCGTGGGCACGGATGAAGCCGAACGAGCGCGAGCGGCTCATCTGGCGCGTCGGCGACCTGCTCTCCGAACGCGCCGAGATCTTCGGCCAGCTCGAAGCGCTGGACAACGGCAAGTCCGCGATGATCGCGCAGGTGGTGGACACCGAGTGGGCGGCCGACGTGTTCCGCTACTACGCCGGGTGGGCCACCAAGATCGAGGGCAGCACGGTCAACGTGTCGATGCCGTTCGTGCCCGACGGCCAGTTCCACGCCTACACGCTGCGCGAGCCGGTCGGCGTCTGCGGGCAGATCATCCCGTGGAACTTCCCGCTGCTGATGGCCTCGTGGAAGATCGCGCCGGCGCTGGCCGCGGGCAACACCGTGGTGCTCAAGCCCGCCGAGCAGACCCCGCTGACCGCGCTGCTGCTGGGGCAGTTGTTCGAGGAGGCCGGATTCCCGCCCGGCGTGGTCAACGTCGTCACCGGCTTCGGCGACGCCGGTGCCGCGATCGCCGCCCACGACGGCGTCGACAAGGTCGCCTTCACCGGGTCCACCGAGGTGGGCAAGAAGATCGTCGATGCGGCCAAGGGCAACCTGAAGAAGGTGTCGCTGGAACTGGGCGGCAAGAGCCCCAACGTGGTCTTCGCCGACGCCGACTTCGACATCGCGGTGCCCGGTTCGGTCAACGCGTGGCTGTTCAACCACGGCCAGTGCTGCGTGGCGGGCACCCGCCTGTTCGTCGAGGACAAGATCTTCGACGAGTTCACCCAGGCGGTCGCCGAGGCCGCGGCCCAGGTCAAGATCGGCCCCGGCCTCGACCCGGCCACGCAGCTGGGCCCGATGGTGTCGCAGGAGCAGTTCGACCGCGTTTCCCGCTACCTCAGCGAAGGCCTCGCCGACGGCGCCCGCGCGCTGACCGGCGGCAAGCCGTGGGGCGAGCGGGGCTACTTCATCGAGCCGACCGTGTTCGTCGACGTGCGGCCCGAATTCAGCATCGTCCGCGAGGAGATCTTCGGCCCGGTCGTGGCCGCGCTGCCGTTCAACGCCGAGCAGGGCGTGGAGGCCGCCGCGAACAACAGCGAGTACGGGCTCGCGGCCGGGGTGTGGACGCGCGACGTGTCGAAGGCGCACCGCACGGCCAAGGCGCTCAAGGCCGGATCGGTGTGGGTCAACCAGTACAACGGCTTCGACACCGCGATGCCCTTCGGCGGCTACAAGCAGTCCGGCTGGGGCCGCGAACTCGGCGCCGCCGCGCTGGACCTCTACACCCAGACCAAGGCCGTCAACATCGCGCTCTGACGACCACCCGAAAACCCTTACGGAACAAAGGAGTTTCCCGTGAAGACCAAGGCAGCCGTGGTGTACGAGGCCGGCAAGCCCATCGAGGTGGTCGAGCTCGACCTCGACGGTCCCCGCGAGGGCGAGGTGCTCATCCGCTACACCCACGCCGGTCTGTGTCATTCGGACGTCCACATCGCCCACGGCGACCTGGAGGCCCGCCTGCCGATGGTGCTCGGGCACGAGGGCGCGGGCATCGTCGAGGAGGTCGGGCCGGGCGTCACCCGGGTCAAGCCCGGTGACCACGTGGTCTGCTCGTTCATCCCGAACTGCGGGGTGTGCCGCTGGTGCGCCACCGGCCAGCAGGCCATCTGCGACATGGGCGCCACCATCCTGGAGGGCTACCTGCCCGGCGGGCGCTTCCCGTTCACCGGGCCCGGCCCGGTCAAGGAGTACGGCGCGATGTGCATGCTCGGCACGTTCAGCCAGTACTCGACCATCCACCAGAACTCCGTGGTCAAGGTCGACGACGACCTTCCGCTGGACAAGGCGGTCCTGGTCGGCTGCGGTGTGCCGACCGGCTGGGGCTCTGCGGTCAACGCGGCCGACGTCAGGCCGGGGGAGACGGTGATCGTCTCCGGGGTGGGCGGCATCGGCATCAACGCGGTGCAGGGCGCGCGCTACGCCGGTGCGAAGAACGTCATCGCGCTGGACCCGCTGGAGAACAAGCGCGAGAAGGCGATGGAGCTCGGCGCGACCCACGCCGTGGCCACCGCCGAGGAGGCGGCCGCGCTCGCGCAGTCGTTCACCAACGGCAACGGCGCGGACAAGACGATCGTCACCGCGGGCATCGTCACCGAGGAGATCGTCACCGGCGCGTTCAACGCCACCGGCAAGGGCGGCACGATCGTGCTGACCGGGCTGAACAAGCTGGCGGTGAACAACGTCCAACTGCCAGGGTCGATCCTGACCCTGTTCAAGAAGACCGTGAAGGGGAGCCTGTTCGGCGACTGCAACCCCACCACCGACATCCCGAAGATCCTCGGCCTGTACCAGAGCGGCGATCTCAAGCTGGACGAGATCATCACCCGCACCTACACGCTCGACGAGATCAACCAGGGCTACGACGACCTGCTGGAGGGCAGGAACGTGCGCGGCGTCCTGGTGCACGACGCGGTATGAGCGGCGCTTCCGCCCAGGGGCCGGGGCCCGTCCCCGGCCACTGGGCCCGCTCCGCCGGGCTGGCCGGGGAGGTGGTCGGCCGGAAGCGGGAGATCGAACTCCTGCTCGCCGGGCTGGACTGCGGAGCCCACGTCCTGCTGGAGGGACCGCCCGGCACCGGGAAGACGACCCTGCTGCGGGCGCTGGCCGGGCGAAGCGGCGTGCCGTTCGTGTTCGTCGAAGGCAATGCCGAACTGACCCCGGCCCGGCTGGTCGGGCAGTTCGACCCGTCCAGGGTACTGGCCGCCGGCTACGGCCCGGAGACCTTTGTGGACGGTCCGCTGATCGAGGCGCTGCGCTCGGGCGGGCTGCTCTACGTCGAGGAGATCAACCGGATTCCGGAGGAGACCCTCAACGTGCTCATCACCGTGATGTCGGAAGGGGAACTGCACGTGCCCCGGCTGGGGCCGGTCAAGGCGGCCGACGGGTTCCGGTTCGTCGCCGCGATGAACCCGTTCGACGCCATCGGCACCGCCCGGATCTCCGCCGCCGTCTACGACCGGGTGTGCCGGATCGCGATGGGGTACCAGGATTCGGCCGAGGAGTCGGACATCGTGGCGCGGCGGGCGACGGCGGTTCCCGGTCACTGGCGGGAGCGTGTGGTGGAACTGGTGCGCCGTACCCGTTCGCATCCGGACGTGCGGATCGGATCGTCGGTGCGGGGAGCGATCGACGTGGTGCGGCTGGCGGTGTCGCTCGCCCGGATCCGCGGCGGCGAACCGACCGGCTGGCGCATCGGGTACGACGCCGCTTCGGTCGCGCTGTCCGGCCGCATCGCGCTGCAGGACGCGAGCGAGCGCACCGCCGAGTCCGTGATCGACGAGCTGTACGTGGCGGTGTTCGGCGCCGAACCGTCCGAAGAGGACACTGTCGGGGACGAGGACCGGGGCGGGGGTGGCGCGCCGGGGGAAGCCTGAGCCCGCCACCGGCGGGCACTCCCTCCTCGGCGCCACCGCGGCGCCCGGCCCGGGCGCAGGGGCGGCCGAGCACGCCCAGGG
>NZ_VJWX01000556.1 GCF_007713715.1 Amycolatopsis rhizosphaerae
ATGCGGATTCGGTGGCGAAGGAGGTTGCCCTCGAATTGCATTACGGTGCGCGTCAGGCGGAGGGGCAGGTGTCATTGGCCCGGGATCTGGCGCAACGGTTGCCCTCGACATTTGAGGCGATGAAGCGGGGTGCGCTGGATCCGTACCGCGCTTCGAAGGTGGCCGATCAAACCTCGGCCCTCACCGACGAGCAGGCGCGGGAGGTCGATGCCCGGGTGGCGGGGAAGATCACCACTCGGGATGCGACATCGGTGCGGCGCCTGGTGAACAGGACCGTCGCCCGCGTCGACCCGGACGGGTACGCGCGGCGGTGTGAGGAGCGCAAGCGGGGTCGCAGTGTCCGGCTGTGCCACGAAGACGAGGGCATGGCCACCCTGTACGCGTATCTTCCGGCGGAGATCGCCGCCACGATCTATACCCGGGTGGATCGTGTCGCCCGGCGGCTGCGCAGCAGGGGCGAGGAGCGCACGCTGGACGAACTGCGGGCAGACGTGTTCTCCGACCTGTGCCTGGGTGTCGCGCGGCCGGTGGAACCGCCGCGGGCGGAAGTGTTCGTATACCTGGATTTCCTGACCTGGACCGGGCTACGCAACGAACCCGCCGAACTCGCCGGACACGGACCCATCCCCGCCCAACTGGCGCGGGAGATCGCCGCGAATGCGACGATCCGGCGGGTCATCACCGACCCCATGACCGGCACACCCATCGACGTCGGGCGCCACCGCTACCGGCCGTCCGCCGCCACCAAGGAACTCGTGCAGGTGCGCGACCGAGAATGCCGGGTGCCGGGGTGTCATCGCCCGGTCCAGGCCTGCGATCTGGACCACGTCGAACCCTGGGCCCAAGGCGGCGGCACCCACAGCAGCAACCTCTGCGGCCTGTGCCGCCGGGACCACCGCTTGAAGGACGAACCCGGCTGGCACCACCGCATGACCGGCACCGGGGTCCTGGAGATCACCACCCCGGCCGGTCGCACCTACCGCAGCGAACCCGAACCCCTCACCACCGCCGCCTGAAATCGGACGGCTCACGCTCTGAACGTAGCGCGTGCTCGGTGTCGGTTCTTCGAGCCACGGGCCGTGATCGCGCTGGCGAAACGGTTGGTGCCGAACCGACCGGCCCGAACCTGGTCGACCGCGGCAAACCCGGCTCGAAGAGTTTGCGGGACGGAAAGCCGCAGGACCGAACCGACGGTACAGTTGATCTGTTCGTGATCCCTCGGACAGGTTCCGGGACGTCCGGGGAGGCAGGTACGCGGTGGCCGACGACATGTCCTTGGCAGCCGACCACCCACGGGTGATCGGGCCGTATCGGGTTGTCACCTTCTTGGGACAGGGTGGCCGTGGCCCGGCCGGATTGGGGCCGGTGTTCCTGGGGCACGGGCCCGACGGCCGGCTCGTGTCGCTGAAGCAGGTGCGGCCCCAGTTCGCGGATGATGCGATGTTCCGGGCGCGTTTTCGACGCCAGGTGGCCGCGGCACAGCGCGTGTCGAGCCGGTATGTCGCGGCGGTCGTCGACTCCGGGCCCGAGGATCCGGTGCCGTGGTTGGCGTCGGAGTTCGTGCCGGGCGTGCCCTTGGACGCCGCTCTCGCGGCAAAGGTGCGCCGGCAAGGGCGTACGATCGGTGGCCGTCTGGATTCTTCCGCCGCCCGGTGGTTGGCGACCTGCCTCGCCAGGGGGCTGACGCAGATCCGCCGTGCGGGTCTGGCGCACGGGGACCTCAAGCCGTCGAGTGTGGTGCTGACCGACGACGGGGCGCGACTGATCGGCCTGGCCATCGGGCGAGGGCCCGACGCGCAGGATGCCGAAGGGAGGGGCCACGGTTGGCCTGCCGGGTCACTGCACTACCTGTCGCCCGAGCAGATCGAGGGGCGGCCGCCGGATGGGGCGAGTGACGTGTTCGCCCTGGCGCGGGTGATCTTCGCGGCAACCACGAAATACCCCTCCTGGGACACTGAGGACTCCCGAGAGCCACGCCGCCTCAAAGAGCTACACCGGATCTTCGAGCCCTGTCTGACCCCTGACCCCGCCGTACGGCCCACCACGAAGAAGTTGTTGCAGCTCATCGGCCAGATCGACCAACCCGGCCCGCCATGGCCGCCCTGGGTCCATGAGGAGATCGCCCGAAGGCGCGCTCGGATCGACAGGCTGCTGGACCAGCTGCCCGCGACGACCGAGCCCGCGGGACCGGCACCGCCGCCGGACGAAGAGACTGTCGTGTTCGGGGAACCATTGCCCCGGTCCCCCGCCGCCGTCGACAGCTTGGCCTTCAGCCCGGACAGCCGCGTCCTGGTCATCGCTTCGAGCGGCAAGGCTGTCGTCCGCCTGTGGGACGTGGCCGGCCGCCGGCCGTTCGGTGGGGCCGTCGGCCCGCAAACCGATGAGGGCCCGGCGAAACGAAGCAAGGCCCGCCGGAAACACGGCCGAGTCGCCGCCGACGTGCTCGGGGCCGCCCACCGTGGCGACCGCGCCGCGTTCAGCCCCGATGGACGTGTCCTGGCCCTCGGCTCCGTCGAACTCGTGCCGGGGATCGACCCGGCAGGAGGAGATGACCAGGGGGAAGTCGTCATCCGCCTTTGGGATGTGGCCACCCGCCGGCCGCTCGGCGACCCACTGGTCGGCGAGCCTCGCCTCATCGGCGATATCAGCCATGTCACCGGCCTGGCCTTCAGCCGCGACGGTCGTGCCGTGGCCGCGTCCTGGGACGGCGACGGGGGCGTCGCCTGGTGGGACACCGTCGGCCGTGGAGAACTCGGGCGAGTGAGCGATCACCCGGGAGTCGTGACCTTCAGCCCCGATGGCGGCGTCATCGCCACGAGAAACATCGACGGTGTCCACCTCCGGGACCTGCACAGCAGCGATCCACGGCGCGTAGCGTTCGGCAGGGAAATCACGCAGGTCCACGACATGGCGTTCAGCCCAGACGGCCGCACCCTGGCCATCGCCACCGAAAGTGCCGTCCACCTCTGGGACGTGACCGACCGTCGGCGAATCGGTGCCCCGCTGAGCGTCCCCACGGTCCGACGCTCCCGCGGCGCGGGAGCGCTCTGCGTGGCCTTCAGCCCGGATGGCCACACCCTGGCCACCGGTGACGACGACGGCGTCGTCAACCTCTGGAACATCGCCGACGGAAAGCGAATCTGCAAACCTCTCACCGGCCATCTCGATCGGATCACCCGCGTCGCGTTCAGTCCGGATGGCCGGTCGCTCGCCACCGGTGACCGGAGCGGCCTCACCGCCGTCTGGGATCTCCACTGCCCAGGGTGACAAGATTCCGCCACGCTTCCTCCACCTGCCCGGCAGGGTCAAGGAACCTCCCGGAAGGATACTCGACCATCGACGCAATCCTTCGCGACTCCACGGCGGAGAGGCCACACGCCTTTATCAACATTCCGACCAGGGTGATCCGGCGCAATGGCCCAGGGAGCCCGGCCGATTTGAGGAAGGCAACGACCTCCTGCAGGCTTGCGCGGCGGTCGACCAGATTCCTGACCTCCCGCTCGACGGCGCGTACCCGGTCCTCGGATTCGCGCCCGCGCCGCACCTGCTCATCGGTGAAGGTCCTGGCAACGATCCAGTAGTCGTACTCCTCCTTGCTGACGGCACACAGTCGTCGACCGTTCTCCGACAAGGCAATGAATTCCCACGACCCGGTAACCGAATGGATGCGCGACGGCAGGCGAGTTCTTCGGAGATCTCGCGCGCGCAGCCACCCCGGCGTGTCCTGCCTCGGCCCAGGAAGATCGAGGAGGAATTCAGCGTCTTCCGAATATATCGACAGTTCATCGGCTACGGCATGCCACAGCCGGTCAATCTCTTCCCCCGCGTTCTCGCTCGAGATTGCCACCGTATGCCGGGGAACCACCTCATAGCCCGCCACCGCCCGCCATCCGTGCGCCGGCGACGGCCTATCGGAATCCGAATCCGCGACATCGAGCAGGCGGAGGGCGATCCCTTCCAGCACCTCCTCCACGGTTCGCCGATCTCCCGGCGACTCCCTCACGGGCAACTCCTTCCGGTCGGGCCAGGGCGGCCCCGTGAACCCAGCCTGCCTCAGGGCAGAAGGGGTGGATCCGCCGGAACCGGCGTCGACGGTGCCGCGGTGATCACCGAGTCCAGGATCTGGCGGGACGTGGTGAGCTCGTCGATGGCCTGGTCGATCCGCTCGCGCTCCCGCCGCAGCTGCGCGACCAGGTCCGGGCAGGTGGGCACCAGGCGCTCACCGTCCTCACGGATGCACGGCAGCACCGACGCGATGGTCGCGGTGGACAAGCCGGCCGCCAGCAGCCCGCGAATGCGCCGCACCACGGCCACGTCGGTGGACAGGTATTCGCGATAGCCACTCGGTCGGCGCTGCGGCCGGAGCAACCCCTGTTCCTCGTAGTAACGCAACAGCCGTGGGCTCACCCCGCTGGACCGGGACAGTTCGCCGATCCTGATCGTCCGCACCGCCATGCGACCCCCACCACACCCTCTTGACTCTCACATTCATGTGAAACTTTACGGTCCGCAGCATGGCAT
>NZ_VJWX01000557.1 GCF_007713715.1 Amycolatopsis rhizosphaerae
GTGCCTGATGTGCCCCGGGGGCGGCGGCCACGAGCCGATCCAGTGGGGCGGCTGCGGATGCCCGGGCGTGTGGATGCCGATGCCGGGGGGCACGAACCGGGCCGGCGTCGCCTGTGCGACGCCACTTCCCAGTCCGGACAGCACCATCAGCAGCACGCCGAGGCTCAGCCAGATTCGTCTGGACATGTGCATGCGTTCTCCTTCCGATTCACCGATTTCGCCGCGGATGGCGGCTATCGATTCATCGACCGGAACGGCGGTGGCGATGAGCACGGCCGAACGTTCGCTACCCCATCGAGTTCCGGGCAGCCGGAAGGCACTTTCCGCCCACTGTCGCTTGTGGACACGGGTCCTCCGACCGGATGAGAGCGACCGACACGCCGCCAACAGGGTGTCCCGGCCGCCCCATCGTGCGCCGCAATCACCCGCCACGACCGTCCGATCACCCGACGCAGACGGCCGGCTGGGAGAGCGCTCCCCGATAGTGCGACGAAACCCGCGGACCGGGCCAGCCGAAGTGAAATGCCATTACCACTGGTCACCGTCGCGTTCGGACCGCGCGGGCCGGAGTTGGCGCTGCTGAACGAACGCTCATAGGCTCCGCCGCCGTCAACACAGTAGGAGGAGGCACCGATGAAGCTGTCCGCACTGCGCCGCCTCGTGGTCTGCACCTTGCCGGCACTGCTCGCACTGACGGGGCCCACGATCACGAGCGCCACGGCCGCCACCGGCCCGACGGCGGCCACGGGCAAGGTCTGCGGCGACGCGACGGCGAACTACGAGACCGCGACCCCCGAACAGGCCGGCCTCGATCCCGAAAAACTCTGGCACGCGCTGAACCTGATGTCGGTCAACGGCTCGGAAACGGTCCAGGTGTTCCGGAACAACTGCCGGGTCGGCAGCGGGATCTTCGACCCGCTGTTCGACGCGGTCCCCAGCAACAACTGGAGCCAGACCAAGACGATCACCGCGCTGCTCGTGGGCCGCGCGGTCACCCTCGGCAGGCTGTCGGTGGACGACCCGATCGACCGGTACCTGCCGCCCGGGCTCGGCGACGCCGCCCACCGCGCGGTCACCGTCCGCCAGCTGCTGACCCAGACCAGCGGGATCCACATGAACTGGGGCCGCGAGCTCAACCTCGCGATGCCCGACCGCATCCGCGAGTTCATGGCACTGCCCTTCGACCACCGGCCCGGCACCTTCTTCCGCTACGACCAGATCGGCCCCTCGGTGGTGGCCTACGTGGTGCAACGGGCCGTGGGCGAGGACCTGCAGGACTTCGCGCAGCGCGAGCTGTTCACCCCGATCGGCATCGGCCGCTCGTCGTGGTTCTGGCTGCGCGACCGCAGCGGGCACACCGATGGGTGGTCCAACCTGTTCCTGCCCGGCGGGCAGTTCGGGCGGATCGGCCAGCTGCTGCTCAACCAGGGCACCTTCCACGGGCGGCGCCTGATCTCCGCCGACTACCTGCGCCAGCTGCGCACACCGACCCCGACCAACCCCGGCTACGGGTTCCTGACCTGGCTCAACGCCGGCCCGCACTGGATCACCCCGTCGGCCTTCGCGGCGGCGGACAACCCGGCACCGATGATCCCCAGCGCACCCGAGGACATGTACCTCTCGTACGGGTTCTTCGGCCAGCACATCTTCGTGCTGCCCAGCGTCGGCATGGTGGTGACCCGCTCCAGCGGTTCACTGCTGTGGCCGCCGAGCCGCACGGACGTGAGCGACCCGCTGACCGCGGTGCTGCCGGGGCAGCCCGGACGCGTCGAGTACGAGTTCTTCAAGCTGCTGATGGAGGCCGTGCGTTCGCCGCGGCAGCCGCAGGCCAGGCCGTACGTGCCGCCGAAGCCGGGAGCCGTCGACCCGACGCTGATCATCAACCCGGCCGACAACCTCGCACTGGCCGACCTGGGTCCGACCGCCCCCAAGGGCTGCACGATCCTCGGCTGTGACGGAAAACTCGCCGTCACCGGCACCGTCCGGTCCGTTATGGACATTCCGCGCGCCGGGGTCGCCGCGGTGACCGCGCTTCCGGCCGGGCTCGCCCAGCTCGCCACCCAGGTGCCGGACCTGCTGCCCCGGCTGCTGGACGGCTGGGAGCAGACCGCGCGCATCACCGGGCGGCACCTGCCCGAGATCCTGCCCAACCTGCTGGGCTCGCTGCGGCAAACGCTCTCCAGCCTGCAACCTGGCCACTGACCACGAGTGGAAGCGGCGAGTGATTAACTCACCGTTTTCCCATTTTCCCTCCATTTCGCGACCGACCGCGTCCGGCCGGATCCGCAGCGCCGTCAAAGACCGGCATCCCAGGGTCCGTTCCGGTGGAAAACGGGCGGTGGCCTACGTTTCCCTCGGTGGCCGGGGCGGACGGGGCAGGGCCGGCCGATGTGGTGGGCAGGAACGAGAGGTGTGCGGAAATGGTGGGCGGCTACTCGGCCGGTCCCGGTGGCGATGCGCCGGTGGTGAAGCCAGACGAACTTTTCTTCTCCACGACCGACCGGCGCGGGCTGATCAGGACGGGCAACTCGGTCTTCGTGCGGATCTCCGGCTTCCCGCTGGAGGACCTCACGGGCGCACCGCACAGCATCGTGCGGCACCCGGACATGCCCGCGGGCGTGTTCCGGTTGCTCTGGGACCGGTTGCTGAGCGGCCGGCCGGCGGGCGTGTACGTGCAGAACCTGACCAAGGACGGCGAAAGCTACTGGGTCTTCGCCACGGTGACCCCGCTCGGCGACGGGTTCCTCTCCGTCCGGGTCGCACCGCAGGGGCCGCTGTTCGAGGCGGCGAAGCAGATCTACCGGCAGACGCTCGTGGTCGAACAGCAGGCCCGCGCCGAAGGACTGAACCGGCGTGAGACGGCCGAAGCCGGCATGAAGCACCTTCAGCGGACGCTGGGCACGCTCGGTTTCGGTTCGCATGACGAGTTCCTGGCCGAGGCGCTGTCCTTCGAGGTCGGGGTGCGGCGCAGACTGGCTTCGACCGGTTACGCCCGGCCTCACGGCCAGGGGCCCACGGCCGAGGTGCTGCGCAGCGCGGGCGCGCTGGAGGGACAGCTCGGTGAACTGGTCGAAAGGCTCGAGAGCTACCGGACGCTGTGCGACCGGCTGTCCCACGCCTCATCCCGGGTGCTGGAAGTGGCACGCCGCCTCAACAAGGCGGTCGGGGCGGCGCAGTACGCGTCGGAGACCGTGGTCGCCACCGCGCCGGTGCTCAAGAACGTGGCGAGGGTGATGGCCCAGCCCATGGACCGGGCGGTGGGCGCGCTGGAGGAACTCGTCCCCCGGCTGGCACGGCTCGGCTCGCTCGTCGCGGACCTGCGCTTCCGGATCGCGCTGGCGCACCTGCACAACGACATGGTCGCGGCGTTCGCCGCCGAGGTGGTGGACGGGCTGGCACCGCACACGTCCCTGAGCGAGGTGCCGCTGCTGTGCGACGCCCTGCACGACGGCGTCCTGGAGATGTCCGAGCGTGCCTGGCAGGTGAACCGCGAGTTACACGAGGTCGCCGCGCTGGTCGCCGAAGCAGGACTCCGGCTGGAGGAGTTCCGCAAGTTCCTCGGCCAGTGGCGGACCCTGGTGTCGCGACGGGGCGCCGGGCCCGCACTGGGCAGGCTGCTGGAGCCGATCGACGACGAGTTCGTGGCCGGCTGGGAAGGGCTGGAGATGCTGCGGGAACTGGGCAGGCAGTTCCAGGCCTCGGTGCTCCCGCTCGACCCGGCGGCGCTGGAGACCTGGCTGGACCGCATGCGCGACGCGGCCACCGCCTCGCGCGAAGAGCCCTGATCACCATTCGCACAGGCGGCACACAGGTCAGCCACGGCTGGATTTCAGCATGGCCGCTCACCATGGTCCAGGTCAGGACCGAAGGAGCACCATGCACGACCAGGAACAACCGCACAGCGGTTCCCGTTGGGAGCCCTCCCCCGCGCCGTCCTCGGGGGAGGCACAGGAGAACGCCCGGGAAACGGCGTCTCTGAACGCGGCGGGCACCGTGGGAGAAGAACCCCCGGTGCCGCCGGTCTGGCCCGAGGCCGCTTCGGTGCCGACCGGCACCGCCGCCGCGGTGCCGGTCGCCGATCCGGCCGCGAAGGCCGCCAAAACGGCCCGGCTCCGCCGCCAGGGGCTGTTCGCCGCGGCCGTGGCCGGCCTGCTGCTGGCGGGCGGTGCGGGCGGGTTCGCCATCGGTCACGCCACCGCGGGCACCGGCGGTACCGCCGGTACCGGGATCGAACGGCAGCGGGGCGGCCATCCGGGCTTCGACCGCGACGGCGACGGCGACGGTTACGGCGGCCGTGGTTTCCCGGGCGCGGACGACGGCGGTTTCGGCAACGGCGTGCCGCCGGACTTCGATGGCGACCGGAACGGTGGCGACCGCCACCGCTCCGGCAGCACGGGGCCGACCACCACGCGGCAGTCGGCATGACCACCGTCCAGGAGCGGGGCCTGGCCCCGCTCCTGCCCGCCACGCCATCCCGGACCGCCAAGGCCGACGCGGGCCTGCGCCTCGCGGCGGGATCGG
>NZ_VJWX01000558.1 GCF_007713715.1 Amycolatopsis rhizosphaerae
TTCAGAATGGCGATTTTGTACGGGTAATTCTCCAGAATCGAGGCACACGTGCCGATGATGGACAGCGATTCAGCGTCGGCGGTGTCCAGAAATTCGCGGGTCTGGCGCTTGGCCTTGCGGCTGTCTCCGGCCTTGACCAGGGCGGCGACCTCGGCGAGAGCATCGGGAAGAGTCGTGGTCTGCGGCATGACGAATGAACCTCACTGCTGATTTTTGCGAATTGTCGGGCTTGGCGGTTCCCGGCGTTTCTTTGTCGTCTCCAGTCTAGTGTCAATCGTGTGATATCTCGACCGGAACTGGTCGCTTTTAGCTTCTCTTTCCGGTGAGTTTGCAGGCTCTCCTGTCAGCGGTTTTCCACTGGAAAAGGCGAGAAACCCTTGCCCGCCGCCATCGTGGATTAGGTGATCGCCGGTCTTTTCCTCCCGCCCCCTCGTGTGTGCCATTCCTTGTGCTGCGGCAGGCGGGTCAAGGGTGGGTCCCGAAAAAATCTTCGGAGCTTGCGGAGGAGATTTTTTGGGGTGCCCTTGACGCGCCTGACGTGGCATAAGACCCTCGGGCACGAGGGGGTTTTGGTGACCTCGCGTTGCGCGGTGAGGGAAAACGTGAGGTCGGTGGCTACACTGAGGATTCGCGTCGGGTACGGGGCCATGCTGAGTCCCGCGAAGCCCGGCGCGCGTGTCTGCGCAGTCTTGGCGGAGCCGCCGGTGACGGTGGTAAGCCTTCGGGCTTCTGTGCACGGCACGGCGGGCGTGTCCGGCTTCGGCGGGGCACGCCTTCGCCGTTTCTGAACCTTCTCGCCTGTTTCGCTGTGGCTGTCACTCTAAGCTGTTTTAGCTGCTCCTCTTGGCATTGGCCATATGAGTTGCCTTCGGGGATACTCTGTGTCGGTCGAGTAGACGAGCGCAACCGTCGTGAGGAGAGTGCGGAATGGCCGAGGCGCAGACGACCCCGAGGAAGCGGGCGCGGCGATCCACCGCGACGAGCCGCAAGCTGGAAGCGGCACGCGAGCGCCTGGCAAACCAACTCGCGGAGGAGCGCCAACGCGAGGAGCGGATCAAACAAGCCCTGCGCGACTACATGGCCGCAGGGGAGAAGATCGCCGTCGCTGAGAACGCATGCGAGGAGAAGGTCGCCGCGCTGACGAACCGGATCGAGCGGTTGCGCGAGCAGGCGCGGGAGAAGGTCGCCGGAGCGCACGCCCAGCAGGGCAGGTCGGCGCTGGCCATGCACGAGGCCGGGCGCACAGTGGAACAGGTGGCCGACCTGTTGGCAGTGTCGGAGAAGAAGGCCCGACAGCTCATCGCCGCCGGCCGGGATGCGGCCGGGCAGGCCGTTGCGGCGCATCAGGTCGGTTCGGTGGCAGGCGTCATCCGGGCCGTCCCGTATGGCATCGGCGAGGGCGCGTAAACGTTCCACGGAAGCGCCGACAGCGAAGCGGTGGGCTTGGCCGTGACCTATCGAGCGGCGCGGATCAGGGACCGGCCGCCGTGCAGATTGCGGCGCGTGCGGCGGAAGGCGCGCATCCACAGGGTCAGCGTGACCGCGGAGCCAGCGACCATAAACGGGATCGCCATGGTGGCTGCAGCTTGCAGTTGGCCCACCGCGATCGCCAGCGGTACGACGACCAGGCCTGCGGCGGTGAACAGCAGCAGTCGGCGGCGTTCGCCGTGCGGCTTGTCCGCCGCGGCGGACAGGAACCACCGGCGAGTGAGCCCTGCGACGAGCGCGCTGACACCAGCGCCAATCACCGCGAGCGCCGGCAGGCCAGTCAGCCAGGTGCTGCCGGGCTGGACCGCCTGACCAAACACGACCGCGATGAGCCCGGCGACCGAGGCGCCGAGCGCAGCACCGAGCCCGGCAGCGCCGATGAGCTTGCCGAACACCACTACCGAGCGGGACTTCATGTCGTCCGAGGGTAGGTCACCTGACCGACAGACTCGACCTTATTGCCGAGCCGGTCCGGATCGAGGTACGGCCGTTCTGTTGCGAGAAGGGAGGAAACGCCGCGGCCGGGCGCTCGCTGGGGCGGGCGAGCACCCGGCCGCGGGTGAGCGGGCAGCAGCGCCGGGTAGGGCGGCGCGCGCCACGGCTCGGTGGGAAGGTCTGCTGCCGCCCGGAGACGGCGGGACACCCCACAGCCCCCGGCGGGCCCGGACCGAGGTGGTCCTGGCCCGCCGGGCGTGCGGGGCAGGATCAGAACGGCGGCTTGTCGGAGGACTCGCCGCCGTCGGCGTATGCACCGGCACCGCACGGGTCGTCGTCCTGGCCGGACTCGCCGTGGGAGCGGGAGGCCTTGTTGACCTTCGCGGTGGCGTAGCGCAGCGATGGGCCGATCTCGTCGACATCGAGCTCGACGACGGTCCGCTTCTCACCTTCCTTGGTCTCGAAGGACCGCTGTGTAAGGCGGCCTTGCACCATTACCCGCGCACCCC
This sequence comes from Amycolatopsis rhizosphaerae, assembly GCF_007713715.1. GTDB lineage: Bacteria > Actinomycetota > Actinomycetes > Mycobacteriales > Pseudonocardiaceae > Amycolatopsis_E > Amycolatopsis_E rhizosphaerae. The sequence goes on from NZ_VJWX01000558.1 coordinate 2,433, forward strand.
TGGTCAGGGACTCGGCGACGTTCTCGGCAGCCTGTCGCCAGATGTTGCAGCGTAAGAACAGCGACTTGCCGTCCTTCCACTCGCCGGACTGGCGGTCGAACACGCGCGGGTTGTTCGCGATGGTGAAGTTCGCGACGGCTGCACCGGACGGGGTGAAACGCAGCTCGGGGTCGGCGGTCAGGTTGCCGACGATGGTGATGACGCTTTCTCCAGCCATGACGTGCTCCTCACGGAATCGGTGATCGATGTGGTCGCCGACAACCCCTTCGAGTTCCCCGTCCCCGGTTATGACCGGGTGGGTCCGTGCCCGAGGGGCTGTCGATCTGCGAATGCCGGATCGGGACGTGGCTGGTGGTGCAAGGGTGTGCGCAGCACATCGCGTAGCGACGCCGTCAGGCGCCCTTGCGGCGGCGGCCGCGACCTGATCTGCTCCGCGGAGATCGACGGTCCCGGCACGGACTCACCTGCTGCTGCCTTGCCCTCCCGTTGACTGGTTCATGGGTTCCGGGCTGTCGACGCGGGTCAGGGCAAGTCGGCGAGGCAGCGGGGGTGGTGGCCGCCGGCTTCCAGCCCGTCGCTGATGGTCTGCTCGGCCTCGGCGGTGCTCCAGTCGTCGACGCCGACGTGGCGGGCGGCAGCCTCGTGCAGGGCGGCGCGGGCGTCGTACTCGGCTATGTCGCCGCCGGCGACGAGTCGGCCGAGGGTGTAGGCGGCGCGGATCAGTGTGTCGTGCCGCTGACCGGGCTGGGCGAGGGCAACGTTTTCGGCGACCCGTTCGAGGTAGGCGGCGGCGCGATCGAGTTCGCCGACGGTGTGCCGGTTCTGCCGGGGCAAGAACTCGGCGGGTTCGGGCAGTGGCGGCGGGGTCAGCTGAGTGACCAGCCACTGTGGCAGCGGCGCGATCGGTGCGCGGTTCAGCGCCACGTAAAGCCCTTCACCGCGTACTGATCCGGCGGCGACGATGTACCCACCGGCGCCGCGGGTGTCGATGCGCCATCCGAGGCGACCGGAGGTGTTGCGCAGCTCGGGCTCGGCCGATGCCCGGAAGTAGAGATGTTCACCGCCGCGCGGGGACTGCACGGCGTAGGTGTGGGCTGGGTAGGGCTCGCCGGCGACCTCGGCCAGTCGCGCGAAGACGTCGCGGCCGTGCCGGGCACCGGCCCATTCCTCGGGCGGCTCGTGGCCGTGGGCGTCGTCGAGGTCGATCACCAGCAGGCCGCTCGGGCCGCACGCGATTCCGACGTTCCACGGTAGCGTCGCCCATCGCTCGCGGATGGCCGCTAGATCGCGGGTGGCCGCCTGCTCCCAGTTCTTGATTGAGGGCTTCTTCGACCTGGGCCACAGCGGGAACACGTAATGCCCGGCGGTGGCCGCCTCCAGCGCGGCACGCATCAGGCGCCGTGGCGGTGGGCTCGCGGTGGGGCTGCTGGTCGGTCGCATCCTTCCCGGTGCGCTCATGGTCTGGTCCTTTGCTGTCGAGGGTAGCTGGGGAAAACGCTGGTCACGCGAGCTTCACTCGAGTGATCGGGATCAGCGGCGGCCGCTCGCGGAGGTGCCAGCGGACTTGGTTGGCGGCCCACGGCAGCGACGGTGGGTGGGTGGCGAGGCCGTCCTCGGGCTCGATGCCGTTGACGGTCAGTCGCCAGAAGTCGCCATGCGCGCCGTGGGGCGCGGTCTCGCGGTGGTGCACGACGGTGACCAGCTTGCCGGTGCAATCGTGGACGACCGCGGTGATCTCGTAGCCGACCGGAAGGTGGGCGGGCACGGTGGACGGGTCCTCGTGCGGCTGTCGGGAGAGCAGTTCGCGGTAGCGCAGCGACACCGGCGTGCCGTACAGAGCGCGGCTGGTCTCGACGAGCACGCCGCGGGCGTAGCTCCAGGCGCCGTACTCGTCCTCGCTGCCCCAGCGGGGGATGTTGCACTCCACACCCGGGTGGAGCACGTAGTTGCGGCTGAAATCGGCTGTGCTGAACATGCGCAGGGAGACCGGCAGCGGGCGCGGGGGAGTGATCGACACGGAACCTCCAGTGACAGGCGATGGCTGTGAATGGCCGGGTCGGTCCCGCTGGTGTGCGGGAC
>NZ_VJWX01000559.1 GCF_007713715.1 Amycolatopsis rhizosphaerae
GGTTACGCCTGGGCGATGGTGGTGCCGGTGGTGGTCGTACTCGGGGTGCTGGTGCTCTACCCGCTGGCCCGCGGGATCGTCCTGTCGCTCACCGACGCCACGGAGCTGAACAGCGGGCGCAGGATCGGGGTCAACACGATTCCCGCGACCTACGACTTCGTCGGGCTGCGCAACTACCTCGACGTGCTGAGCGGAACGGAAGGCACGTTCTACCCGCGTCTGTTGTGGACGGTCGAATGGACCGTCGCGTGCGTGGTCCTGCACTACGGCATCGGGCTGGGCCTGGCCATGCTGCTCAACCGCGCGATGCGGCTGCGCACCCTCTACCGGATGCTGCTGATCCTGCCGTGGGCCGTGCCGCCGTTCGTCGCGGCCTTCGCCTGGCGGCTCATCCTCAACAACCAGGGCGGGCTGCTCGACGCGCTGATGCAGCGGGTGGGCCTTCCCGGTGTCGACTGGCTCGGGCAGCCGCTGCCCGCCAAGCTCTCGGTGATCATGGTGAACGTCTGGATGGGCGTCCCGTTCATGATGGTCGCCCTCCTCGGGGGCTTGCAGACGATTCCGAAGGAACTCTACGAAGCGGCCGAAGTGGACGGTGCCACCCCGTGGCAGCGGTTCCGCGTGATCACCCTGCCCGGGCTGCGCCCGGTGACCGGAACGGTGGTCCTGCTCGGCGTGATCTGGACGTTCAACCAGTTCCCGGTCATCGCACTGCTCACCGGCGGCGGTCCCGGCGACTCCACGAGCATCCTGGTCACCGGGTCCTACTACGAGGCGTTCCGCGGTATCCGCAACTACTCCGGGGCGGCGACCTACGGGGTGATCATCGCCTCGATGCTGGTCGTGTTCGCCTCGTTCTACAAACGCTGGCTGGCCAGGGCACAGGAGGCCACCCGATGAGCGCCCGCATCCGCACCTCTTCCCGGGCGCGCCGGAGCGCCCGGAGCCGCCTCGCTTCGGCGGGCCTGCACACGACACTGGTGTTCGCCGGCGTGATCGCGGTGTTCCCGGTCGCGTGGGTGGCACTCACCTCGTTCAAGACCGACCGGGACACCTGGGCCCGCCCGCAGACCCTGGGACGGCTGGGCTTCGAAAACTACCGCCAGGTCCTCGGCGACACCCAGTTCGGCACCTGGTTCGCCAACTCGCTGATCGTGGCCGCCGGGACCACCGCCTTTTCCGTGTTCATCGCCGCCACCGCCGGCTATGCCGCCTCCCGGATGCGGTTTCCCGGGCAGCGGCCGCTGATGTGGCTGTTCCTGATCGTCCAGATGTTCCCGGCGGCGGTGCTGATCGTGCCGCTGTACAACGTGATGTCCGGGCTGGGCCTGCTCAACACCTATGGCGGCCTCATCCTCGCCCAGTGCACGGTGGCGGTGTCCTACTGCGCCTGGATGCTCAAGGGGTACTTCGACAGCATCCCCACCGACATCGACGAAGCCGGCCGGATCGACGGCCTGACACCGTTCGGCACGTTCTGGCGGCTGATCGTGCCACTGGCCAAACCGGGGATCGCGGCGACGGTGTTCTACGCGTTCGTCACCGCCTGGGGCGAGTTCGCCTTCGCGAGCATCCTCATGCAGGGCGAGGACAAGTTCACCCTCCCGGTGGGCATGAGCACGTTCGTCAGTGATTTCAGGGCGGAATGGGGACTGCTCACCGCGAGCTCGGTACTGGTGATGGTCCCCACCGCGGTGGTGTTCTTCCTCGTCCAGCGTCATCTCGTGGCCGGACTGACCTCCGGCGGTGTGAAGGGAAGTTGATGACAACGACACGATCCGGGCACCAGCCCGGCCGCGCCGAATGGTGGCGGACGGCGGCCATCTACCAGATCTACATCCGCAGCTTCGCCGACGGCAACGGCGACGGGAACGGGGATCTCGCCGGGATCCGCGGCAGGCTCGGCCATCTCGCCGGGCTCGGCGTGGACGCCGTGTGGATCACCCCCTTCTACCCGTCCCCGCTCGCCGACGGCGGCTACGACGTGGCCGACTACCGGGACGTGGACCCGATGTTCGGCGACCTCGGGGAATTCGAGGCGCTGCTGGGCGAGGCGCACGCGCGGGGGCTGCGCGTGATCATCGATCTGGTGCCGAACCACACCTCCTCGCGGCACCGGTGGTTCCAGGAAGCGCTCGCCGGTGAACCAGGGGCGCGCGAGCGCTACCTTTTCCGGGACGGGAACGGGGATCAGCCGCCCAACGACTGGGAATCGGTGTTCGGCGGGCCCGCGTGGACGCGGGTCGCCGACGGCCAGTGGTACCTCCACCTGTTCGACCCGGCGCAGCCCGACCTCAACTGGGACAACGTCGAGGTCCGAGCGGAGTTCGAAGAGATCCTGCGGTTCTGGCTCGATCTCGGCGTGGACGGGATCCGCATCGACGTGGCGCACGGGATGGTCAAGGCCCACGGCCTGCCCGACACCGGTCGCACCCGGCAGATCGAACTGCTGGGCCAGGCCGAACTCCCCTACTTCGACCAGGACGGGGTGCACGAGATCTACCGCGCCTGGCGCAAGATCCTCGATTCCTATCCCGGGGACCGCATGGCCGTGGCGGAAGCCTGGGCGCCGAACGCCGAGCGGCTCGCGCACTATCTCCGCCCCGACGAGTTGCACCAGGCGTTCAACTTCCACTACGTGGAGGCGGGCTGGGACGCCGGGCAGTTCCGGCAGGTGATCGACGAGTCGCTGGCCGCCGTCGCCGAGGTGGGCGCGCCCGCCACCTGGGTACTGTCCAATCACGACATCGTCCGGCACGTGACCCGGCTCGGCGGTGTGCGGCGGGCGCGGGCGGCCGCACTGCTCACCCTCGCGCTCCCCGGTTCCGCCTACCTCTACCAAGGCGAGGAACTCGGCCTGCCGGAGGTCACCGACCTGCCCGAGGAGGCACTGGCGGATCCGATGTGGGAACGCTCCGGCCACACCGAGCGGGGCCGGGACGGCTGCCGCGTGCCGATTCCCTGGTCGGGCAAGGCTTCCCCGTTCGGCTTCTCCACTTCGTCCCCGTGGCTTCCGCAGCCCGAGTCGTGGTCCGAACTGACCGTGGAGGCACAGGAATCCGAAGAGGACTCCACCCTTTCCCTGTACCGCAAGGCTTTGCGGCTGCGCCGCAGCGTGACCGGCGAATTCGCGTGGCTGGAGGCACCCGAGGGAGTGCTCGGCTTCCGCCGTGGCCCGGACTTCGTCTGCACGGTGAACTTCACCGGTGAGGCCGTGGACCTCGGACTGCCGCACCGGCCCCTGTTGAGCAGTGTCCCCCTCGACGGCGGCCTCCTGCCGCCCCATTCGGCGGCCTGGTGGCGGACGAGGGAACAGCGGGCCACGGAGGAGGAAGATACAATGCCGTAGGCGCCCGCGGCGACCGAGCATCCATCCGCGTCCTTTCCGCGCGAACCCACCGAAGAGATAGCGAAACATCGATGACCGAGCCCGTCCGCCTCACCGACATCGCCGAGCTCGCCAAGGTGAGCGAAGCGACCGTCAGCCGGGTCGTCAACGGGAAGGCGGGAGTCGCGGCGGCCACGCGGCAGGCCGTGCTGGCCGCGATGGACCAGCTCGGCTACGACCGCCCCGCCCGCTCCCGGCAACGCAACGCGGGGCTGATCGGGTTGATCATCCCCGAGCTGAACAACCCGATCTTCCCGGCCTTCGCACAGGTCATCGACCGGACGCTGACCCTGCGCGGGTTCACCTCCGTGCTGTGCACGCAGTCGCCGGGGGCGGCCACGGAGGACGAGCTGATCGAGGCACTGACCGAGCGCGGTGTGGACGGCATCGTGTTCGTCTCCGGCCTGCACGCGGATCAGACCGCTTCCCGCGACCGGTACACCCGGCTGATCACGCGCGGCCTGCCGGTGGTCTTCGTCAACGGCTACGCGCCGGACGTGAAGGCGCCGTTCTTCTCCGACGACGACGCGGCGGCCGTGCAGCTCGCGATCGCCCACCTGCGGGAGCTGGGGCACGAGCGGATCGGCCTCGCGGTCGGCCCGAGCCGGTTCGTCCCGTCGCGCCGCAAGGCGGAGGAGTTTCGCAGGCTCATGGCCCCCGTGGCCGGCGAAGCCGAGGTGGAACGGCTGCTCGTGAACTCGCTGTACTCGGTGGAGGGCGGGCATTCCGCGGCGTCGTTCCTGCTGGACGAGGGCTGCACGGCGATGGTGTGCGGCAGCGATCTGATGGCACTGGGCGCGATCCGGGGGGCGCGCAAGCGCGGCCTGTCGGTGCCCCGGGACTTCTCGGTCATCGGCTACGACGATTCCCCGCTGATCGCGTTCACCGATCCGCCGCTGACCACGATCCAGCAGCAGGTCTCCTCGATCGCGGCCGCGGCGGTGCGGGCGCTGCTGGACGAGATCGCCGGGTTGCCGGTGCCCAGCACCGAATACCTGTTCCAGCCCGAACTCATCGTGCGCGGCTCGACCGCCGCCTGCCCGTCCTCCTGACCGGGCCCGAACGACGCCGTGGGGAGCCACCTCACGGTCACCCGCACCCCCCTTTGTAGGCCCCGCAC
>NZ_VJWX01000055.1 GCF_007713715.1 Amycolatopsis rhizosphaerae
GGGCTACCTGGACGCGGACGGGCGGCTGTTCATCTCCGGCCGCGCGGACGACATGATCATCTCGGGGGGAGAGAACGTGTTCCCGAGGGCGGTCGAGGAGGCGCTGGCTTCGCTGCCGGAGGTGGAGGATTCCGCCGTGGTGGGCGTGCCGGACACCGAGTACGGGCAGCGGCTGGTCGCCTTCGTGGTGGCCCGGCCCGGTGCCGCGCTCGACGCCGACGAGGTGCGGGAACACGTCCGGCGGCGGGTCGCGCGGTTCGCGGTGCCCCGTGACGTGGTGTTCGTGGCGGATCTGCCGCGCACCCAGACCGGCAAGGTGCTCAAGCGGGTGCTGCTGGAAAGCGGCTGGTACGCGGGCGGCACCATCACCCCCTGAGCCGCCCCAGGGGCTGCCTGGCCGGGGCCGCAACGGGGTCGGGCCGCCGGACTCCGCCGTGGGAAACGCCTCACGGCGGCCCTTTCTCGTCCCGGGGTGACAGAAAACCGGCCGCCGAATTCGGAGGTGAATGACAAAATCCTCGCGGTCCGATTCCGGGATGACAGTGGACGTCGCGCTTTTCACGCATCGCCGTGACAAGAAGAACCCGATTTCCGGACCGCCTCGGAAAGGCATTGCCGGGGCCGGACCGGCGTGGGTAACGTCGCCGCCGTCCTCTTTCCCCTCACCCCGCCGGGAATCACTTGATGAAGCCGTCCGGTGCCTTTCGCGTCCTGCGTGCGACCGCCGCCGCGGTGGGTGCGGTGACCGCGGCCGCCGTGCTGCCCGCGGCGAACGCCGCGCCCGTCACCGGCTCACCGGCGGGCACGGCGGCGACCGGCAACACCGCGAACACCACGAACACCGCGAACACCGCCGCGGCCCAGCCCGGCGGGCCCTTGCTGACCGCGAAGTTCCTCGTCGACGGGACCTCCCGGATCGCCAGGCTCGGCTCGGATCTGGTGCTGCGGCAGGGCACCTTCGACGCCGGCCTGTACCAGGGCGACGGCACGACGATCCGCATCGAGGGGGATCTCTCGCTGCCCGCCACCCCCGGGTACTTCCTCGCCTTCCGGTTCATGCCGGTCACCAGCCGGGTCGCGCTGCCGCAGGACGGGAAGGCCACCGGCACCGCCGACATCAGCGGCGGGCTGCTCACCCCGAAGATCGACGTGACGGTCCGGGTGTACCTGGAGCTCAGCGAGGTCGCCGAGGACGGGCAGCCCATCGCGGTCGGCCCCGGCTGCCGCACCCGCTCCCCGCTGGTGATCCCGATGCGCGGGCAGACCGCGCTGACCCCCGGCGCCAAGTCCACCCTGGAGTCCACTTTCGACATTCCGCCGTTCACCGGCTGCGGCGTCGGCGAGGACCTGGACCCGCTGATGACCGGCTTGATCTCCGGCCCGGGCAACACGATGAAGACCACGCTCACCACGGTCGGGATCGGCTGATGGGCGCGGGAGTCTCCTTCGGGCGCGGGGCCGCCGCCCAGTTCGGCCAGTTGTGCGCCCTCGGCGCCGACGTGCTGGTGGCGATGTTCCGGCGGCCCGTGCAGTGGCGCGAGTTCGTGCGCCAGTTCTGGTTCGTGGCCAGCGTGTCGATCCTGCCCGCCGCGCTCGTGTCCATCCCGTTCGGCGCGGTGATCACCCTGCAGCTCGGCTCGCTGACCAGCCAGCTCGGCGCCGAGGCGTTCAACGGCGCGGCCAGCGTGCTCGCGGTGATCCAGCAGGCCAGCCCCATCGTGACCACGCTGGTCGTGGCCGGCGCGGGCGGTTCGGCCATCTGCGCCGAACTCGGCTCCCGCACCATCCGCGAGGAGATCGACGCGATGGAGGTGCTCGGGGTTTCGGCGGTGCACCGGCTGGTGGTGCCGAGGGTGCTCGCCGCGACCGTGGTCGCGGTGCTGCTCAACGGGATGGTCGGCTTCGTCGGGGTGAGCGGCGGCTACGTGTTCAACGTGCTCGTGCAGGGCGGCACGCCGGGTGCGTTCCTGGCCAGTTTCTCCTCACTGGCCCAGCTCCCGGACCTGTGGATCGGCGAGATCAAGGCGGTCGCGTTCGGCTTCCTCGCCGGGCTGGTCGCCTCCTACCGCGGCCTGCACCCCAAGGGCGGCGCCAAGGGGGTCGGCGACGTGGTGAACCAGTCCGTGGTGATCACCTTCCTGCTGCTGTTCTTCGTCAACTTCGTGTTCAGCGTGATCTACCTGCGGCTCGTGCCGGCGAAGGGAGCCTGAGTTGACCACTGTCGGCGGCAAGCACCGGCTGCTCACCGCCCAGCGGCCGATGAACGCCTTGGCGCGGCTGGGCGACCAGCTCGCGTTCTTCCTCCGCGCGCTGGCCTGGACCCCGAGGACCCTCACCCGCTATTCGCGCGAGGTGGTGCGGCTGCTGGCCGAGGTCGCCTTCGGCAGCGGCGCGCTCGCCGTCATCGGCGGCACCATCGGCGTGATGGTGGGCCTGTGCGTGTTCACCGGGACCGTGGTGGGGCTGCAGGGTTTTTCGGCGCTCGACCAGATCGGCACCTCGGCCTTCGCGGGCTTTCTGTCCGCCTACTTCAACACCCGCGAGATCGCTCCGCTGGTCGCCGCGCTCGCGCTGTCCTCGACCGTGGGCTCCGGGTTCACCGCGCAACTGGGGGCGATGCGGATCTCCGAGGAGATCGACGCGCTCGAGGTGATGGCCGTGCGCAGCATGCCCTACCTGGTCACCACCCGGGTCATCGCCGGGCTCGTCGCGATCGTGCCGCTGTACGTGGTCGGGCTGCTCACCTCCTACCTCGCCGCCCGCACCACCACGGTGTTCGTCTACGGCCAGTCCCCGGGCACCTACGACCACTACTTCAGCCTGTTCCTGCCGCCGGGGGACGTCGTGTGGTCGTTCGTGAAGGTGTTCGTGTTCAGCGTCGCGATCATCCTCACCCACTGCTTCTACGGCTACCGCGCCAGCGGCGGCCCGGCCGGGGTCGGGGTCGCGGTGGGCCGTTCGGTGCGGACCTCGATCGTCGTGGTCAGCATCCTCGACTTCTTCCTCAGCCTGGTGATCTGGGGTGCCACCACGACCGTGCGGGTGGCCGGATGAGCGAGCGCGGCAGGCGGTGGCGCTACCAGGCGCTGGGGCTGGTGTTCCTGGTCCTGCTGGCGGTGCTCGGCTGGCTCGCGGTGGCCGGCTACCAGAAGCGGTTCACGCCGGTGGTTTCCGTGGTGCTCCTGGCCGACCGGGCGGGCACCCAGCTGAAGGCCAACGCGGACGTGAAGGTGCGCGGGGTGCTGGTCGGTTCGGTGCGCGAGGTGAAGGTCCAGCCGGGCGGGGTCGAGGTCGGCCTCGCCCTGGATCCGGGCCAGGCGGCCGGGATCCCCGGCAACGTCTCGGCCCGGCTGCTGCCGAAAACCCTGTTCGGGCAACGGTATGTGAGCCTCGTGCTGCCGGAGCGGCCCGCCGGGCCGATCGCCGCGGGCACGGTGATCCGGCAGGACCACAGCAAGCCCGCCGTGGAGGTGGAAACGGCGTTGCGGGACCTGCTGCCGGTGCTGCAGGCCGTCCAGCCGCAGAAACTCGCCGGCACGCTGGGGGCGATCGCGCAGGCGCTCGACGGGCGGGGAAGGTCGCTCGGCGAGACGCTGGTGACGCTCAAGGACTATCTCGCGCAGCTCAACCCGGAGCTGCCCCAGTTGCGCGGCGCGATCTCGAAGCTGGCCGACACCGCGGAGGCCTACACGGCGGCGGCACCGGACATCGTGGACGCCCTGGACGACCTGCGCACCACGGCGGGCACGCTCACCCGGCAGCGCGGCGACCTCGCGGACCTGTTCGCCTCGGTCACCGCGACGGCGAACGACGCCACCCGTTTCCTGAACGACAGTGGCCACACCCTGGTCGCGTTGTCCTCGGAGAGTCTGCCCACGCTGCGCCTGTTCGCCGAGTACGCCCCCGAATTCCCTTGCCTGGCCGAGGCCGCGGCCCGGCTGAAGCCCAAAGTGGACAAGGTGCTCGGCGCCGGGACGGCCGAACCGGGCCTGCACGTGGAGATCAAGGTCCGGCAGCCGCCCAAGGGACCCGCCGTCCCGCCCGGCGGACGCGGGCCGCAGTGCGCGTCCGGCGGGTCCCCGGCCCCCGCGGGCGCCCCGGCGGGACAACAGCTGATCACGGAGCTGCTGGCGGGCGCCGAAGGCGTGACGCCGCAGGAGATCCCGGGCTGGGCGGGACTGCTCGCCGGGCCCGTGCTGAGGGGAACGGAGGTGACGCTGCGGTGAGAGGGGGACTGACCGGCCCGCTGTTCAAGGGGCTCGTGTTCACGGTGGTGGCCGTGCTCGCGACGGTGGTGCTCGGGCTCACCATCGCCAACGACTCCGGCGGCGAGACCAGCACCTACCGCGCCCGCTTCACCGACGTCACCTCGCTGAACCCCGGGGACGACATCCGGATGGCGGGGGTGCGGATCGGGCAGGTGGAGCGCATCCGGCTGGTGGACCGGCGCCTGGCCGAGGTCACCTTCACCGTGGACCGGGGCCGCCGGATCTCCGCCACCGCCCAGGCCACCGTCAAGTACCGCAACCTCATCGGCCAGCGCTACATCGCGCTGGAGCAGGGCAGCGCCCCGTTCTCCGGCGGCACCCTGCCGGAAGGCGGGCTGATCCCCCTCGAGCGCACGCATCCGGCCCTGGACCTGACCGCGGTGTTCGACGGGTTCAAACCCCTGTTCCAGGCCCTGTCCCCGGCCGACGTCAACAAGCTCGCGGGAGAGATCGTGCAAGTACTGCAGGGGGAGGGCGGCACGGTCGACGACCTGGTCCGGCACACCGCCTCCCTGACCACCGGACTGGCGGGCCAGGACCAGGTGATCGGGGAGGTGATCGGCAATCTCAACACCGTCCTCGACCGGGTCGACGCCCAGGACGGCAGGCTTTCCCAGCTGCTGCAGGTCACCCAGCAACTGGTCTCGGGACTGGCCGCCAACGCCAAGCCGCTCGGGGAGGCGATCGACGGGATCGGCCGGATGACCGGCAGCACCGCCGATCTCCTCCGCGACGGCCGCGCCCCGCTGCGGGCCGACATCGACGCACTGGGCACCCTGTCGGCGACCCTGGCCGACAACACCCCCGAATTCGAAAAGTTCCTCGGCCACCTGCCCGCCAAGTACGAGGCGATCGGCCGCATCGCCTCCTACGGCTCGTGGCTCAACTTCTACCTGTGCTCGGTGTCCTCGGACGCCGCTCCCGCTCCCGGCGGCGCTCCGGCCGGGGTTCCGGTGACCGAGGCGAGGTGCCGTCGATGAGGTCGTTCCGTTCCCGCAGTCCGGTCCGGATCGGACTGGTCTCCGGTGTCCTGCTGCTGGTCGCCGCCCTGCTCACGCTGTTCTGGGACGACCTGCCCGGCCTCGGCGGGACCACCTACACCGCGGAGTTCGGCGAGGCGGCCGGGCTGAAGGCCGGCGACGAGGTCCGCATCGCCGGGACGAAGGCGGGCAAGGTGACCCGGGTGGCACTGGCGGGCGATCACGTCGAGGTCACCTTCCGCGTCGACGACGCGTGGGTCGGCGACCAGACGGTGGCCGCCATCCACCTGAAGACGGTGCTGGGGGCGAAGGACCTCGCGCTCGATCCCCGCGGCGACCACGACCAGGACCCGGCCCCTCCGATTCCCCTCGCCCGGACCGTCAGCCCCTACGACGTCACCGACGCGTTCGGGGATCTGGCCACCACCGTCGACCAGCTGGACACGAGCAAGCTCGCCGACGCCTTCCGCTCCCTGTCCCAGACCTTCGACGCCACCACCCCCGAGGACGTGCGCGGTGCGCTGACCGGACTCGCGTCGCTGTCCCAGACCATCTCTTCCCGCGACACGCAGTTGAAGCAACTGCTCGCCGGCACCGCGAAGGTGAGCGGTGTGCTCGCCCAGCGCACCGACCAGGTGGCGCAGCTGATCAGCGACGGAACCGTGCTGCTGGGCGAGTTCCAGCGCCGCCGCCAGGCGATCGGCAGCCTGCTGGAGGGCACGCGCAGCCTGGCGCAGCAGGTGAAGGGGCTGATCGACGACAACTCCGCGCGGCTCGGCCCGGCGCTGGAACAGCTGGACCGGGTCACCGACGTGCTGCAGCGCAACCAGAACACGCTCGACCGCAGCCTGAGCCTGGCGGGGCCGTTCTACCGCCTCGTCGGTGACGCCATGGGCAACGGCGCGTGGATCGACACCTACGTGTGCGGGCTCGTCGCCACCGGCACGACGGGCTGCATGCCCCCGAAACCGGGAGGAGGGCACTGATGAAGATCTTCCGGCACCCACGGCGGTCCCGGCTCGCCGCGCTGGCCGCCATCGTGGTGCTGCTGGCCGCCGCGGCCGTGGTCGTCGTGCACGGCACGGCGCGCACCCGCCACTTCACCGCCTACTTCACCACCGCGGTCGGGATCTACGCCGGATCCGAGGTCCGCATCCTCGGCGTCCCGGTGGGCAGCGTGGACAGGGTCGAACCGCAGGGGCAGCAGGTGCGGGTGGAGCTGTCGGTCGACGCGCAGGTGCCGGTCCCGGCGGGCGCCGGGGCGCTGGTGGTCACCCCCAGCCTGGTCAGCGACCGGTATGTGCAGCTCAGCCCCGCCTACACGGGCGGGCCGGAACTGGCCGGGGGCTCGGTGATCCCGGTGGCGCGCACCGCCGTGCCGGTCGAGGTCGACCAGTTGTTCCGCAGCCTCGACCGGCTCACCACCGCGCTCGGCCCGGACGGCGCCAACCGCGCCGGGGCGCTCAACGACCTGCTGGGCAGCCTGGCGAAGGACCTGGCGGGCAACGGGCAGCAGTTCGGCGACGCCGTCCGGCAGCTCGGGCAGGCCGCGGTCACCCTGCGCGATTCCCAGGGCGACGTGTTCTCCACTGTGGACAACATCGGCAGGTTCACGGCCATGCTGGCCGCCCACGACGACCAGATCGGCCGGTTCGCCGACCTGCTGGCGCAGGTCTCGGGCTACCTGGCGGGGGAGCGGGACACCTTCGGCGGCGCGCTGAACGAGCTGGCGGGCGCACTCGGGCAGATCCAGGGTTTCGTGCGGGACAACCGGGCGCGGGTGAAATCCAATGTGGACAAGTTGCTCGGCACCGCGCAGACCCTGGCGCGGCAGCGGGATTCGCTGTCGGAGGCGCTGAGCAGGGCACCGGTGGCGATGAACCGCCTGCTGGCCGCCTACGATCCCGCCGCCGCGACCGTCGACACCCGCGCCGACCTCAACGAGTTCAGCATGGGCCCACCCGTCCTGCCGCTGCCGGGCGGGGGGAGCAACTGATGCGCCGCCGTTTCGCCCGCCGGGCCCTGTCGCTGGCCGCGCTGTGCACCCTCACCACGGGCTGTTCCTTCGGCGGCCTGTATGCCACGCCGCTGCCCGGCGGGGCGGAACTGGGTGATCACCCCTATCACGTCACGGCCGAATTCCGCGACGTGCTCGATCTGGTGCCCCAGTCCGCGGTGCAGGTCGACGACGTGCCGGTCGGGCGGGTCGAACGAATCGGGCTGTCGGACGACGGCCGGACCGCCGAGGTCACGCTCACCGTCAACGGGGACGTGCGGCTGCCCGCGAACGCGACCGCCGAACTGCGCCAGAGCAGCCTGCTGGGGGAGAAGTTCGTCGAACTCGCCGCCCCGGGCGACGAGCAGCCCGCGGGGACACTCGGCGACGGGGCGCGGATCCCGCTGGTCCGCACCAACCGCAACCCGCAGATCGAAGAGGTCCTCGGCGCGCTGTCGATGCTCCTCAACGGGGGCGGGGTGGGCCAGTTGCAGCAGATCAGCCGCGAGCTCGGCACCGCGCTCGGCGGGCGCGAGCCCGCCGTCCGCGCACTGCTGTCCGAATTGGACACCTTCACCGCCGGACTGGACCAGCACCGGGACGAGATCACCCGGGCGCTGCGGAACATCGACCGGTTGTCCGGGTCGCTGGCCGGGCGCTCGGACGAGATCGCCGGGGTGCTGGCCGACCTCGGCCCGGGGATCGAAGTGCTGGCCCGGCAGCGGGACCAGCTGGTCGGCATGGTGAACGCGGTGGGCGGACTGTCCTCTGTGGCCACCGACACCGTCACCCGCAGCAAGGATGATCTGCTCGCCGACCTGCGCGCACTGGAACCGACGTTGCGCAAGCTCAACGACGCCGGGCGGAAGCTGCCGGAGGCGATGGAGCTGCTGCTGACCTTCCCGTTCACCGACTCCGCCCTCGACGCCGTCAAGGGCGACTACCTCAACCTCTATCTGGACTACCACGCCCGCACCGGGCCGCCGCTGCCGCTGGGAGGTGGCTGATGCTCACCCGGAAGATCCGTGTCCAGGTCGTCGTGTTCGCGCTGATCGCACTGACCGGAGTCAGCTATGTCGGCGCCCGCTACGCCGGGCTCGACCGCTGGCTGGGCGCGGGCGGATACGTGGTCCGCGCCGAGCTGGCGGAAGCGGGCGGGCTGTTCACCAATGCGGAGGTGACCTACCAGGGCGTGCCGATCGGCCGCGTCGGCCCGCTGCACCTGACCGGCAGCGGGATCGAAGCGGAGCTGCGGATCGACGCCGGCGCCCCACCCGTGCCCGCCGATCTCGACGCCGTGGTGACGAACCGGTCCGCTGTGGGCGAGCAGTACCTCGACCTGCGGCCGCGGCGCTCCGGCGCGCCCTACCTGACCGGCGGCTCGGTGATCGCGCAGGCCCGCAGCGCCCTGCCGCTGCCCAACGAGCAACTGGTGGTGGACCTGGACCGGCTGGTCTCCTCCGTGCCCCGGGAGGACCTGCGGACCGTGGTGGACGAGCTGTACCAGGCCACGCGGGACACCGGTCCGAGCCTGCAGGCGCTGCTCGACGCCACCACCAGCTTCACCCGCGAGGCGGCCGACCACCTGCCGCAGACGAAGCAACTGATCACCGACGCGAACACCGTGCTGGCCACCCAGGCCGCCAACGCCCAGGCCATCGCCTCGTTCGGTGCCGACGCGAAACGGATCGCCGCCACGCTCAAGGCGGCCGACGGCGACGTGTCCACCATCCTGTCGTCGGCACCGGCCGCGGCCGGGCAGATCGACGCCCTGCTGCGGGAGACCGGGCCGAACCTGTCCGCACTGCTGGCGAACCTGCTCACCACCTCGCAGGTGTTCCTGTCCCGCCGGGACGGGGTGGAGCGGCTCCTCGTGGCCGCCCCCCAGGCGGTCTCCGTCGGTGAGGGCGTGATCGGCGGCGACAAGGCCGGATTCGGCCTGGTCACGACGTTCTTCGACCCGTTGCCCTGCACCGACGGCTACCAGGGCACCCGCTACCGCAACGGACTGGACACCGCACCGGCCCCGCTCAACACCGGCGCGGGCTGCCGCCACTGACTCCACAGACTCCACAGACTCCACAGACTCCACCGCAATCCCGGACACCCCGAAGGAGACCGAAGATGAGACCCCGCCCGCTCGCCGCCGCGCTGGCCGGATTCGCCACACTCACCCTCGCCGCCTGCTCGTCCCACCAGGACGCCTCCGGCGCTTCCGGCAGTGGGGCCGCCGCGGTCAACAGCGCCGCGGTGACCTGGTCCGATCACGTGTGCGAGGTGGTGCGGGCCGGCGGGGTGAAACTGTCGCAACTGCCGGCCGTCGACCCGTCCGCCCCCGCCAGGGCGAAGGACAGCCTGGTGACCTACCTGGGCTCGCTGTCGGAGGCGCTGACCGAACTGGCGGGCGGAATCCAGCGCGAGGGCGTGCCGCCGGTGCACGACGGCCAGGCCACGCTCGAGCGCGCGATGAGCACCCTCGACGCCAGCAAGTCCTCAGTGGACACCGCGAAGGCGAAGCTGGCCGCCGCCGCGGTGACCGACCAGGCCACCTTCGAGCAGGCGGTCCGCGAGGCGAGCACGGCCTTCCAGCGGCTCGGCACCACGGACGGCCCCACCAAGGACCTCAAGGACAACCCCGAACTCGCCCAGGCGTTCACCCAGGCCCCCAACTGCCGCAACCTCGACACCGCCTAGCCGTGAGGGGCCCCGGCAAAGTTCGGTGAGTGTTTGCCGTGAAGGGTCCCTTCACAGTCGATTCGACTGTGAAGGGACCCTTCACGGCGTTCGGCACGAGGGTGGGACAACAAGGCAGTGAGGCGCTCAGGGGGCGAGCAGGCGTTGGGCACGCAGGGCGATCTCCAGGTTCGACCGGCTTTCCGGATCGTTGAGCCGGTCGCCGAACAGCTCCTCCAGCTGCCGCATCCGGTACCGCACGGTCTGCGGGTGCACCCCGAGCCGTTCGGCCATGTCGGGGGCGGTACCGCTGGACTGGAGCCAGGCCAGCAGGGTCCGGCCGAGCCGCTCCCGTTGCTTTTCGGTGCGATCGGCCAGCGGCGCCAGGCAGCGGCGGATCAGCTCCCGGATCAGGAACTCGTCGGAGAGCAGCCACAACTCGGCGAGATGGTCGGTGGCCCGGACCACCGGTCCCGCCTCGATCACCGACCGGGAAGCCAGTTCCATGGTCCGCCGGGCCCAGTGCAGCGACACCGCGGCGTCGGTGAACGGCACCGCCGGACCGATGGCGGCGCGCCAGCCCCGCAGCGCCGCCTCCAGGTAGCCCGCGGGCAGCAGGCTCTCCTCGGCCAGCAGGCAGGGCTGCTTGCCCTCGAGGTCCATCAGGATCTCGCTGTCCAGTTCGGGCGGTTCGAGCTGATGCTGGTCGTCGCGCGGTTCCAGGGCCACCGCGACGATCCGGTCCGGGATCCGCCAGCCGGTGGTGACGGCCAGCGCGGCGATCGCCTTCGGGGAGGCGGGCGGGTCCGCCAGCGCCAGTTCGAGCAGCTGCCGCCGCTGCCGCACCCTGGTGCCCGCGGCCCTGGCCTGCGCGGCGGCGTAGCCCTGCACCGACAGCGCGGAGATCTCGTCCACATAGGAGAAGATCGCCTCCGCGCCGACGCACAGGAATTCGGTGGACAGGCCCAGCGTCTGGCTCACCCCGGCGATGTAGCGCCACGCCACCCGGCCGCCGACCCGGTAGGCCGTCTGCAACTGGTTGAGGGACCGGCCTTCGGAGAACTCCACCTTGCCCAGATGGCGGAAGAGGCTCATCCAGCCTTCCTGCGGGGCGGACGGGTTGCCGAGGTTGTCCAGGCAGTGCCGCACGGCCTGCTGGATCCCCCGCATGATCATCTTGCCGAACGGTCCCTCCAGCGGGCGCGCGTACTCGGGCACCGCGAGCTGGACTTCGCGCAGGATTTCCCCGGCCAGCGCGTCGGCGTGCGGCCGGAACGCGCGAGCGAGTTCCCGGGGCAGCGAGGCCCACAGCCTGCTGGCCCGGCCGATGGGGGCGCCGAGGACGGTTTCGGGCCGCCGTGGTTCGGGCGGGTACCGCCTCGGGTGGGAACCCGTGTCCCGTCGGGCGTCGGGACGCGGGACAGGTCTGCGCGCCGGGCGCGCGGTACCGGCATCGGTGACCATCTTTACCTCTGATCGCAACGAAAACGGGCGGCGCTGCCGTCGCAGCAGATCACTTTTTCCTGGCGGGTCTTCCCGGGAGCAACAACATGGCACCCGGTCTCCGCCTTGGCAAGGATCTTGTGCAGGCTCGGAGCAGGGCGAACGTGCGATCGGCGCAACGCACCGCAGTGCGGTGACACCTGCGCGCCCCGGCTTTCGTCCCCGCCTGACAACTCTCACGTCCCGCCCGCCGCGGCGAGTAGTTCCGTGCGCAGCGCCAGGAGCATGCCGAACCGCTCGTCGGGGTCGTCCAGCCGGCCGCCGAACAGTTCCCGCAACTGGTGCAGCCGTGCCCGTACCGTCTGGGGGTGCACCCGCAGACGCCGGGCGATCTCCGGTGCGCCGCCGCGGGTTTCCAGCCAGGCCAACAGGGTCTGGCCGAGCCGCTCCCGCTGCCGGTCACCGAGCGAGTCCAGCGGGTGCAGCGCGCGGCGGCGCAGCTCGGTGGCGAGGAACTCCTCGCCGAGCAGCCACACCTCGGCCAGGTGGTCGGCACACCACAGGATGGGCGCGTCGGACTCGGGCGGTGGGAGCAGGCACAGCGCGCGGCGCGCCAGGCGGTGCGCGGCCGGGATGTCGGCGAGGGGGACGGTCGGGGACACCGCCGCCCGCCAGCCGTTCCAGCGCCCCGACAACGGCAGCAACTGCCCCCGGGGCCGGGTGGTGAGCAGGCACGGGGTGCTGCTTTCCAGGTCGACGAGCACGTCGTCGTCGAGCAGTTCGACGGGGAAGTCGGCGGTGCCGCCGGAGCCTTCCAGCGCGACCACCGCGGCCTGCTCCGGCAAGGGCCAGCCCGCGCCCCGCGACATGCCGTCCAGCGCGCCGGGAGCGGTCGGCGCGTCCGACAGCAGCAGTTCGAGCAGCTGCTTGCGGCGCCGCTCGATGGTGCCGCCCGCCAGGGCCTGGGTTTCGCTGTAGCCCTCCAATGCGGTGGCCGACAGCTCCTCCACATAGGCGAAGATGATCTCCGCGGAGTGGGCCAGCACCTGCGGCGAGGCGCCCGCTCGCCGCAGGACGGGGGCCACGTACTGCCACGCGACCCTGGCCCCGATGCGGGCGGCGGCCTGCAGTGAGTCCAGGCTGCGGCCTTCGAGGTATTCCAGACGCCCGCGGGTGCGGAACATCTCCACCCATTCGTTGTGCACGATGCCGGGATTGCCGATGCTGTCGATGACGTGGCGCACTGCCTCCTCGAAGCCCTCGGAGAAGACCTTGCCGAAGGTCCCGGTCAGCGGCCGGGAATAGGCGGGGACGGAGCGCTGCACCTCGTGCATGATCGCGGCCGCGATGCGGCCGGCGTGGGGGCGCAGCTCCAGGGAGAGCCAGCGCGGGCCGGACGCGAGCAGTTCGGCGTTGCGGTTGCGGACCAGGGCCTGACCACCTTTCGTCACCGTGGGAGATCGTCGATGTTACGACGGTTCGTCATGGTGGTGAACGAGGAAAGCGCTCTCGGGAATCGATCCGCGCGGAAATTGTCAGATGCCGACGAATTCCGGTGTGGCCCGGTCGTTTTGCGGTTCACACCGGCGCGGCAACGGTCCCGGCGCTATTCGAGGCCGTCGCGCCCGGCCCATTCCAGCAGCGTGTCCAGCGAGTACACCGCTTCGTCGATACCCGCCTGCAGGTCCGAGAGGCGGGCGAACCGGCCGGGAACCGTGGCGATGGTGCAGTCGCCGGGTTCGACGTCGTCGAGCTCGTCCCAGGTGATCGGGGTGGACACGGTCGCCTCGGGCACGCCGCGCACCGAATAGGCGGCGGCGAGGGTGTGGTCGCGGGTGTTCTGGTTGAAGTCCACGAACACCAGGGCCGGATCGCGGTCCTTGCGCCACCACGTGGTGGTCACGTCGCGCGGGGCCCGGCGTTCGACCTCCCGGGCGAAGGCGAGCGCGGCTCGCCGGACCTCCGGGAAACCCCAGCGCGGTTCGATCCGCACGGAGATGTGCAGGCCGCGGCCCCCGGAGGTCTTGGGCCAGCCGGTCGCGCCCAGTTCGCCGAGGATCTCCTGGGCCACGTGCGCGACCCGCCGCACCCGGTCGAATCCGCAGTCGGGACCCGGATCGAGGTCGATGCGCCATTCGTCGGGCCGTTCGGTGTCGGCCCGCCGCGAGTTCCAGGGGTGGAACTCGACGGTGGACATCTGCACCGCCCAGATCACGGCGGCCAGTTCGGTCACGCACAACTCGTCGGCATGGCGGTGGTAGCGGGGGAAGTGCACCCGCACGGTCTCCAGCCACGGCGGAGCCCCCTGCGGGATCCGTTTCTGGTGCACCTTTTCCCCCGCGACCCCGGACGGGTAGCGGTGCAGCATGCACGGCCGGTCCCGGAGGGCACGCACGATGCCCTCGCCCACCGACAGGTAGTAGTGCGCGAGGTCGAGCTTGGTTTCGCCGCGGGCCGGGAAATAGACCCGGTCCGGATGCGTGATCCGGACCGTGCGCTCGCCGACCTCGAGGTCCACCGCGGAATCCTGCGCCATGGACCGAACCTAGCGCCGGCGGCTCCTTCCGGCGCGCGAAACGCGGCGGCGGGTCAGCCTGCCAGTGCCAGCAGGGACCGGCGCTGCTCGGGTTCGCGGAGCCGGGCCAGCGCCTCTTCCTCCAGCCGCCGTGCCTGCGCCCGCGTCACCCCGGCGTGCTCGGCGGTGTCCTTGAGCGTGCGCTCGCGGCCGTCGTAGAGCCCGTAGCGCAGGGTCAGGACCTTCTTCGCCAGCGGCGGAAGGCTGTCGAGCACCTCGGCCAGCCGTGCCGCCGAGGCCTGCCGCTCGATCGCCTCGCCCACCGGGTCGGCTTCGATGTCGCCGAGCAGTTCGCCCAGATCGGTGTCACCGTCGTCGCCGACGGGCGTGTCCAGGCTCGCCGCGACCCGGCCGACGTCCCGCAGTTCGCTCACGCGCGCGACCGGCAGGGACGCCGCCTCCGCGAGCTCCGCCACGGTCGGCTCGTGGTCGAGGTCCCGCCGCAGGGCGGCCTCCACCCGCTCGAGCTTGAGCAGCTGGTCGTTGGTGTGCTCCGGCAGGCGGATGGTGCGTCCGCCGAAGGCCACGCCGCGCTGGATCGCCTGCCGGATCCACCACATCGCGTAGGTCGAGAACTTGTAGCCCTTGGTGTAGTCGAACTTCTCCACCGCGTGGATCAGGCCGAGGTTGCCTTCCTGGATCAAATCGCCCAGCGGCAGCATGTGGTCGCGCCGTTTCCGGGCCGCGGCCACCACCAGGCGCAGGTTGGCCTGGATCATGTGACTGCGTGCCCGTTCGCCGTCGCGCACCACCGCGGCCAGGTCCCGCCGGTCCCTGGCAGGCTCCTGCTCACCGGCGTCGGCCCGCCGCAGCAGTTCCGCGGCGTAGACACCGGCCTCGATCCGCTTGGCGAGCTCGACCTCTTCGGTGGCCGAAAGCAGCGGGATGGCGCCGATAGCATTGAGGTAGCTGCCCACGGCGTCCGGTTCACCGGTCCGCGGCTGCGCCCGCCGGGAGGGCGCGGTTGTGGTGACTTTCGACAATGGTTTTCACCCCCGTTGAGGATCTGCCTGGTTCAACGGTGAGTGGGGTGGTGGCATTCCGTCGCATCGGTCACGTTCCGCGAGCACATCCGCCCGCCGGCCCCCTGTTCGTCCTGGTCGCCGTCCACCGGTCGCCACGGACCGTCGCGATTTCACCCGGAACGGGTGAGATGCGCCGGGCATGCGCTGGGCCGTGAGGGGTCCCCTCACGGTCGATACGAGCCGTGGGGGTCCCGTCACGGCTCGCCGTGGCCTGCCCGGGGGCCTATTCGCGTCCCCGCACGATGGTCGGCTCGAATTCGGCGTCGTCCCACAGCCGTTGTTCCGGCAGTGACTCGCCGTCGGAGCCTTCACGCTGGGTCTCCAGCAGGGCGGGATCGGTAGGCCGGACGGTTTCCATGATCACTCCTTTGCGCGCGCGGAATGCCTGGGCGAGGGGTTTCCGGGTTACGGCGTGGAAAACTCCCCGCTTTGGGGGGTGAACCGTCACCCGGGCTGGTTGCGCAAAGTGAGATCACCATTAGGCTGCACCTGCGCGGTTGAGCCCACAGCCGTCCTTCGGCAGTAGTTTCCCGTGCCGGCCGGCTTACCCAGAAGGGGGCAGCTGCCATGAGCCGCGAAGAGTTCCGTCCCACCGGTCCGGTGCCGGGGCAGCGCCCGCCGGCCGGCGCGCTGGGCCTGCGGGTGCGGCGGCCGAACCCCGGCCAGGCCGTGCTCGAGGTCTCGGGCGAGCTCGACATGGCCACCGCGCCGCAACTCGCTCGCGCCCTGGACGAGCTGCGTTCCTCGCCGGACCGCGTGCTCCTGGTGGATCTCGCCGGTGTCGGGTTCCTGGGCTCGTCGGGCCTGGCGGTACTGGTGAACCTGCATCGCGAACTCGAACCCGGGCGCCTCCTGCGCATCGTGGCGCCTTCGCGCGACGCGTACCGGGCCTTCGCCGTGACCGGGCTGGCGGGCGAACTGCCGCTCTACCGCAGCTACGAAGACGCCCTCGCCACCCTGTGATCAGCGCTCGCCGCACCGCCTGATCGCGTCCCTGACCGGGGCTCCCTCATCCCGACTGCGGGTCCACGTCGTTGTGCGGGTCGCCGGTCGAGGTGCCCTGTTCGCCGCGCCGCACCTGCCGCTGCTCCTCCGGCGACTCACTGTCGTCCGGACGTCGCCTGTGGCCACCGGTCGCCTGGTCCTCGGAAGACGTCATGGCCCCCGCCTACCCGGCCGGGGCGGCGCGCAAACGGGCGCGGTCCGCGGCGGCCTTCTCCGGCGCCGGTGCCGGCCCGCTGCTCGCCCGGCTGAAACGGTCGTTCCGGCCTACGCTGGCTGTACGTGGTGACGGGCGTCACTCACGTCCGCCGCCGCCCCCGGTTCAGTGACGAAACGAGGTGGCTGCATCCATGACCGGAAACAAGGCCGTGGCCTACGTGGGAAAGGGCTCGGTCGAGGTACAGGACATCGACTATCCGACCTTCAAACTGAGTGACGGGCCCGGAGTGAACCAGGCCAACGTCGGCCGCGAATGTCACCACGGCGTGATCCTCAAGAACGTGGCGACCAACATCTGCGGCAGCGACCAGCACATGGTACGGGGCCGCACCACCGCGCCGGAGGGGCTGGTCCTGGGACACGAGATCACCGGTGAGGTGGTCGAGGTCGGCCGGGACGTCGAGTTCATCAAGCAGGGCGACCTCGTCTCGGTGCCGTTCAACATCGCCTGCGGGCGGTGCCGCAACTGCAAGGAGGGCAAGACCGGGATCTGCCTGAACGTCAACCCGGACCGGCCGGGCTCGGCGTACGGGTACGTCGACATGGGCGGCTGGGTCGGCGGGCAGGCCGAGTACGTGCTGGTGCCCTACGCGGACTGGAATCTGCTGAAGTTCCCCGACAAGGAACAGGCGATGGAGAAGATCCTGGACCTGGCGATGCTGTCGGACATCTTCCCCACCGGGTTCCACGGCTGTGTTTCCGCCGGTGTCACCGTCGGGTCCACCGTCTACGTCGCGGGAGCGGGCCCGGTGGGCCTGGCCGCGGCGGCTTCGGCCCAGCTGCTCGGCGCGGCCGTGGTCATCGTCGGTGACCTCAACGGCGACCGGCTCGCGCAGGCCCGCAGTTTCGGCTGCGAGACCGTCGACGTGTCGCAGGGCGACCCCAAGGCCCAGATCGAACAGATCCTCGGCGTGCCCGAGGTGGACTGCGGTGTGGACGCGGTCGGCTTCGAGGCCCGCGGGCACGGGCGTGAAGCGGGTACGGAGAAGCCGGCCACGGTGCTCAACTCGCTGATGGACGTCACCCGGGCCGGCGGGGCACTGGGCATCCCGGGCCTCTACGTCACCGGTGATCCCGGAGCGGCCGACGAGGCCGCGCGCGTGGGTTCGCTGTCCATCCGGATCGGCCTCGGCTGGGCGAAATCGCACGAGTTCACCACCGGCCAGTGCCCGGTGATGCGCTATCACCGCCGTCTCATGATGGCCATTCTCAACGATCGGGTGCAGATCGCGAAGGCCGTCAACGCCACCCCGATCCCGCTGTCGGAGGCGCCGCGCGGATACCACGAATTCGACGTGGGGGCCGCCCGCAAGTACGTCCTCGACCCGCACAACATGCTGCACACCTCCTCCTGACGCCCGGCCGCCGGCCAAAGCGGTGAAGGGTCCCTTCCGGGTCGAATCGACCGGGAAGGGACCCTTCACCGCTGCGCCCTTTTCCCGGTGCCTGCGAAAGCGGGTCGTACATTAGGGTGTCCGGACGGATCCGCGCGGGCGGACGCGCACAGGGGCGGAGGTTCGGTTCGTGACGGACGGAGAAGAGCGCGAAATACGCGGCCGGGACGAAACCGGCCGGGAGGCCGGTTCCGCCGAAGGGCGGCGGCGCCGGAAGCGGATCTGGCGGCGGGTGCGGCGCACGCTGTACGTGCTGGCCGGGCTGGCCGTGCTCGGCCCGGTGGTGGCCTTCGTCATCACGTACTTCCTGGTCAGCGTGCCCGATCCGAACGCGCTCGCGGCCAGTGAGAACCAGCCGGTGACCCTGTACTACGCCGACGGCTCGATGCTCTACGCCCGGTCCGGCCCGGCGAGCCACCAGCTCGTCACCTGGGACCAGATCCCGCAGACGATGAAGAACGCGCAGATGGCCGCCGAGGACGAGACGTTCATGACGAACTCGGGGTTCGACCTGAAGGCCATCGCGCGCACCGTGTGGAACCGGCTGACCGGGGGTACCGGGGGTGGTTCGACCATCGGGCAGGAATACGTCAAGAACGCCACGGGCAACGATTCGCCGACGCTGAGGCGCAAGTTCGTCGAAATGGTCGAGTCGTACAAGATGACCCGGACCTATTCGAAGGAGGACATCCTCACCGCCTATCTCAACACCGTCTATTTCGGACGAAGTGCCTACGGGGTGCAGGCCGCGGCGCACGCGTACTTCGACGAGGACGTCAGCAAGCTGACCACCGAGCAGTCCGCGCTGCTGGCCGGTCTGGTGCAGCTGCCGGGCCAGGCGAACAACGAGGCGTACCAGCACAAGCGCTTCACCTACGTGATGGGGCGGTTGCTGGCCAACCACTGGATCACGCAGGCCGAGCACGACTCGGCGCAGTTCCCCACCCCGGTCCCCGACGGGGCGAACGGCGGATCGAGCCTGTCCGACCGCCAGTTCATCGTCTCCCAGGTGTTCGCGGAGCTGGCGCAGCACGGTTACAACGAGGAGCAGCTGACCACCTCGGGGGCGAAGATCTACACCACGATCCGGCCGGACGCGCAGGCCGACGCCGAGGCTTCGGTGGGCCGGATCATGGCCGCGGACAAGGAGTATCCGGACGAGGGGTCGGCGCTGGTCTCGGCCGATCCCGTGACCGGGGAGATCCTGGCCTACTACGGTGGGGACGGTTCGACCACCTACGACCTGGCGACCACCCCGCAGCAGCCGGGTTCGTCGTTCAAGCCGTACGTCCTGGCGGCGGGGCTGCGTGCCGATCCGCAGAACATCGGCCTGGACACCGTTTACGACGGTAGCGACAACCAGGTCATCGCCGGGCAGACGGTGCACAACTCCGACGGGGAGGGTTCGCCGCACATCACGGTCAAGGACGCGATGACCGAGTCGGTGAACACGGTGTTCTACCGGATGGGGGCGCAGGTCGGGGTCGAGGCGGTGCGCCAGGCGGCGTGGGACGCGGGGATCCCGCGCCAGATCACGCCCGCGCTCGGCGTGCCGTTCGACTCACTGCAGAACGACGACCCCGCCACCGGCCGGGGGACCGGCACCACCGAACTGGGCATTTCGATCGGCCAGTACCCGGTGCGGCCGCTGGACCAGGCCCAGGGCTACGCCACCTTCGCCTCGGGCGGCCAGTACGTGCCGCTTCACCTGGTCTCCAGGGTCACCGGTGCCGACGGCGGCCAGCTCTACGGGTTCACCACCCCGCCCAGACCGGCGTTCGACTCCGATCCCGCGACCAACGCCGCCATCGCGGGTACGGTGACCGAGTCGTTGAGCGACGTCGCGTCGTCGTCCGGGGACGGGCTGGCGGGGGACCGGCCCGTCGCGGCGAAGACGGGCACGGCGCAGCTGGGCAACACCGGGCATAACTCCGAGGCGTGGATGGTGGGTTACACGCCGCAGATCGTCACCGCGGTGTGGTTCGGCAACAAGAAACAACCCGCGGCGATCTACGGCAACTACCACAACGGGAAGGGCAGGGAACACGGCTACGACGTCTACGGGCGCGAGGAACCCGGCTACATCTGGCAGGCCTTCATGGACGCCTACCTCAACGGGAAGCCGGTGACGCAGTTCCCCGAGGTGTCCCTGATCACCGGGATGGCCCCGAGCACCACCCAGCCGCCGCCACCGACGAGCGACACCCTCGAGCCGACCAGTGACCTGCCCTCGCCGACCTCGGAGCCGCCGAGCTCGAGCTGGCAACGCCCGCCGTTCAGCTGGCCGCACTGGCCCACGCCGCCGACCTGCCTGCCCGACTGCCCGACTTCGGTCAGCCCGACCAGCACGAGCCGCCACCGCCCGGTGCACGGGTAGGGCGTGTGGGGGAAGTGGTTCGCGTGGCGGTGCCCGTGACCGCTCAGGCGCCGACGGGGAGCCGGTGCAGGTTCAGGGTTCCGTCGGCCGGACCGCCGCCGGTCCAGGCGCCGGTGGCGGCCGTCCAGGTCTGCCCGTCGAAGGCGATCCGGTCGATCCCGAACCGGACCGCGTTCGCCACCAGCCACGAGGCCAGGCTCCAGCCCTGACCGCGCTCGTGCGCCCCGCTCACCGCGCTGGTGCCGAGCTCGGCGGACGCGGTGGCGGCCAGGTCGCCGGCCGAGGGGGCCAGCACCAGGTTGTGGCAGGTGAGCGCGGCGGGGGTCTCCCCGGTCAGCGCTCCGGCGAGGGCGCGGGCTTCGGCTTCCCACTGCGCGTAGGCCCCGGGGGCGGCGGACCGCTGCACGAGCTGGGCCGCCTCCGTCACGGTCAGCTGCGCCCAGTTCGGCTGGGCGCGCAGACGGCGGAAGAACGACTCCGAGGCGTGGATCGGGTCGGTGACCTGGGCGTAGGTGCCCCAGCCCTGGCTGGGGCGCTGCTGGAACAGCCCCGCGGAGTCGAGGTCGCCGCCGGTGAGGTTACGCAGCTTGGACTCCTGGAACGCGGTGGCGAGCGCGACCGTGACGGCATGGTCAGGCATGCCGCTGCGCAGCCCGACCCCGGCGATGGTGGCCGCGTTCTGGGCCTGGTCCGGGGTCAGTGCCCAGTGGTCCGCGTTGTCCGCGCTGGCCACCGTGCAGCCCGGTGCCGGGGGACGGCGCGTGCTCAGCACGAGCCAGACCGTGCCCGCGGTGACCACCGCCAGCACCAGCACCACGAGACCCCAGCGGGGAATGCGCACCAGGCCCCTCCTCCTCGTCGCCACGGCCATCGCCAGCTAACCCGAGATGCCTGAGAACCGGCTGTGGAAACGACCGCACCTTCCTCCGCCACGCGGGGGTGTCGCCGCGCCGTACCGCCGGCGGCTCCGCCGCTTCGATTCAGGTCCTAGCGGAGGAAGCGGACGATGGTGTCGATCAGCACGAACGGCGGCTGCTGGACGGCCGGGATGTCGGGCGTGACCGGGTAGGTCCGTTCCTGGAAGACCACCGGCGCGGACGCCTGCAGGGCGAGCCGGGGCGGATCGCCCTGCAGGGTCACCGACAGGGCGGTGTGGTCAACGAGGCGGGCGACCGTCGAGCCGTGCGGAGCGGGGTGGGCGAACCGGGCCCCGGAGCCGAGGTAGAAGGCATCGGCTCCGGCGTCGACCTCACGCCAGCCCGTGTCGGCCCCGGCGACCTGCCGGGGGTCCCGGGCGGCTTCGTGCAACGCCTCGACCACCTGGCGGATCGCCTCCGGCACCGGCACCTCGAGGTTGATCGGCTGGGTCGTCTCGTAGAGGGTGAACCGGGTGCGGCCGGGGCGCGGTGGCAGCAGGAACAGGTGCACCACCCCGGGAGCCCGCGCCGCCCGCATCGACCGCACGAGCTCACCCAGCACCAGACCGCGAAACCGGGCCGCCCGGCCCTCGTCGAAGCCGGCCAGCACCGTGGTCAGCGTCCTCGTTCGCGGCCGGTCCGTGTCGCCCCCGGCGGGGGGCTGTTCTCGATCCGGCACGGCGAGAAGTCTCGCGCAGCGGTACCGGGGCAGGTCAGGTGGGGTCGGGTCAGTGCTGGGTTTCGCCCGCAACGGGTGTTTCGCTTCCGCAGGAGTCGCTGGGCCATGGCACGGCGGGACGCGCCTGCGGCGCACTCGCGGCGGTGACCGCTCCCGCCCGGGGCAGGCGTGTTCGGCACTCTCGGCGGCAGGCCGGTTCCCGCGATCACAGCGGCGCCCCGCCGGTGCGCGAGCCCTTCCTGCTGGCGGGAATGGCGAGGCAAACCACCTCTTCCGGTGCTCCTTTTGGTCCTTAAAGGACAATCGTGTTCTGCTTCTCAAAACTGCTTGATGGCAAGGGTTTTCCGGTTGCATGTCCACAAAGGACGCTTATTGCGATGGCGTCCCGATCGTGCGTCACACCGCTGAGTGGACCGCTCCCCATTGCCTCGGTTTCCGGATGCGTAGAGGCCGTGAACGGTGTGGTCTTTGTTGCGCTTGCGTTTTTCGGGGCTACTGCGGCTCCGTCGGTAATTCAGGGAAGGAAGAGAATGGACAAACCAGTTACCTGGGCCCAGTGCGTGGCCTGGACGAGGAGGAAGCGGGCGCCCGTGCGCGGGATGGCGGCCCTGGGTATTGCGGTGGCCGCCACACTGGGACTGGCCTGGCCCGCCTCGGCCGACACGATCGCCGGGGGTAGCGCCGGGACCACCGGTGCCACCCCCGTCAACGCGGCGCGGCCGCACCCGCTGGGCGCCCCCGTGAGCGAGAACCTGGCCAACGGTCAGGCGAAGCCGCAGGCCACGCCGGTCCCAGGCCAGGCGCAGGGGGTGGCGCGAGTACCGGCTGCCTCGGCGCTCCGGCCCGGTGCCGTTGTGCCGGGCGTACCGGGCATGTCGCCCCTGTCGGCCTTGTCGGGTCTGTCGGCCCTGCCGGGCCTGTCCGGTCTGCCGGGTCTGTCCGGCCTGCCCGGCGTGCCTGGCCTGCCCGGCGGTGTGATCCAGCCGGGCGTGCCGGGTCTGCCGGGTGCCGGCCTGCAGCCCGCGGCGGCTGTCCCGACCGCGGCGACTGTCCCGGCTGCGGCGGCTGTCCCGGCTGGGGCGGCTGTCCCGGCCGCGGCGATTCGGCCGACCGCGGCAAGCACGCCGACCGCGGCAAGCAGGCCGACCGCGGCAAGCACGCCGACCGCGGCAAGCACGCCCAGCGTGGCGAGTGCGCAGCCGGCCGCGAGCGCGTCGCTCGGCCTGGCCGGGACCTTGGGCGTGCTGCTCGGCTCGTGAGCCGCACCCCGTGAAGCGGTCCGGCCTGCGGGTCACCGTTCGGTGGTCCGCCTGCCGGAACGACGCGGGTGGTACCGGGTCCGCCACAGCCCGGTGCCACCCGCGGGCAACACCGGTGCGGGGAACCCGTCGTCCCCGCACCGATCATCCTCTGGTGTTCCTCAGTAGTGAAGGCCATCGTCGCGGCGCCCCCGCCGTGACGGTGGTCTTCACGCCTTCCCCGCCGCGCCCGGGCTTTTGGCGATAC
>NZ_VJWX01000560.1 GCF_007713715.1 Amycolatopsis rhizosphaerae
GGTTGATCATGGTCGGTGGGTTTGCGGTCGCAGCGCGAGCGGCAGCGGAGTAGCTCCGTGTAGAGGCTCTCCAGCATTCGGGCGCGGAGGTACACCCGCTTACTCGTGACGGGATCGAGCCCGGCGTAGAGGCGCACTCGTAGTGCGACACCGCGTCTTCGATGTTGCCGCGCTTGCGGTCTGCGCCTCGTTGTCAGCCATGACGTGGGCGCTACGCGGACACTCATGCCCCCGCACATGCCCAAAGGGGCAGTGAGTAGATCTTGAAGTGAGCGAAACCGCAGGTCAGGCGCTGTGCCCCCGGTGCGATTCCAGCAGCTATCACACCACTCGTTTTGCCTGATGGGTTGCTGATTCGCGCTGATGTGCCGTTGGAGATGGAGCGGCGGTCGAGGCGGGGTGCCCGATGATGGGGGAGTGGTGGCTACGAACGCAGCCGGCGGCCGACATGCGCAGGTTTGAACTGTCGGCAGGATTCGAACCGTGGAATGAAATTGTCTCGATGAAATTTATTGGTGCTACTCTGAGATGTGAGTGTGCGCTTCGCTGATGAGGAAGCCAGCGGCATTAACTGCTCCCGTGCAATCGAGCGAGGCTGAAGCGTACTCCTTGTCCAGGCGATCCGTACCGCGGCGAGGACACTGGCGGAGGCCGGGGCACCGGTGCTTTTCGGCTACCTGTCCGACAGGGTGTTCACCGGCCCCGACGGCCTGGCCTACACGTTCCTCATTTGCCTTGTCTCGCTCGTGCTGGCCGGTGCGGGTGCACTCGTGGCGGCGCGGACCTATCCGCACGACGTCGCCGCGGTCCTGGCCTCCCGCCGGTGAACCTGACCGGCTCGTCAGCTGCCGGTGAGCGGGCCGGTGACCAGGGCGATTCCGGCGCCGGAGCCCAGGCCGAGGGCGAGCGAGCCGATCGCGGCGAGGTAGGCGGTCCACCGGCTCCATCTGCCTGCGGGTTCGAAGGCTCGCGGTGAGGTGGGGGCGCGCAGTAGTGCCGGGGCGATCCAGCGCAGGTAGTAGAACAGGCTCGCGACGGTGTTGACCGCGGCGACGACGACCAGCCAGCCCAGTCCCGCATCACCGGCCGCGCTGAACAGGGTCAGTTTGCCGATGAAGATCGCGGTGGGGTGGTGTGCCGACGAAACCGAGCAGCGCCACCAGCAGGCTCGCGCCCAGGCCCGGGTGCCTGCGTACGAACCCGGAGAAGTCGTTCAGCGTGCGTGCGGCGGGCAGTTCCGCCAGCACGGCGAAAGCACCCAGGTTGGTCACCGCGTAGGCGGCGAGGAAGAACAGCAGGGCCTGCTGCGCCAGTGGGGTGCGGCCCGCGACGGCCACCGCCATCAGCGCGTATCCGACCTGACTGATCGTCGAATAACCGAGCAGCCTGCGGGGCGAGTCCTGGAAGAACGCCGCGAGGTTCCAATCACTCAGCGATGCTGGGAAGCGCTCACCGAAGGTGTCGCTTGTGGGCTGTCCGCAGGCCGAGTGTGATCAGCAGGAACGTGGCGATCAGTGCGAGGGTCGGCAGCAGGTGGGTCATGTGTGGCGCCACTCCGTCGTGTGCTCGTGTCGAGGGTGACGGTACCGCGGTCATGGCCTTCTAGGACAGCAGGAAGTAGCGCAGCCACAGGTACGGGGCGGCGAGCAGGACGGTGAGGGCGGTGACGATCGCCCCTTTCCTGGTGAACTCCCAGAACGAGATCGGGAAGCCTTCGCGTCGGGCGATGCCGAGCATGACGACGTTGGCGCTGGCGCCGACGGCGGTGAGATTGCCGCCGAAGTCCGCGCCCAGGGCCAGCGACCACCACAGCGCCTCGGCGTGGGCGGGATTGCCGATGTCGCGCACCAGATCCGCGACGAGCGGGCTCATGGTGGCGACGTAGGGGATGTTGTCGATCACTCCGGACAGCAGCGCCGAGACGCCGAGGATGAGCATCACCGCGACCAGGGCGTTGCCGCCGGTGGCGTTCGCCGCGAGCCTGGCCAGATCGGCGATGACCCCGGTGTGCACCAGGGCCCCGATCATGACGAACAGGCCGGCGAAGAACAGCAGCGTTTCCCATTCGACCCCCGCCAGGTAGTCCTTCGGCTGGGTGCGGGAGAGCAGCACCAGCACCCCGGCCCCCAGCAGCGCGACCACGGAGGGGGCGAGGTGGAACACCGAGTGCCCGATGAACCCGGCGAACACCGCCGCCAGCACCACGGCGCACTGGATCAGCAGCCGGGTGTCGCGGATCGCCTCCCGTTCGTTCAGCGCCATCACGTCCGCGACCCGCCGTGGATCAACGGAGAAGGAGCCGCGGAACACCCAGGGGAGGACGACGACGAGCGCTACGAGTTCGATCGCCACGATCGGCGCCATGTTCACCAGGAAGTCGTTGAACGTCAGGCCCGCGCGGCTGCCGATGATGATGTTCGGCGGGTCACCGATCAGCGTCGCGGTGCCGCCGATGTTGGAGGCGAGTACCTCGGCGATCAGGAACGGCACGGGGCTGATCCCGAGCCGGTCGCACACCAGCAGCGTGACTGGGGCGATCAGCAGCACGGTGGTGACGTTGTCCAGGAATGCCGAGGCGATCGCGGTGATCAGCACCAGCAGGATCATCACGCGCATCGGGGAGCCCTTGGCGCGTTTGGCCGCCCAGATCGCGGTGTACTCGAACACACCGGTGCGGCGCAGCACCCCGACGATGATCATCATTCCCAGCAGCAGGAAGATGACGTCCCAGTCGATTCCGGTGTCGCGGGAGTAGAAGACCTCGTCCGAGCCGACCACGCCGAGCGCGAGCACGAGCCCGGCCCCGGCCAGCGCGGCCGCCGTCTTCGGGACGCGTTCGGTGGCGATCAGCAGATAGGCCACCACGAACACGGTGATCGCGGCGATGGTGCTCACCGCGCGGCCCCGCTCCGCGAGCCCGGTGTGCGCGGTGTGATCAGCGCGGGGCCAGCGCCAGTTCCAGCAGCCGGGACGCGGTGATCACCCCGACCAGGTCGCGGTCGGCCACCACCGCGGCCAGCGGGCAGCGCAAGCGAGCCATCACCGCCGCGACCTCGACGATGGTGTCGTCGGCGTTCACCGTCGGTAGCTCGGTCCTCTCCTCGGGCAGCAGGGCCTTGACGGTCTTGCCGGCCAGCTTGTCGGCGACCCTGTCGGCCATCGACTCCGACAGCACCCCGGCCAGGGAAGGATCGTCCTGCACATAGCGTGGCACGAGGAACCGCACCACCTGCGAGGCGGGCAGGATCGAGCACGGGCAGCCGGAGGCGTCGGTGACCACGATGCCGGGCAGCCGCCGCTCGGCCAGCAGCCGCACCGCCTCCAGCGCATCCGAATCCACTCCGACGACCGGGAACTCCTCGGCCATCTCCGACGCATGCATAACGCGAGACTACGACGAACCGATCAGTCATGCCCCCGCTCCCCACTCGACTTGTCGCGTTCTTGACCGGAGGCGGAGGCGTTGTCACGCTCGGGCGTGCCGGTGGGCAGGTTGTCGGGTGGTTCGACCCGCAGGGCGCGCGCCACCGGCACGTCCGTGGAGGAGTGCAGCACGATCGACAGCGCGATCGTGACCGCGACCAGGTCGAACACCATCTCGGCGCCGGGGATGCCGGATTGCAGTGCCAGCAGCCCGTATACGACCGAGGCGAACCCCTTCGGCCCGAACCACGCAGCGGTCGCCCGCTCACGTCTCGACAGCGGCGTCCCCACCAGTGACAGCACCATCGACGCCGGGCGCACCAGCACGATCGCCACCACTGCCAGCGCCCAGCCCCCGACCGTGAGGTGCGCGAGGCGTTCGGGCGTGATCAGCGCCCCGAACACCAGCAGCGCCGCGAACTTGGTGATCTCCGAGACCAGATCGCCGAACGGCTCGAAACGCTCGGCGGCCACCCGGTCCAGCGTCGCCAGCGTCGACCCGGCGGCGAACGCGGCAAGATACGGGTTCGCCCCGGTCAGGTGACAGGCGGCATACAGCAGCACCGCGATCGCCACCGGTCCCAGCGCCTGCAACCGCGGCTCGGCGGTCAGCAGCCGCGTCCGCCACGCCAGCGTCACCAGGGCCGGTATGACGATCCCCAACGCCAGGCCCGCGACCAGTTCGATCGCCACGATGCCTAGATGTGACCGTTCGTGCGCGGCCGTCGCCAGGAAGATCAGTACGAACGGCAGCGCCAGGCCGTCGTTGAGCCCGGATTCGACGTTGAGCAGCCGGCGCAGCCGCAACGGCACATCCGGGCGGCCCACGATCGCCGAGGCGAACACCGGATCCGTGGGCGAGAGAATCGCGCCCACCAGCAACGCGGTCGGCCAGTCCAGGCCCACCAGGAAATGCGCGGGCACGGCGACCCCGGCCATCGCCAACGGCATGCCCAGTCCGAGCGCGCGGCCCGAGAGCCGCCAACTCTCCCGCAACGCCGGCAGGCTCGCCCGCTGCCCGTCGGTGAACAACACCGTGAACAACGCGATGTCCGCCAGTGAGCTCACCAGGGG
>NZ_VJWX01000561.1 GCF_007713715.1 Amycolatopsis rhizosphaerae
CGCGCGGGGACATCGGTCACTGTTCGTGGCCGCCGGTGTGTCGCGGGGGTGGGTTGCGTGGCGGCGCTGGTGATGGTCGCTGCGGACACGGCGCGGAGTTCGACGTCGCGTTCGTACCGGTCGGCGGGGTCGTCGTGCGGGGCTTGTTCGGCCAGCCATTCGACCAGCCGCGCTTCGGCGTGCGCGCGGGCGCGGTGCAGGGAAGTGATGCTGACGCCGGTGTCCGCCGCGGCGGCTTCCAGCGTGTAGTCCTCCAGCCGGGTCGCACCGATCAACTCGGCTTCGTCACCGGTAATCCCGCCTTCGGCGACCGCGCGGGCGAGGACCAAATCCGGGTGACCCCACGGCGGCACGGGGGCGCTGGAGTGGAAGTCCTCATCGCTGACCGGCGGTGGGGCGCCCACGGCGTCGCGGATCGCTTGTTGCCCGGCGTGCTTGGCCGCGCTGCGCAGACGCAGCAGCACCCACGGCTGGCTCAGGTCCACCTCGGCGAGCTCGGTGAGGAACCCGGTCAGCATCGCGATCTGGATGTCGCCGTGGTCGTTTCTCACCGACGGCTTGCACAACGCGAACGCGACGGCCGACAGCGCGGGCAACGCCATCCCGACACACGCGACAGTCCACGCTCCCCGCTGCGCGCGGGCACGCTCGACCAGATGCACCCAGACCGCATCCACGGTCGACAGCGGCACGCCGGGGTTCATCAGCAACTCACGCAACTCGTCCAACGGCACCCGGCGATCCGGCAGACCCGCGAACCGCCGGCCCTCGATCGACAGCGGTTGCGGACCGGTCACCAGCCAGTCGAATGCGACACGCGCGGAATCCAACGGCAGCGAGTCAGACCCGAAAGGAACACAACTCGCGATAAGAGGGGAATCCATAACCAGGGCTCCTTGTCAACTCGAAGAAAACGACCCGTCAAGGACACCAATACTGGTCCACCAAACCGCCTCAAAAGCGCCTCCAAAGCGCCTCAAAACCGCCTCAGGTGATCTTCGAAGATCATCGGAGGCCGCCACCAAGATCATCCAGCGGCGATCGACAAAGAGCGATCAAGATCGCGTCATGATCGCCGAAAATAGGCATTCACCTGCTATAACTGCGCCGCGGTGGCGTCCCGGTGGAGTTTCGGCGATAGCCCGTGGCGGGGCAACCCCGGCCGTCACCTGATCACCACGACCATCTCCACGTGCTCGTCCGGCAGAATTTCGCGACGTCCGCCCTCACGCCTCGGGTTCAGCCTCATCTGCTTTCTCGAGCCAGCAAAGGAACAATTACCCCCGGGATTAAGATTCGATAACGAGCCGGGAAAAACGAGACGTGTTTTCGCAGTGGAGATGTGAAAGCGGCGTCTCGCCTCCGCGTGGCGCTACCCGATGAGGCCCTGCGAGGATCCCATGCCCCAGTCCCGACACCCGGCGCCGCACGGCCCGAAGCGGCGTGACGACTCCACCCATCCCGCACGTACCCGTCGTGGAGGTGACCGGCGTCCCTACCCGACCGCCGAAACCACCACCCGGGTCAGCCCCGCCAAACCCACCCCGACCCGCACGCGCTCGCGCGGTTCGACGGCAGTCACGTCCCAGCCGATACCGGCAACAGTGTGGACGGCCGAGAGCCCGATCGACCTCACCAAAACCTGGCCGACCCCCATCATCAGCCAGATCGTCGGAGCGTTCAGCAACCCCGGCGACCGAGTCGTGCTCCTACCCTGGCCTACCCCACCGTCCACGCGAGGCGCGCGTCGCGGTCTGAGTGTGGTCAGCCCAGCAGGGGTGGTCGAGCACGTGCCGGCAGCCGACCCGGACCACGAGGTGGCCGATGCACTCGCTGCCCTCGAAAGCCTCGACCGCCACGGTCGCGTCGTGCGCCTCGCGACCGAGGACACCCGCACCGAGCCGGTGTCACGGCCGTTCTGGGCTGACCTCCTCGGCGATGCTGGACGCGCTCCGGTGACCGGCACGACACCGTCGCTACCGGGTTGCGACGGCACCATGCTCGACGACCTCGGCACCGTTGCGGCGGAGGCGGACCTGGTCGTGACCAGCCTGCGCGCGGAGTCCGGTAGCGAGGGTGCGGGCGATCTGGTCACGCTGGCCGCGGCCCGGATGTTGCGGGTCGGCGGCATCCTCGCCGTACTCACACACAGTCACTGGCCCCAAGGTGAGCTGATCGACCCGACCGGCGCCATCGTGGCCGCCGCGCAGAACGCCGACCTGCTCTACCTCCAACACATCATCGCCCTGCACGTACCGGTGCGCGGCGGCCGGTTCGCCACCGAACAACTCAACGACACCGACGACCCGGCCACCGAGGAATACATCCGCGCCACATACCGGGCAGCGGTGCGCGGGCTGCCCGCACCGCACCGTCGCATCCACTCCGACATCCTCGCGTTCGCCCAACCACACGAGCACGAACCACCGCCGACGCACGCAACCGAGCAAGCACAGACCACCGGAGTCATCCGATGACTGACGACCACACGCCGCACCCCAACCACCCCAGGCACCAGCGTCAGGAAGGCACTCCCGTGGCCGACGACCGCGACACAACCACCCCGCCCGCCACCGCGACCAACCCGGCTTCCGACCCTGCCGGAGCCTCGCTCGACGAGCCCACGCAACCGCTTCCCCAAACTGCCATCAACGCCCTCGACACCACGACCGGGGACACCGCCGACGACGCGGTGCGGGACCTTCCAGTATCGGTGTGGACCACCGCGCAGACCTCCCCGGCGGCACAGCGCAAGGGCCGCTACGTTGCCGAATCGACCGCGCATCCGGCCAAGATGCTGCCCGCCGTCGCGGCACAAGCCATCGAGCACTACACCGTCCCCGGGGATCTGGTGCTCGACCCGATGTGCGGGATCGGCACCACCCTCGTTGAAGCCGTGCACGCCGGGCGGCGGGCGGTCGGGATCGAATACGAACCGCACTGGGTCGACGTCGCCCGCGCCAACCTCGCCCTCGCTGCCGGGGCACCGCATGACGGGCGGGTGTTCCACGGCGACGCCCGCCAGATCGCCACACTCCTACCGCCGGAATACCTCGGACAAGCCGCGCTCGTCGTGACCAGCCCGCCGTATGGGCCGTCCACACATGGGCAGGTCGCGGTCGCACCCGGTGAAGGTGTGCAGAAGTACCACCACCGCTACGGCAACACCCTCGACCGCGGCAACCTCGCCAACATCGGCCACCACCGCCTGCTCGCCGGGTTCACCCGCATCCTCGCCGGACTCGTGCCCTACCTACGGCCCGGCGGCCACGTCGCCATCACCATCCGCCCCTGGCGCGAACACGCCGAACTCATCGACCTGCCCTCTCAAATCCTCGCCTGCGGCCTGCACGCCGGACTCATCCCCGTCGAACGCTGCGTCGCACTGCTGGCCCGCGCCGGCGACGACGACCTCGTCCCCCGCGGGTCCTTCTTTCAACGCGACTTCATCCGCAAACAACGCGACGCCGGACTGCCCCTACACCTGATCAGCCACGAGGATCTGCTGGTTTTCCGCAGCTCGCTGCACGGGTCCACGGGTTCAGCAAGCGCCACGGACCGCCAGCATCCCCGACGCGTCCTCGGCGGCCGGACACGACACACCGGGAACCCGGGGAGCGGCCCGGGCGGGTTAGAGACCTGGGCGGCATGAACACCCAACCACGCCGCGACCTCGCCCCGCTCTCGTCACCGTCCTCCCGGTGGCGGGGCGGTACCGGTGGCGGAGATGCTGCTACCCAAAGAAGGCGCGGCCGGGAACGTCCATCTCGCTCAGCAGTGGTCCTGGGCTGGTCTGGGCTGGGATGTCGTCGATCAGGTGCCAGCGGGTGTTGCGGTC
Source organism: Amycolatopsis rhizosphaerae (assembly GCF_007713715.1). GTDB lineage: Bacteria > Actinomycetota > Actinomycetes > Mycobacteriales > Pseudonocardiaceae > Amycolatopsis_E > Amycolatopsis_E rhizosphaerae. The sequence continues at coordinate 3,839 of NZ_VJWX01000561.1, forward strand.
GGGCCAATACAGGCGCCAATGGCTGCCGTCATAGCGCAGCTGCGCGACCGGACGCCGGGTCCAGTCCGGTCCGAAATCCTCACGCCACGGTGCCCGGACTTCGAGGATCGTCACAGCCGAACCACGGACGGTGTGCTCGAACCGGACCTGATGCCGGGCGTGCTCAGGAACGTGTTGCTCGCACCAGCGGGCGATCTGCCGCAGGTGAGTCTCCGGGACAGCCACGCACCGATCCTCACACAACACGCCGGCCGAAACAGAACCAGCCTCGCTGATCGCGCTGCCCCGCGCTGGGGTCCTGCCTACGACGAACGGCGTGGCCGCCTCGACCTCGGTAGGCACGCGGCCTCGACGGCACTAGCGCCTCTCGTGCTCAATCCGCCCACGTGGCCGCCCAGCAGACAACGGAGAACGAGAAATGCCTTCCGAATCCGGCAGCACCGTGTTCGCCACCGTCAACCGGCACGCCGCCCCGACCGCCCCACCGGGAAGGGCCGCGCCATGACTGCGCACTACCCGGACGGGCTGACCCCCGAGGACATCACCGCGCTCCAGCGCGCCGTCGATGACGAACTGCGGTCCGAGGGCTACCCCGTGCCCGACTGGCCCGACCCCGACGAACCCGAAACCGAGGCGGCATGACCACACCAGCAC
>NZ_VJWX01000562.1 GCF_007713715.1 Amycolatopsis rhizosphaerae
AACCTGGGCAGTTCCTTGTGTTTGCCCGAGTTCACGTGCAACGACTTTTCCTTGGAGGCGAAGGCGTCGAACAGCGCGAGACCCTCCTCACGGGAGATGTGCTCGTCGTCCCACTGGAGGTCGAACTCGATCGGTATGGTGATCTGCTTCGCCTTTTCGGCCAGGACGTCGGGCCAGTGCTGACCGAAGACCGCGGCGGTGATCCTCGGTTCGATCGCCACGAACGGCACGCCGATCGCGGTGCCCATGTTGATGCCCCAGAAGCCGACCGGCCCGCCGGTGCCGATCTCCGGAAGCCCCTGGAGAGCGTCCAGGGTCGCCTGGTACTCGGGCACGGCGAGGTTCGCAAGGTGGTCGTTGTAGCGCACGACGATCGGGCCTTCCGGCTCGCCCGCCGCCCTCGCCCGGAACAGCTCGGCGATCTCCGCCTCGTCGTGCGCCGTGCGCGGCCGGTCGCCGTGACCGGGCGCGTCGATGACGGCGACGTGGAAGCCGCAGCCGGTCACGAGGAGCCGCGCGCGGCCGGACATCGCCGGATGCTTCTTGTGGTTGCCGCCGCCGTGGGCCATCAGGATCAGGGGCGCCCGGTCGGCCGCGTTGGCGGCCGGCGACCACAGGACGCCGGGGATGCCGCCGACGGTGAAGTCGCGCTCGAGCAGGCCGTTCGACGACGATTCGGCGGTGAACCGCAGAGAATACATGGTGTTGCCTTTCGGGAGTGTCCTTCATCGAGGCGCTCCCGGCGACACCTGCGTCAATCGCCAGCCGTGATGGGAAGGAGGAGCACCCACCTCGATACAGCCTTCATGGGTCTCACCTCCTCAGGTGGTGTCACGGTCTGCCGAAAACTACCAACCCCATGATCACCCTTCAACTCTTTTCCCGGAATCGGCGCTGGGATTCTCAGCCGGAAGAGGCGAGCGTGCGACATCGCGTGCGCAGGTAGTCGCGTTCCCGCTGGTTCTTGGTGAGCCTCGCAGCGGCCTCGAAGGACTGCCTGGCCTCGGCCGCGCGTCCGAGCCGGGCGAGCAGGTCACCGCGGATGGCGTGGAACAGGTGGTAGGTGTCGAGGTGCAGCCCGTCCACGAGGCGCAGCGCCGCGCCAGGGCCGTCGACCTCGGCCACCGCGACCGCCCGGTTGAGTGCGACGATCGGGCTCGGGTCGAGTCGTGTCAACTGGTCGTAGAGCGCGAGAACCTGGTTCCAGTCGGTGACCGGGTCGGTGTGCACGGCGTTGATGGCGGCGAGGAGCTGGTAGCGGCCCGGGTGGTTGCGGCGCAGGCAGGCCCGCACGAGGGCCCGGCCTTCCGTGACGAGGCAGGCGTCCCACCGTGAGCGGTCCTGGTCGCCGAGCCGGACGAACGCACCGTTGGCGTCGGTCCGCGCGGCCCGCCGCGCTTCGGTGAGCAGCATCAGGGCGAGTAGTCCCGCAGCCTCCGGCTCGTCGGGCATCAGCTCGACGAGCACCCGGGCGAGTCGAACCGCCTCGGCGCACAGGTCGGCGCGCACCAGTTCGGCCCCTGCCGTCGCGGTGTGGCCCTCGTTGAAGATCAGGTAGAGCACCGCGAGCACCGCGTCGAGACGTTCGGGCAGGTCGGCCTCGTGCGGGAGCCGGTAGGGAATGCGGGCGTGGCGGATCTTCGCCTTCGCCCGGACGATCCGCTGCGCCATGGTGGCCTCGGGGACGAGGAAGGCGCGGGCGATCTCGGGTGTGGTCAGCCCGCCGAGCAGGCGCAGAGTGAGCGCCACCTGCGCGGGACGAGCGAGCGCCGGATGGCAGCAGGTGAACAGCAGCCGCAGCCGGTCGTCGGGCACGGCGCCCTCCTCGACGGGCTCGGCCGGGGCGTGCAGGACCGCCGCCTCGGCGTGCTTGTGCGCGCGGGCCGACTCGCGGCGCAGCTGGTCGAGGGCGCGGTTGCGGGCGGTGGTGATGATCCAGCCGGCGGGGCTGGGTGGCGCGCCTTCGTCCGGCCAGCGTTGCAGTGCGGTCGTGAACGCGTCGGCGACCGCCTCTTCGGCCAGACCGATGTCGCCCAGCATGCGGACGAGGACGGCGACGGCCCTGCCGAATTCGGCGCGAAAAACGGCCGCGATCCCCTCCGGCGTCATCGCGTCAGTACGGCGCTCTGTCCTGGAACGGGCGCAGCTCGATCGGCAGCGTCGTCGCTGCCGCGGCCTTGCGCCCCCAGGCCAGCGCCGCGTCCAGGTCGGGCGCATCGACGACGTAGATGCCGCCGATGTGCTCCTTGCCCTCGAGGTAGGGGCCATCGGTGATCGTGCCGTCGGGCCGGACGACCGTTGCGGTGTCCGGGGGATGCAGGCCGCCGGTGAACACCCACGAGCCGCTCTCGAGCAGCTCCTCGTTGAGCCGGTGCAGGTCGGCCGCGATGCGAGCCATGGTTTCGGCGTCGGGCCTGCCGCCGTCGGGCTGGTAGAGGGAAAACAGGTACTTCGGCACGGTCCGCTCCTTCACCGGCGGGTGTACTGGGCGACGATGACGCCCGTGGTGGTCGTCACGCTACGGGTGAGCTCGAACCGGGTCCACGGGGCGGGGCCTTCGAACAGCAGCGAACCACTGCCCAGGGTCAGCGGGTGGATCAGCAGCGTGTACCGGTCGACGAGGCCGGCGGCGTGCAGGGTGCGGACCAGCGACGCGCTGCCGATGACGGACAGATTCCCGTCCCGCCGGGCCTTCAGCTCGGCCACCCTCGCGACCGCGTCGCCGCGCAGCAGCACCGAGTTCTGCCAAGCGTCCCTCTCTTTCAGCGTCCGTGAGACGACGTACTTGGTGGCCGCGTTCAGGTGCGTGCTGAACGGGTTGTCCTCGCTCGCCCGTCCCCAGCCGGCGAGGAAGTCCTGCCAGGTGCGGCGGCCGAGCAGCATGGCGCCCGGCGTACTCATACCCGCTCCCATCTCCTGGGCCATCACCTCGTCCCCATAACTCTGCCCCCAACCGCCGTGCGTGAAACCGCCGCGGGTGTCCTCATCCGCCCGTCCCGGACCCTGCACCACGCCATCGAGCGTGACGCTCATCGTCACCGTGATCGAACCCATCGAGTGCTCCTTGGAGGTTCGCGGGCCGCCCACGGCGAGCCCGTCACCCCTACACGAACGACGACCCGCGAAATCGACACCGCCGACGGGCCGAAAACACCGCGGGCGGGCTCAAGGACCAGGGTCCTACGCACGCACCGTCCGGAGTGCCGTTTCGACGCGGGTGGCGAGGTCCAGTACGGCGGCGGCGCGGAGCGTCCAGCCGCGGGTGGTGGCGCGGTGCAGGGTGCGCACGAGCAGGACCGGGCCCTGGGGAAGCGGCTCGATCGCCAGCAGCCGCTCCACCGCCCACGTTCGGTCGTAGGTGACACCTGGGGCGCTGATAATTTGCTTTCGTTGCCCGGCCGTGGTGGCGGCCAGCGCGTTGGCGTTTTCCACCAGTTGCGCGTCCGCGTTCAGGCGGCCCGCGACCACGGGGTCCCCTTCGAAGGGAGTGGGGCCGGAGCCGCCGGCCCTACCCAGGGCGACCCGGGCCGGGGCCGGCAGGCTCAGGGGCACCGCATACAGCAGGGTGCCCAGCCCGAGGGCGCGACGGATCGCCGTGCGCCCGCTCATGATCGCGGCGCGGAGTTCGAAGGGCCGCGGCGTTGGGGCGTCGACGTAGACGAAGCAGTGCGTCGGCGCCGGCATGCCGCTGAACCGCTCGCGTGGCGGCAGCAGGCTCCCGGCCGGAACACCGGTGCTGGCGGCCGAAAGTGTCATGGCCGCGGGGGCGGCGGCGAGGCCGAGCTCGTTCCCGAGGGTCCGGGCGATGTCGGCGCTCACCTCCTCCTCGACGGCGTGTCGGCCGGTCCACAGGGCGGTAGGCATCTGGGTCTCGCCTTCTTGGTCGGTCCGTGTCGCCTTTTCAGGCGTGCCCTGCGGTCTTCTGCAGGTGGTCGAGTCGCGTCAACGCGGCCTGGAGTTCGGTCTGGAAGCGCCCCGGTCGTAGATGCGCGAGCTGGCGCCAGCTGTCGGCCGCCGCCCGGGCCCGTGCGAGTGCCTCCGGCCGCTGTCCCTGGGCCTCCAGCGAGTCCCGCTCAGAGTCGAACTGCTGTGCCTGACGCAGCAACGTCTGCGAGCGGTCTTCGACCGGCGCCGGCGCGGCCGCCTCCGCCCGGGCGACCTTTCGTTTCCGGACCGTGATGCTGAGCCAGCTCACGAAAGCGACCAGCGCGCCGACGATGATCGGCCTGAGCACCATGTGCAAGAGGTCCATGTCTATCCCCAAACCCACTCGTGGTGGCGTGGCGCCACCGGAAGCTGTCCTCGCAGACGTTATTCACGGCGGATGAGTTTTTGATGACACGCCTGCCGGGCCCTGCTGTGAGGGTTCACTTGCCGGGCTTGTGGGTTCGGGGTTGGGTACCCGGGCTGGTGGCGGTCCAGCCTGCGAGGAGTTCGAGGGCTCGACGGGACGGCGATTCGGCTTCGGTGGTGTAGACGTACAGGGT
>NZ_VJWX01000563.1 GCF_007713715.1 Amycolatopsis rhizosphaerae
GCTCAACACCCGACCCCGCAAAACCCTCGACTGGGCCACCCCCCAACAAAAACTCAACATGCTACTGTCCTAAATAGATCAAATTGCAACCACCGCATGAATCCGCCGTCCCTTCACAGTCGAATCGACCGTGAAGGGGCCCTTCACGGCTCGCCCCCGCCCCGTCAGGAGTCGTCCAGGTCACGTGCGGCGCGGTGGCGAGGCCCGGACCTGGACGGTCACATCCGTGTGCCACTGGGACACGGAAGTGCCTTCTTCCGTCCACCTCCGCGGGAACAGATCATGAGCACTGTTACAAATCGTGCTCCTTTGGAGGTCAGAGGTGTCCCAAGCCGTGTCCACCGGCGCCCGGTCCCGCCTGCTCGCGCTGGCGGTGCTGTGCGCCCAGACCCTCATGATCGTGCTGGACCAGACGATCGTGAACGTCGCGTTGCCCTCCATCCAGCAGGATCTCGGGTTCAGCCCGTCGAGCCTGGCGTGGGTGATCAACGCCTACGGCATCGCCTTCGGCGGGCTGCTCCTGCTGACCGGCAGGCTGGGTGATCTCATCGGCCGCCGCCGGGTGTTCCTGCTCGGCATGATCGTGTTCACCGCGGCTTCGCTGCTGTGCGGCGTGGCCTGGAACGCCGAAGTCCTGGTGGTCGCGCGGTTCGTCCAGGGCATCGGCGGCGCCGCCTCCTCCGCGGTCGCGCTGGGCATGGTGGTGGCGCTGTTTCCCGAACCCGGGGAGCGGGCCAAGGCGATCGGTGCGTTCAGCTTCGTCCAGGCGGCGGGCGGGTCGATCGGCACCGTCGTCGGCGGGGTGCTGACGCAGGCGGTCAGCTGGCACTGGATCTTCCTGATCAACCTGCCGATCGGCGTGGCGGCCGTCGCGGTGGCACTGCGGGTGCTGGCGGCCGACCGCGGCGTGGGACTGGCGGCGGGTGCCGACGTGCCGGGCGGCGTGCTCATCACCGCGGGGCTCATGCTCCTGGTCTACACCATCGTCGAGGTCGACGGGCACGGCTGGACTTCGGCGCACACCCTCGGCTTCGGCGCCCTCGCGATCATCCTGGTCGTCGCGTTCCTGGTGCGGCAGGCCCGCGCGGAACACCCCCTGCTGCCGCTGCGGATCTTCCGGTCCCGCACGCTCAGCGGCGCCAACCTGGTGCTCATGCTGCTGATCGCGGCGATGTTCGCGTTCCAGTACCACATCGTGTTGTACCTGCGGCAGGTGCTGGGCCTGTCCGCCCAGGGGACCGGGCTGGCGATGCTGCCGGCGGCCGCGTCGATCGCGGTGATCTCCCTGGTCGCCTCGGCGCGCGTGACCGCCAGGTTCGGCGAGCGACCGGTGCTGCTGGGCGGCCTCGTGCTGATCGCCGCCGGTGTGGCGCTGCTGGCCGTGATCAGGGCGGACGGCAGCTACGTGGCCGACGTGCTGCCCGCGCTGCTCGCGCTGGGCATCGGTTTCGGCTTCGCCATGCCGGCGTTGATGACGCTGGGCATGCGCGACGCCCGCCCCGAGGACACCGGGCTCGCGTCCGGCCTGTTCAACACCACCCAGCAGGTCGGGGGAGCGCTGGGGCTGTCGGTGCTGGCGGTGCTCGCCGCCACCCGCACCGACGGGCTGGCGGCCTCGGGTGTGCCGCGGGCGGTCGCGCTGACCGCCGGTTACCGCCTGAATTTCGGGGTCGCCCTGGGCCTGGTGGCTGTCGCGGGCGTGCTGGCCGCGGTCACCTTCGCCACTCGGCGTGGCGCCGAGACGGAGGCCTGAGTGCGGCGCTACCGTGCCCGCTCGTGCACTCCCACAGCTATCACGACGTCCTGTCCGGCCGGAAGAAACGCCGGATTCCCGAGATCGCGGCCGAGCCGGGGCTCGTCGTCGAAGAGCCGGGAAGCGGATTCTGCGGGGCGGTGATCAGGCTCGAACACGGCACCGTGGTGCTCGAAGACCGGCGGGGCGGGCAACGGGTGTTCCCGCTGGCCCCCGCCGGTTTCCTGCTGGAAGGCAAGCCGGTGACCCTGGTGCCGCCCAGAGCGGCCGTCCCGCCCGCGCCGGCGCGGTCGGCCTCGGGTTCGGTACGGGTGGAGGGCCTGCGGGCCCGGACCGCCCGCGACTCGCGCATCTGGGTGGAAGGCAAGCACGACGCCGAACTCGTCGAGCGCGTGTGGGGGCACGACCTGCGCGTCGAGGGCGTGGTCGTCGAACCGCTCGACGGTGTGGACGTGCTGGCCGGGCGGATCGAGGAGTTCGGCACCGGCCGGGGACGCAGGCTCGGTGTCCTGGTCGACCACCTCGTCCCCGGCAGCAAGGAGTCGCGGCTGGTGGCCGCGATCCACGACGAGCACGTGCTGGTCACCGGACACCCGTACATCGACATCTGGCAGGCGGTGAAGCCCTCCGCCGTCGGCATCGGGGCGTGGCCGGAGGTGCCGCGCGGGAGGCCGTGGAAGGAAGGGGTCTGCGCCGCACTGGGCTGGGGCGAACCCCACGAAGGGTGGCAGCGGGTGCTCGGCGCGGTGAGCAGCTTCCGCGACCTGGAGACGCCGCTGATCGGCGCGGTCGAGCGTCTGATCGACTTCGTGACCGCCCCGGAAGCCTGACCGGAGGACGGATGGAGATCAGATCGGGCGCTTCGGTGGCTCCGACCGGTCACTTTCTGCCACGATGAGCCCATGACACCGGCACTGATCTGGCTGATCGCGGGAGTCGTGCTGATGGCCGCCGAGGTGATCTCCGGCGACCTGGTGTTGTTGATGCTCGGCGTCGGGGCGCTGGTGGCGGCCGGTTCGGCGGCGCTCACCGGCAACGCCGTGATCGACGTGATCGTGTTCGCGGTGGCCTCGGCGGGCCTGCTGTGGCTGGCCCGGCCCGCGCTCAAGCGCCGGTTCCTGCACACTCCGGTGGTCCGGACCGGGATCGAGGCGCTGGTCGGCAAGCACGGCGTGGTCCTGTCCGCGGTGGACAACGAGGGCGGCGGCCGGATCAAGCTCGACGGGGACGTCTGGTCGGCTCGCAGCTTCATCGAAGGTCAGCGGATCGAGCCCGGCACGAAGGTGACCGTGGTAGAGATATCGGGCGCCACGGCCGTGGTGTCCCCGGAGCCGTAACCACTCTGGACGACGGGAGAGATCTTGGGAACCGCAGCGATCATAGTTGTCGCGGTCATCGCCCTGTTCGTGATCATCACCATCGCGAAGGCGATCATGGTGGTCCCGCAGGCACAGTCGGCGGTGATCGAACGGCTGGGCAGATTCCGCACGGTCGCCTCGCCGGGGCTGAACTTCCTCGTGCCGTTCCTCGACAAGGTGCGCGCCCGGATCGACCTGCGGGAACAGGTCGTGTCCTTCCCGCCGCAGCCGGTGATCACCGAGGACAACCTGACCGTCTCCATCGACACGGTGGTCTACTTCCAGGTCACCGACTCGCGGGCCGCGGTCTACGAGATCTCGAACTACATCGTCGGTGTCGAGCAGTTGACCACCACCACGCTGCGGAACGTGGTCGGTGGCATGACGCTGGAGCAGGCGCTGACCTCGCGCGACCAGATCAACAGCCAGCTGCGCGGGGTGCTCGACGAGGCCACCGGCCGCTGGGGCATCCGGGTGGCGCGGGTGGAGCTCAAGGCGATCGACCCGCCGCCGTCGATCCAGGACTCGATGGAGAAGCAGATGCGCGCCGACCGGGAGAAGCGCGCGATGATCCTCAACGCCGAAGGCCAGCGGGAGGCCGCGATCAAGACGGCGGAGGGGCAGAAGCAGTCGCAGATCCTGGCGGCCGAAGGGCAGAAGCAGGCGACGATCATGGCCGCGGAGGCGGACCGGCAGTCCCGCATTCTCCGTGCCCAGGGTGAACGCGCCGCCCGCTACCTGCAGGCACAGGGCCAGGCGAAGGCCATCGAGAAGGTGTTCGCCGCGGTCAAGGCCGGGCGTCCGACGCCGGAGGTGCTGGCCTACCAGTACCTGCAGACGCTGCCTCAGATGGCGCAGGGCGACGCGAACAAGGTCTGGCTGGTCCCCAGCGACTACGGTCGCGCGCTGGAAAACTTCGCCCGGGCGTTCGGCAAGCAGGGTGAGGACGGCGTGTTCCGCTACGAGCAGCCGAGCGGGGAAGCGGTCGAGCCGCCGTCGTTCGACGACGAAGAGGTGGCGAGCTGGTTCGACACCTCCACGGACCCCCGTATCGCGGAAGCGGTGCGGGAGGCCGAGAAGGTGGCGCGCCAGGAGGTGCCGGGCCCGCTCGGCACGACCACCCCGTCCGTCCCGAAGGCGGCCGACATCCTGCGTGGTACGCCGGAACCGCCGCCCGTGCGGGACGAGGCACAGGAACCGCCGAGCCCGCCCGCGCCGCCGCAGGCGTCGAGCACTCCGCCGCCCGCCGGTCCGCAGACACCGCCGGTCCCGCCGTCACGACCGCAGAGCGGAGGCCCGGACACCGGGCCGCAGGCCGGTCTGCCGCTGCGGCAGCCCGGACAGCACTACACGACCCCGCCGATCAGCCCGTATC
>NZ_VJWX01000564.1 GCF_007713715.1 Amycolatopsis rhizosphaerae
GCGCACGGGGCGGCGAGCGAAACGTGAGCGAGCACAACCGCCCGGCCGGACTCAGGTTCGCGCCCCAGGCGAAGGAAGGGAACCGATGACGAACCGCAAGTTCACTGGCGAGGTGCCGATCCCGCAGCAGGGACGCCGCAGGCTGGTCGCCGCCGTCGACGCCGACGCGATCTACCGGGCCGGGCTGTCCTGGCTGATCGGCCGGGCGCCGGATCTGACCTGGGTGGGGCACGCGGGCACCACGCGCGGGGCGCTGCGGCTGGCGGCGCACGCCAGGGCCGACGTGGTGCTGGTGGATTCCAGACTGGACCCGCAGGGGGAACTGACGCGGATACTCTCCTCCGGAGAGCACGGCCTCACCGTGCTGCTCGTGGTGGAGGACGGCGACCACGACCCGGAATTCGTGGCGCGCATGATGGAAGCCGGGGCGCAGGGGGCGATCCCGCGGGCGGCCGAAGCCGGGCAGTTGCTGATGGGGATCCGGCGGACGCTGCCGGGCCGCCGGTACCTGGATCCGGTGCTGGCCGGGCTGTCCACGGACTGCCCGGTCACACCGGCGCCCCGGGCGCGGCGTCCGGCGGCGGCCAACAGCGCGCTCGCCGTCGCGCTGTCCCAGCGCGAATACCAGGTGCTCGACCTGCTCGCCGAGGGACTGGAAAACGCGGCGATCGCCGACATCTTCGGTGTTTCCGTGGAGACCGTCCGCACCCACGTGAAGAACATCCTGCGGAAGCTGCGCGCGCGGGACCGGACGCACGCGGTGTCGATCGGCTTCCGGCACGGCCTGCTGACGCTGGGCGGCGAGCCCGGCGCGGCCGGGGACCGGATGCGGCAGGCCGTGGCGGGAGCGGCCCGGTGACCGCCCCGGTGCCCCGGACCGGCGAGAGAGCGGAACTCGTCGACCGGAGCGAAGGAAAGGTTTCGCAAGACGAAACGGGCCACCGGGTTCCCGCCTTCGTGGCCACGCTCGTCTTCCTCCTGCGCGACCTCCGGCGGACCCACGGGCTGAGCAGGAGCGAGCTGAGCGCGCGAACCGGCGGCCGCATCTCCCCGTCCGCGATCGCGTCCTATGAGGATGGTCATCGGGCCTTGAAGATGGACACGCTGGCGGTGCTGTGCGCCGCGCTCGGGCAGTCCGTGCGCCACCTGGTCGGTGAGGCGGAGCGGCGCGTGTCGGCCTTCGGCAAGGTGGGCGGTGCCGCCGGCGTGGACCGCGGTGCCGTCGTGGTTCCGCTTTCGGTGCTGGCGCGGTGCACGCAGCCGGAACTCCTGCCGCTGCAGCGGTGGGCGCGGGCCAGCGCGCGCGGGGCACGCTCCGGCGAGGTCCTGCTCGGCTGGGGCGGGGTGACCGCCCTCGCCGAGATCGCCGGCATGGAACCGGTGCGCTGCGCGGAACTCCTGCTGTCCCTGAGCGCACTGGACCGGCGGACCGTGGCTGCCCGGCCTGCCGGGCCCGTCCCCCCGGAGCCCGGCGCTACCCGCTGACGGGGGCGGCCGGGCGCAGTTCTTCGAAGCGGAACCTGAGTGCCCTGCGGGCTCGCCACAACAGCGCGCTGGCCGCGGCCGGGGCGATGGCGAGCGCGGTGGCGATCTCGTGCGGCCGGTAGCCCAGTACCTCGCTCATCCACAGGACCTGCCGCCACCGCGGTGCCAGCGACCGGAAGGCCAGATCCAGCAGCGCCTCGTGGTCGGTCGGCTGGTCGCGCGCGCCGGGCCGTCCGGCTTCGTCGCGCTCCGCCTCGGCGAAGGCCAGCCCGACCGACACCAGTCGCGCGTTGTCGCCGCCGTGCTCGGCGGCGAGCCTGCGGACGGTGGTGCGCAGATAGGCCGGAGTGTTCGTGGTGGGGCCCTTGCCCGCCTTCAAGGCCAGCATCATGCGAAGCAGTGCCTCGGCGGTCAGGTCCTCCGCGTCGCTGCGGGAGCGGACCACCGAGCGCGCGTAGCGCAGCAGGGGGCCGTGGTGCCGCTGGAACAGGATGACCAGTGCCTCGCCGATGCCGTGCCGCGCCTGGGTGAGAAGTTCGCTGTCCGGAAGTTCGGCCAGACTCACCGCGAGCGCCTGGCTCATGGGCCCTCCTCGTTCTTTCCCCGGTCCTGAAGTTCCAAATGGAACTACATCGAGTAGCCGCCAGTCGGGTGAAAGATCGATCTACGGGACGTGGCGTTTCCGTGTTTTTCACCCGGACAGGTAGGCAGTCGAGTGAATGGCCGGAAGCGACTTGGATCTTGATCGGACCTCGCGCATAATGCGCCGTCCGTGGCAAAGGACGCGTAACGAATGAGTCACATTGCTCCATTTTGGAGCTTCAAGGCGGAGCCGCTTGCGGTGGGCCGTCAGGTTCCGCTTCCCGCACCGCCCCGCACACCACTTCGAGACAAGTCTCAGGGGAGTGGATCGTCGATCAATTCCGGGAACACCTTGATCAGCCAGCGGCCCCATCGTTCGAGCGGACCGTCGGGCCGGGTGTGGATCAGCGATTCCACCGGGCCCAGGTCCGCGACCCCGCGCAGCAGTTCGTCCAGTTCCGTTCCGCGCCCCGGCGAGGTGAGAAGTACGGCCAGGCAGCCCGGGCCGAAGTAGGCGGCCGACTCGCCGTCGCGCAGGGCGGTGCGGACCGCGGAGGCGACGGTCAGCTGGGTGGCCGTGGCGGACCAGGTCCGGGCGGCGGGCCGCCAGCGGGCGGTCCACACGTGCACCGGCATCCCCGCCGCCGCGGGGCCGGTCAGGTCGGCCAGGAACGCGGTCCTGCTGCGGAACGAGGTCGCGGGGGAGTAGAGCTCGCCCAGTACGTGGTCGCGGGCCAGCACCGCGCCGATCGCGTGACGTCCCAGTCCGATCAGCTCGTCCGCCGCGGGCCCGTCGTCCAGGCAGTACGCGAGTGCCTCGATGTCGCGTGCGAAATCGGCGGGGGAGGCGGCTTCGGCGAGCCGCTCGTCCGCGAGCGCGTACAGCGCGTCGGGCAGTGCGTCGGGCGGTGTGGCGCCCTCGAAGCAGGCCGTGACGACGGCGCTGGTGGCGGGAACGTCCCAGGGAAGATCCCGCGGCCAGTCGCGTCGCCGGCTTTCGGCGTGCCATTGGGCGCGCAGTCCGGCGGCGGAGGTGTCCGGCCGGTGGCGCGGCCGGGGAACCCGGGTGCCTTCGCGGTCATCGGACATGCTGGCCGGCCCTGTCACGATCGACACTCCCCCGGTGTCCGTGGCGGCCCGCAGGCGCGCCACTCGACGAAGACTGCGCCCCGGCGTACCCACCCATGGAGGAACTCAACCATCGATGGGGCCGAGGTGACTGTGATCGTGCTCACTTTTCCCTTTCTTGTCTACTCCCAAGTAGCAATTTTGCCCGGCGACCCGTTTCCGCGCATCAGATCCGGGCCCCGCCGCAGGTCTTGAGAAGGAGGGAAACCGGAGAGCGCTTGCCGCTGCGGCGAGAGCCGACGACGGGGGATGTGATGATCAGGCGCCGACGCGCGGGCACATGCTGGAAAACCCTGGTGCGACGGAGAAGCGCGATACTGCCCGCCTCGTTGCTGCTGGCCTGCCTCGCGGTACTGGCCGGGCTTTCGCTCGCCTTCGGGCGTCCGCCGGAACAGGCCCCAGCGCTGGGGCCCATAGCCGCCCCGGCCCCGCGTTCGCTCGCCGAGGAGACTCCGGCCCGGCGAGCGCACGCGCTGCCTCCCACACCGGCTCCGCGGGAAAACCCGGCGCCACCGGGAGCGGCGGCACCGGCGGCGGTCACCGCCGTCCCGGTGTCCGGGCCGCTCGCCAAAGTCCTGCCCGGTGGACTGCCCGACGTCGCGTTCGCGGCCTACCGTTCGGCGGCCGCGACCCTGGCCGGTGCCAGCCCGCGCTGCGGGCTGAACTGGAGCACGCTGGCGGCGATCGGCAGGGTGGAATCCGATCACGGCCGCTACGGCGGTTCGCGGCTGTACTCCGACGGCACGGTCGCCCCGGCCATCCGGGGCGTCGTGCTGGACGGATCGGCCGGGACGGCGAGGATCGGTGACACCGACGGCGGCGGGTTCGACGGGGATCCGGTGTTCGACCGGGCGGTGGGCCCGATGCAGTTCATCCCGTCGACCTGGCGGGTTTACGCCTCTGACGGGAACGGGGACGGGCGCGCGGATCCCGACAACATCTTCGACGCCGCACTGGCCGCCGCCCGGTACCTGTGTGCGGGAGGGGAGGATCTGAGGAATCCCGACGGCCTACGGGCGGCCGTGTTGCGGTACAACCATTCCGAGTCCTATGTGGACATGGTGGTGGCGCTCGACGCGTCCTACCGCGCCGGTGCGGCACCCGTGGTCGTGGTGCCGGTCACCGCGCAGAAGCCGCCCACCGGCGCCGTATCCCCGGTGGCGGTGCCGCCTGCCGGAACGCCTTCCAGTCCGGCCGGTACGTCCGAGCCGAGTCCCGCCACGACGAGTACCACGCCCACGCCGTCGACCGGTACACCGGGATCGAGTGCTTCTT
>NZ_VJWX01000565.1 GCF_007713715.1 Amycolatopsis rhizosphaerae
ACATAAAGCTCGCCCACCACACCGGGTGGCACGGGACGCAACCGCCGGTCCAGCAGATGGACTTGTAGGTCGGGGATGGGTCGGCCGATCACACTACCCGCACCCGGGATGACATCACGGGTGGTCAGGGGGCGGTGGGTGACATGCACCGTGGTTTCGGTGATGCCATACATGTTCACCAACTGGGGGTGCTGGTCACCGAAGTGGTGGACCCAGTCGGCCAGTTGTTCGACTGGTAGTGCTTCACCCCCGAAGATCACGGCCCGTAACCCCGGTATAGCCCGGTCCTCGGTGAGGATGGTGTGGGACAGGGGGAAGAACGCCGACGGTGTCTGGTTCAACACCGTCACCGCCTGCTCACCCAGCAGCACCGCCATCTCCGCCGGTGAGCGGCGGGTGTCCTCGTCTACCAGTATCAGTCGGCCGCCATGGGCCAACGCTCCCCAGAGTTCCCACACCGAGAAATCAAAAGCGATCGAGTGGAACAGTGTCCACACATCATCCGGGTCGAAGTTGAACCAGTCCCGGGTCGCGTCGAACAACCGTGCCGCCTGCCGGTGTGTAACCAGCACACCCTTCGGGTTCCCCGTCGACCCCGACGTGTAGATCACATACCCCAACTGATCGGCAGACACCCTCACCTCGGGCAGCACCCCACCCTCGGCCGAGGGGGGCACCACCACACCCGCACTCGTCGTGTCTCGATCAGTGATCAACACCCGGGCGCCACTATCCTCCAGTAGATACTCGACCCGTTCCGGGGGGTAACCCGTGTCGATCGGCAGATAGGCACCCCCGGCCAGCTGCACTGCAAGAACCGCCACGATCTGCTCGACCGAACGGTCGAGGAACACGCCGACGACACTGTCCGCGCCCACACCGGACGCCACCAGATGCGCCGCTAACCGGGACGCGCGCGTCAACACCGCCCCGTAGGTCACCTGCGCATCCCCCGATACCACCGCTACCCGGTCCGGCGATGACCGTGCCCACTCAGCAAACCGCTCCACCAACACAGGCCCGGCAGGAACGTCGACGGTGGGTGTGGTGGTGAGGTTCTCTTGTTGCTCGGCGGTGAGTAGATCCAGTTCGTCCACTGTGGATGACGCCTGGGTCATGCCGTGCAGCAGGACGCAAAGCTGGTCCAGCAACGCCGACGCGCCCGCATGGTCATACCGGTCGGTGGCATAGAGCAATCGCACACCAATCCGCTCACCCGGAACCACCACCAACGTCAGCGGGTAGTGGGTTTGTTCCCGTATCCGGACCTCGCCGACGGTCACGTCGCCCGATGTCGCGTCGTCCCCGCCGTCGATGGGGTAGTTCTCGAACACGACCAGGCTGTCGAAGAGGGGTTCGCCGCGCGGGATTTCGCTCCAGGTCTGGATTTCGGCGAGGTCGGTGTGTTCGTGTTCGCGGAGTTGTCCGATTGTCTTCTGGAGGTCCTGCAGCCAGTCGCTTATGTTCCGGTCGGGGTCGATCTGGATGCGGACGGGCAGGGTGTTGATGAACAGCCCGACCATCGACTCGACACCGGTCAGCTCTGGTGGCCGTCCCGACACGGTGACCCCGAACACCACATCGTCGGTCCCGGCGTGCCGCGACAGCAGCAGACCCCACGCGGCCTGAGCGATCGTCCCCAACGTCACACCATGACCGCGGGAAAGGGCGCGCAGAGCCGCCGAATCCGCTGCGGAGAGCGTGAAATCGACGGTCGCGCTGCGCTCCGCGGCCGTCGCGACGGACTCGGACGAAGCGGGCAGGCGGGTGGGCGTGGTGAAACCGGCCAGTGTGGTACGCCAGAAACCCTCCGCGCGTGCCGGATCCTGACGGCCGATCCAGGCGATGTAGTCCCCGAACGAGCGAGCCGGGGGAAGGGAGGCAGGACGCCCTGAACACGCGGCGCGGTAGAGCGCCAGCACTTCGCGGAACACCGCGGCGCGCGACCAGCCGTCGAGGATGGCGTGGTGATTGGTCCAGATGACCTGGTGCGTGTCTTCGCCGAGGCGGATCAGCGTCAGCCGGAAGAGCGGGAGCCTGGCCAGGTCGAAGCCCTTCACCCAGTCCTCGCGCGACAACGCGTCCAGCTTGGCGGCCTGCTCGTCCGCCGGGAGAGCACGCCAGTCGTGTTCGGTCCACGGCAGTGTGCCCTGCCGGTGGACGACCTGACGCGACTTCGCCTGTTCCGTCCAGTGGATGGAGGTGCGCAGAATCTCGTGCCGTGCCACCACTTCACGCCATGCGCTTCGGAACGCCGCCACGTCCAGCGCGCCCTGGAGACGGAACGCGACCTGCTCGACGTAGGTGTTCGTCTCCGATTCCAGCATGGTGTGGAACACCATCCCGCGCTGCAACGGCGAAAGCGGGTGGATCCGCTCCACGCGCTTCCTGGCCGCGCCGTTGTCCCCGGTCATGCTTCCCCTTCCGAGGCGAACACGTCGTCCAAGTGGTCCATGAATTCCTCGAGATCCGGTTCGCTGAGCCCGGCGCCGGTGAAATCACCGCCCTCGCCGTCGAGGACGCGTTCCGTTTCACGGAGGAAACGTCCGGCCAGCGTCTCGACGGTCTCGCGCCGGTGCAGGGCGGGGCAGTAGGTCCAGTGCACCCGCAGCGTCCCGTCGATGACCATCGCGTTGACGTCCAGCAGGTACGGCCGGCGGCCGCTCGGATCGGCGGTGCCGTCCACGGCGTCCGGAAGTAGCTCCCACGGCGCGTCTTCGCCGAGCGCGCCGTCGAACCTGCCGAGGTAGTTGAAGCGGATCTCCGCGGACGGGCGGTGCCTCCGGTCCGCCTCGGAGAGCTGGTTCTTCGTGTGCTGGAGCGTGGTGTGCGGGTCGTGGGTGGTGGTGAGGGTGAGCGGATGGATCGTGGTGAACCACCCGGTGGTGCGGGTGAGGTCGTGCGTGGGGGCGTGGGTGCGCCCGTGGTGCTCGACGTCGAAGGTGACGGTGGGCCGGTGGATCCAGGTGGCGATGGTGTGCGCGAGCGCGGTGAGCAGCACGTCTTGCGTGACCGGTCGCCGCGGCTCCAGGGAGGTCGTCACGGTGCGGGCATTCCCGTACGTGTTCACCTCGGGCGACTCGGCGCGCTCACGCGGGATCGGCTCGGTCGCGGCCGGCTCCGGCCGCTCGTCGGCGAGGTCCCGCGTCCAGTGCTGAAAGGAGGTGGTCTTGCGGGGGAGCCGGGTTCCGCCGTAGGCGGCGGTGAGGTGTTCGAGGAGGATGCGCCAGGAGATGCCGTCGGTGGCGAGGTGATGAGCGGTGAGGAGAAGGTGGTGACCGGTGTAGAGGGCGTGGAGGAGCTTCCCGCGAGCGAGGTCGTGGGTGGTCTGGGCGCGGGCGACGAGGTCTTCGTGGGCGGTGGTGCGCCGGTCGCCGGGAAGCCCGGAGAGATCGGCGACGGTGAGGATCGGGTAGTCGACGATGGGGGGCGCGATGTCCATGGTCCACTCGCCGCCGGGGGAGCGGAAGGCGCGCAGGCGCAGCGAGTCGTGGTGAATCACCAGTGCCCGCAAGGACTTCTCCAGCGCCACCGGGTCGAGCGGTTCGCGCACCCGCAGCAGGACCGCCTGGTTGTAGTGGTGCGGCGCGGGCAGGTCCTGCTCGAAGAACCAGCGCTGCACCGGGCTGGGCCGCACCGGGCCGGTGACCGGGCCCTGGTCGGCCTCGACGGCCGGGACCCGGGGTCCGAGGGCGGCGAGTTCGGCGATGGTGGGGTGCTGGAACAGGAGCGGGGGGGTGAGGGTGATGCCTGCTTGGGTGGCTTGGGCGACGACTTGGATGCTGAGGATGGAGTCGCCGCCGAGGGTGAAGAAGTTGTCGTGGCGGCCGACGCGGTCGAGGTGCAGGACTTGTGCCCAGATCTCGGCGAGGGTCTTCTCGGCGTCGGTTTCCGGTGCCACATAAGCGGTTCCCGGCTCCGTGCGTTCCGGTTCGGGAAGGGCGGCCCGGTCGAGCTTGCCGTTCGGCGTCCGGGGCAACACCTCGAGCGGGACGAACGCGGCGGGCACCATGTGGTCGGGCAGCCGCCGGGCGCAGTGGTCCCGCAGCTCGGCCGTCTCGCCGGAGCGGGTGACGACGTAGGCGATCAGCCGCGGCCCGTCCTCGTCCCGGCGGAGCACGACGGCGGCTTCCCGGACGGTGGAGTGCGTGCGCAGGACGTTCGCGATCTCCCCGGGTTCGACGCGGTGACCCCGGATCTTGACCTGGTCGTCGGCACGGCCGAGGAACACCAGGTCGTCGTCGGCGAGGCGGCGGGCCAGATCACCGGTGCGGTAGAGCCGCGCGCCGGGGACGGCACCGAACGGGTCCGGCACGAATCGTTCCGCGGTCAGCGCCGGCCTGCCGAGGTAGCCGCGGGACACGCCCGCCCCGCCGATGTGGATTTCCCCGGTCGCCCACGCGGGCGCGGGCCGGAACCGGGTGTCGAGGACGTGGACGCGGACGTGTGGCAGCGGCCGCCCCAGG
>NZ_VJWX01000566.1 GCF_007713715.1 Amycolatopsis rhizosphaerae
GGCTCGCTGTGTAAGGCACCCGAGCCTGTTCGCCCCACGCTCGGGCGGCGGGGTTTCATGCCGGGGGTGAACTGGTCGAGCAGCCGCCCGACCAGGCGGGTGGGGCCGCGGGTGTGTAGGCGCCGCGCGGAGCGGCGCGCTGTCGCGACCCGGCGGCCGGTGACCGGGCGGGCCAGGATCTGCACGCAGGCGTACTCGTCTCGGTCGAGCCCGACGGGGGCGCCGATGAGGGTGCGGATCGGGTCGGCGTCGAAATCGGTGCGGATCGGCAACGCCTCCGGGCGGGCGAGTCGCAGTTCCCCAGCGATGACCAGTTGCCGCTGGCCTGGTCCGGGTGGCGGCAGTGGTGGCTGTGGTGGGCTGGTGGTGCGGGTGTGCGCGCCGGGCCAGGCGGCCTCGATGGCGCGTTCGACCAGGCCGGGTGGGATCACGCCGGGCACCCACAGCCGGATCGCGACACCGGCCTCGGAAAAGCAGTACTCGCACGCCACGTGCGGCTGCCCGATCAGCCAGCGCCGCCAGGCCGGGCGGAGCAGCCCGACGAGGTTGGACCACAACGCCGCCCCGCCAGCGGGATCCACCTGGGGTGGCGCGAGCACGGTGACCTGGCGGGCATCGGCGAGCAACCTTGCATGGCGGTGTCGCGCCCACCGCCACCGGCCCAGCACGCCCCCCACGAAGCCGAGGACAAGCAGAGGCCCGGCGATCGGCCCCCACGTCACTGCCCAGTCCCGCACGTGGTCCAGGAGCGCGGACAGCGCGCCGCCGGGGTCGCGCAGGTAGTCGCCGAGCCATCCGCTGCTCGGTTCGCTCGGGTGCGGGAGGGCGGCCGGTATCCAGGGGCGCATGGTGGTTCCTTCCAAGAAAGACGGGGAAATGCCGAGCTATAGGGGGACCTCAGGCGGCTTCGGTGCCACTGTCGAGGTCGATGTGCTCAGCGGCGAAACCCAGGTCGAGGTAGGGTTGCTCGGCGTCGAGGGAGTCGCCGGTTTCGTTGTCGCTGGCGTATTCGGCGAGTTCGGCGGGGTTACTGGTCGCGAGGTGGTGTTCGGCCGGTGAGGCGAGGGCTTGGAACGCCACCCGTTGCGTGCCCGCCGACAGCAATCCCTGGCCCCGATCGGCCGAGAGCAGGAATTGTCTTTCCCCGGCCGATAAATCGAAGGTGTGTGTGATGTCGTCGATCGCCTGTGGCGCCTGCCGCAGAAGGATCTGGGTGGCGGCGTTGGCCACCACGGCTTTGCCGAGATCGCTGCCCAGGACGTCGGCGGTGTCCTGAGTGGACACCGTGAGGCCGGCCCAGTGCTTGCGGGAGGCTTTGGCCATCCGGAACAGGAACTCCGCGCCCGAGGTCTCTTTCATCAACAGCCACGCCTCGTCCACCACGACGAGGCGGGGGCGCCGGATCGCCGGGTTGGACACGCGCCGCCACACCGCGTCCAGGGTGAGCAGGGTGCCGATCGCTTTCAGCTCGTCGGGCAGCTCCCGCAGCGAGAACACCACGAGGTGTCCTTCCGGGTTAGTGGTGGTTTGCCCGTCGAACAGCGACGAGAACGCGCCCTCCACGAAGGGATGCAACCGGGCGGCCAGCTCGGCGGCGGCCCGGTCACCGGCCCGCCCGGCGGTGGCGAGTTGATCGCGCAGCATCCGCAACGTGGGTGCGGGCCGCGTCCAGGTGCGGGCGTCGCTCGTGATGCCCGCGGCTTGGTAGGTGGCGGCGATGCCACGGTCCAGCGCGGCCCGCTCGCCCGCCTGCAGTTCGCCGCCGACGAGGACGGCGATGACGGTGTGCAGGAACAGCGACCGGCGCACGAGGGCGTCTTTCGGGGCGGTGCGCCGCCCATCGGGGCGGGTGTGGATGGGCAGATCGAACGGGTTGAGCCGCGCGCCCGGGGCACCGAGGTGCACGCAGGTGCCGCCCACCGCGGCGGCGAGCCGGGCGTACTCGTTCTCCGGGTCAACAACCGCGATCTCGATCCCTCGATACAGGCTGCGCAGCAGTTCCAGCTTGACCAGGTAGGACTTGCCCGCCCCGGAGCGGCCGAGGATCACCGAGTTGTGGTTGTGCATCCCCTCGCCGAACCGGTCCCAGTGCACCAGCCCCTGCGAGCCAACGTTGTAGCCGTAGAGCACCCCGGACGGGGCCGCAACCGAGGTCGGGTCCGCGGCCGGGAGGTCCGGGGAGGTGAACGGGAACGCGGCGGCCAGTGCGCTGGTGTCGAAGGTGCGGCGCATCCCGATTACATCCAGGCCCAGGGGCAGCGTGGACACCCAGCCCTGCAGCGACCGGTAGGTGGTGTGCTTCGCGTCGAGCAACAACGACGCGCACAGCGACCGCAGCGCCGCCACCTCATCGGCCAGCGCCCGCTGCGAGAGCGCGTGCACCGTGAGGTACAGGCCGACGCGGAACAACTTCCCCTCACCCCGGGCGAGGCGGGAAGACAGGTCGTAGGCGTCCTCGGTCGCGGCCTCGACCTGCGGGTCGAACAGGCGCCCGTGCTCGGCGGTGTGCCGCCGCCCCGACTCGAGCTTGGCCAACTGCTTCCTCAACCGCGCCGCCGCGGCCGCCTGATCGATCGGCTCGACATGCAACGCGACATCCAACCTGCCCGGATACGTCAGCAGCGGTGCGAGCCACCCGGGGTGCACTTCGCGGGGAAACCCGGTCACGGCGAAGCTGGCCACCCACTCGTTGCCGACCTCCAGGTGCCGGGCCCCCACCGACAGGGCGTCCGGGGTGAACGCCGCACTACCCTGCAGCCCGCCGTTCGCAGGGCGGCGCCGGGCGCGTGCTCGGGTCGCCATCACCACCGCCTCCCGTCCTCGACGTCGTCGGCACCGTCCTCGTCGTCCCAGTCATCGACGCCGTCGGGATCGCCAAACGGAATCTGGTCGCCGTCGCCCGTGGTGATGACGTCATCGGCACCGGCCAGGGCCGCTGAGGGTGGAAGCAAGGTGTCGGGATTGCACGCCGAGGCGAGCACGGCCGTTGCCTGCCCGGCATCCAGCGGGGTGACCACAACCCCAGCGGGGGCGAGCAGCTCGATGGCCTCGCCAAGACGACGCACCAACCGCGACTCCGCCGCCCGCCGCGCCCCGCTGCTCGCCCACCCGGAGTCGGCGGGGCTCCTGCCTCCCCCGCGCGAACGCAACACTGAGAGAGGCGATGGACCACTCAGCTCGGTCGCGGAGACTGCCGCCTGCGCTGGCTCGCGCAGGATGAGCAGCACCTGGCGGCGCAACAGGTCGGTCTGTTCGCCGAGCTGCGCGAGGTAGTCGGCGTGCTCGACCGCCGCGGCCTCCAACGCGGGGTGGGGCAGACCGCCGGCGTGGGCGCGCAGCTCGGCGATCTGCTCGGAGAGGTCGAGTCGCTCGGTGCGCACCAGCACCTGCACGGGCGCGGTCAGGCTGTGCAGGTAGCGGCCGAAGCTCGCGACCAGCGCCTCCTGCTCGGCGGGTGTGCGCAGCGCGAAGTTCACCGTGGAGGCGACCGCCACGATCGCCAGACCGTCGGCGCCCAGGTCAACAACGCCGGTGTCGGTAACCGCTTCCGCGGGCAGCCGCAACGCGGACGGCGAGATCTCCTCCCGCCCCGCTGCGGTCGTCAGCCAGTCCGGCGCGGGCCGCACCCCCTCGGGTGCCGCCACCAGCCGACGCGGGCTCATGCGTTGCCGGATCGCGGCCATCAGCAGCCGGTCCAGGCTGACGCCGTCGCGCTGGCCGAGCGCGAGGAACGCCGCGGCCGCCCCGATGGGGATGGCCAGCACGAAGAACACCGGGATCGGCAGGAACGCGCGGGTGAGGGTCCAGGCGGCGTAGAGCACGAGCCCGGTCACTGCCAGGATGGTCAACTGGCGCGCGGTCAACGGACCGAGAACCCGGTCCCTCATCTCGACGTCGGCGGGGATGCGAACAGGCGAGGTCACGGCTTACCTCCGGATGCGGGCGGTTTCGGTGGTGTGCGGCGGGCAGGCTTGGGCAGGTCCAGCGGCAGCCGGAGTTGCTGCCCGGCGCGCGGTGCGGGGCGCACAGGTGGAGCCGGTGGTGTCGCCGGTGCGGGTTTCGCGGGCGCGACGCGACGCACACCGTCCAGCGGCAGCGGGTACTGCCCCGAACGGGTCGGCCGGTTGCCCTTGTACGGGTCGAACGGAAACTGCAACTGCTTCCCGCCACGCCGCCGACTCCCAGCTCCCGGGCGATGGGGCACAGGCGGGGCCGAGGTTGGCTTGACGCGCTGCACGTTCAGCGGAAGCCGGTATTGGCCGTCGCGCCCGAGCACTGGCTTGTTCTCCGGCCAGTCATCCCCCAGCGGCAACACCAGCTGACGGCCTCGCGCAGCACGTGGTTTCGGTGTGGGTGCGGGCTTCGGCATCGCCGCCGGGCGCGTGCGGCGCGCCACCCCGGTCAACGGCAGCACGTACTGCCCGTCGGCGGTGGTGCGAGTACGGGCATAGGGGTCGGCC
>NZ_VJWX01000567.1 GCF_007713715.1 Amycolatopsis rhizosphaerae
CCAGAGCACGACGCGCCACCGGTCTCCGGCCACCCGCACGATGCGGTCGAGGTCGTCGCGGAAACGAGCGACCTCCTCGGCCGTGCGGAGGGCACCGCGCAGCCACCCCGAAGGCATCAGCCGCGACGGCTCGACCAGTTCCCGCAGCGGTGGTAGTGGCGGCAGCCGGTCGTGGCGGGCCCAGGTGAAACGGCGCTGGGCGGACGGTTCGATCCCGGCGCTGCGCTCGATCCCAGTGGTGTCGTGCCCACCGTCGTCCGGCGTCGGTGTGCGGTCGAATTCCCGGGACGGGAAGTACTGCCCCCGCATGCCGAGCTTCGCGTTCGCCCCCTCCAGCCCGGACCGCGCTTCCGCCATGGCGGGAGGTTCCGAGGACAGGTCCGGGACGACACCGGCGTTTCCGGCATGGCCGTCGTGGCTGTCGTGGCCGGGAGCCAGCGCGGCGAACGCCTCGTTGAGCGCCCGGACGGCGGCGTCCGAACGGTCGCCGCCGAAGATCCGCTGCACCGCCTCCGCGCCGACGTCATCCTTCGGGAGCCGGACGTAGAGCTGCGCGATCCGTCCCACGGTGCCCGGTTGCGCCGCGGCACCGAAGACCTGGACGGCGATCTGCTCCGGCCGGATGTCCAGGCCCAGCCTGCTCAGCCGCAGCGCCTCCTCGGTCAGTTCGTCCCGGAACACCGCGGCGACCGCGTCCGCCCGCCCCTGGCCCGCGGCCTTGGCCTGCCGCGCGTTGGTCAGCAGGCCGGTGTGGCCGAAGCCCACGATCGTCACCCCCGGCAGGGTCACCTTGTTGCGCAGGCGCCAGGCCGCGGCGCGCGCGACCTGGCGCGCGGCCTGGCGCACGTCGGCGACCCGCGGCCCCGGCAGCGTGGTGCTTCTCCCCGGGAAGACGACCTCCACCGATTCGATCTCCTTGGCCGCGAGGTCGGCCAGCGGGACCTCCGGGACGCGGGTCCCGTCCGGCAGGGCCTCGGTGAACATCCCGCCGTCGCCGACGGTGTGGCTGGCGTTGCTGTTGCTCACCAGTACGACATTGGTGGCACCGAACACCTGGACCGGGCCACCCGTGATCTGCTGCCACTCGGCCTTGAAACGTTCCGCGGGAGCCGCGTCCGCACCCGCCGGGGTCGCCATCAGCCAGCACTGCCCGAGCGTGATCGGGGCCGCCGGGTGCGCACCGGCCCGCCGGAACACCTCGGTGCCCGCGACGATGCGCGCGCCGGCGGCGCCGTCGAGGCCCACGGCGTCGCCGATGTGCAGGGGCCGGTCGGTCTTCAGGCCGAACGGCATCCGCCCGCCCTTCACCCCGTGGCCGTCGAGGAACCATGTCGGAAGCGTGCTGCCCGCCCAGGGCGCGACGACCGGAAAATGGCGCTCGACCTTGTGGCCGAACAACGGCACTTCGGTCGTGCGGAAGTAGTACCGCTGCCGCACGGCGGAATCGCGCCACGCGGGCAGGAACATGTCCTGGGCGTCCTTCTCGTTGAGCGGGAAGAACTGCCCGTGAGTGCCCAGGGTTTCGTTGGCCATCGCGTAGGTGACGACGTCGTCCGGCCCGGGGAGCAGCGCCGCCGTGGTTTCGAACCGCTTCCCGCCCGTGGCGATGGATCCGTCGCCGGACAACCTGACGGCGCTCGGCGTGTGATGGATGGCGCGCGAGTAGCCGCCGCGGAGCAGCGACCGCGCGAACTCGCCGATCCCCGTCGTCTCCCCGTCCAGCGTGGCGAGCACCAGTGACCGGTCCTCGGGGAAGCCGGTCGCCCTGCCCAGCATCTCCCGCAGAGCGGGGTCGCTCCGCACGATCTGGGCCAGCTTCGCCGGGGTGAGCTGCTGGGTCACCCCATCCCGGCGGATGGCCTGGTAGCCCCGCTCGCCCGCGCCGGTGAACAGGAACACCGGCGGCCTGCCCGCCCGCCACGGCGAGGTCTCCTTGTGCGCGGCGGAACCGGCCTCGACCAGGTACCCGCGCAGGCGGTCGGCCGTCGCGTTCCCGGCCCAGGCGCGGGCCCGCCGGAAGGCCAGGCCGTCCCCGGGATACCGCACGAACAGCGCGACCGGCTCACCGGCCTTGTTCTTCAGCACGCTGGTCCGCACGTCCCCGGCGCGCAGGTCCGACACCAGCGTGAACCGGGTGTCCCCGCTGGTGCCGATCCGGTCCCGCTCGATACTCGCCGCACCGTCCGGGGCGTAGACGTCGGTGAACACCCCTTCCGCGCGCAGCGCCCCCGCGAAGTCGAAGCCGAGACCGCCGAAGTTCACGCGGGCACCACCGTCTCGGGCCACCAGCAGCACCGGCCGCTCCCGGTCGTCCCGCAGTTGCCGCCCGAAGTCCGGATCGGCCAGCAGCATCCTGCCGAGCCGGCGGCCGTCGAGTTCGAGCACCGCGCCGGACTTGGTGGCGATCCGGGCGAACGTCCCGTCCGGGGAGTCGACCGAGACGATCAGCGGATTCTTCGGCGCCCACGGCCCGTCCAGCTCGGCGGTGCCGTGGATGATCGCGTCGACGAAGTCCGCCAGCACCTCGGTCTCCGCCTCGGGCTCGCGCATCCCGCCGGGCACGGGGAATCCGAACACGTTGTCCCACGACGCGCGCACCACCTCCCCGGGCGATGGCGGCGGCCCCTCCACGAACTCGCTGCCTCGCGGGACGGTGAGCATGGCATGCGGGGTGAAGGAGTACGAGCCGTAGTAGGTATGGGTCTGCCATGGCCCGGTCAGCGCTCGCAGCTTCGCCAGCAACCCGCGGTTGGCGATGCTCATCGCGGCCATCTCCGCCGGTTCGACCAGGCTGAGCACGATCAACGGCGGGCGGACCGGGCCCGAAGTCAGCTGCTGGAACGCGGAGGACTTCGCCATCAGCTCGGCGGTCACCGCGGGTCCCAGACGCCAGGTGCTGCCATCCGTCAACGGGACCAGGAAGTCGTCGCCCGCGCTGTCCAGCAGGAGCTGGACAGGGCGTGTCCGGGGGCCATCGGTTGCCGCGGCCCACGCCTGCGTGGTCGTTTCTTCCGAGCGCACCTTGCCCGCCGCGTCGGTGGAGACCTCGGTCACGGCCCGCAGGCTGTGGTCGCTGGTCGCGGTCAGCGTGGCGGCCAGGTTGGTGTCAAGGCGCACCGGGGAAGCGAAGCCCATGCCGAACTGCCGGTTTTTCGAGTCCTTCAGCGGCACCCACCGCACGTCGTCCGGCCGGATCTCCGACACCGGCTCGTAGGAGCCGCTGTCCGCCGGGACCGAGTGGCCCGCGGCGTCCAGCTTCAGCGGCCGGGTCGCGGCGGTCACCGACCGGTACGGCTCGGTGCCTCGTAGCGCCTCCGCGAACTCCTTCGCCGCCTGGATCGTCCGGTCCGGATGCGCGGGGTCGGCGCCGACCAGCCTGACCGGCACGGCGGGGTCGGCGGCGTGCCACTGAAACGCCGGTGAGTTCCGGACGTGCCGTGCCAGGGTGGCACCGTCGAGGAGGTTGCCGTTGACGAGGAACCTGCCGTCGCGGCCCGTGACGTAGACGGAGAACGGTTTCTTCCCGCTCGTCGGCGGCAGCGCGTTGTGCAGGCGTTCCCAGACGGCCCCCTCCGAGGCGGTGCCCGAGTCGAAGCTGATCCCGCCCGCCGAATTCGCGGTGGGGGCGTGCTCGGCTCCCCACGGCAGGATGGGCACCGACACGTCGACGGTGACCCGGCCCGCAGCGCCCGGACCGACCACGATCTCCGGCAACGGCCGCGCCGGGTCGGTGCCCAGTGCCGTCCGCAGCAGGTCGGCGACGAACTGCGCGTCCCGCTGGTCACCGCCGATGTCGACCCGCGGCACCGGCAGGCCGTCGGCCTGCTGGAACCGCACCGACGACCGCAGCGCACCCGCCAGCGCCCGCAGGTCCGCGAGTTGCGCGGGATCGGCCAGGCTCGTGCCGGTGGCGTCGACCCGGAAGGTGTGCTGCCTGCCGAGCTCCGCGTCCGTCACGTCGCGCGAGAGCTGGTCCGCGTCCAGTGAAGCGCTTTCTGGCGAGCCTTCCGGTGATTCGGCCTCGGCGGCGGTGTTCCCGAGGCCGTTGCCCGGCGTGCCGTCCTCTTGGGCGAGCGTGACCGACCGATGCGGCGAGCGGCTGCCATCGGGAACACGGACCGTGCCGTCCTCGAGGATCTCCACCCGGGTCGACGGGCCGCGCACGTCGCCGTGGTAATCGTCCTGCCGCAACAGGTCCGCCAGTCGCCCCAGCCTGCCACCCAGCGCGGGATCGGCCACCCGGCAACTCAACATCACCAGTTCGGGCCGGTCCCGCCACGCCCGGCCACCCGGCAGCCCCGTGCTGTCGAGCAGCCGCACCACACCGGCCTCGTCCAGCCGGACCCGCTGTCCATCCGACTTCCGCCAAACCGAGAAACCGCCCTCGTCGTGATGCATCACCGTCGTGTAGGCGGCGGGATCACCGGCACCCCGCCGGAACGCCT
>NZ_VJWX01000568.1 GCF_007713715.1 Amycolatopsis rhizosphaerae
TTGGGGTGGAGTGCGAACAGGCCGGCGAGCAGCAGCCACACATCCTGCTCGTCTTCCGGCGGGTTATACGGGAACACCGCATCGTAGGCATCGGCTTCCTGGCGTGGTCCGGCGAAACTACGCCGGAGCCGTGCCAGCACCCGCCGCGCTTCGGCAGCGTCGTGCGTGTCGCTGTCCAGCGCATGGTGGTAGCGGTAGAGCGAGTCGACAAACGGTCGTCGACGGCTCTTCCCTGAGGCTGGCTGCCCGGATTGGTTCGTCAATGCGGCTCCTCTCAGATGGCGTAGTGCGCCGTCTCTGCCTCGAACGTCTCGACGAGGTGTTTCAAGCGACCGATGAAGGCGCCGTAGGTCTTGCCGGCCACCGACAGCGCACGGGCTTGTCGGGGTGAAGCGTTGAGCCAGTGTTCCGCAGCGCGCTCCGCGACGTGACGAACGCTGACGCCCCAACGATGTATTGCTGGCGTTTCAGGTCCTGCTGAGATCAGAGCGGCGCTGAGGTCCCGCAGAAAACGAGTGAAAGGCTCATTCAGGTGGGGCCAGTAGGCGAGGTCGAGGTCCCCCGTGAACTTGGCTTTGGTGTTCTCGGACTGAAATCCCTTCCAGTAAGCGGTCTCCATTTCACTGAGAGCGCTACCGACGTTGTCGGCGAGGGTGACCGCGAACCCGATCAGCCGCCCGATGCGACTGTCACGGGCGCGCAGCAACGCCACCGGCGCGGGAACCTCTTCTTCCGCCCACCACTCGATCGCCCCTTCGCGGCGTTCTGCGAGCTGCTGACCGATCACCCGCAGCGTGAACTCGGCGTCTTCAGCCAGGTGGAGATCGTCCATGCGCTCCGACAGCTCGTCCAGTGTGCGTGGGCGCTCCCGGTCGGGGTCTCCGGCCAGCAGCAACTCGCGGCTGTGCCGCCACACCCCTCGACGTTGCTTAAGACGGACCGCAAAGAAGAGGCGGGGTTTCTTACTGTTCCGTGGAGCGGGCGGGCGCTGGAAAGCGGCCATCAGCTCCAGATGCCGCAACTCGCCACGCAGCCGTGTTCCCGGGGTGATGACCACACCATCAACTGCCGTGCCCTCACCGCTGGGTCGTGTGAAGAGCAGCACCCGCCGCGATGGCCAGGTCAACACATCCGTCCAGCCCCTCGGCGTACGTTCAACCGGCTTGGGATCCGGCGGGTCCTCGTCTTCCCACGCGGGGTGGTCTCCTGGGGTCGTCATCGCCGGCAGTTCCGCTTCGGGCTCGTAGACCGGCATATTCAACAGCAACGTTTCCTTTAGGGTGGATCCCTCAACCACCACACAGCCGAACATGTTGCCCGGCGCCTTTTCGGAGGATTTGACCGATTGGTAAGGCGTTTTCGTGCCGCCCGTGTCGTAGGCCTGCACGGTCACCAGCCAGCATGCCGCCTCCGCAGGCGACAGCAGCGGCCGCTCCCTCGCCGTGGTGTGATCGAATAACGTAGCGTTGTTGCCCGTCGCTCGAAACGCGACGAGTTTCACCGCGCTGGACTTGGTATGCGCGGCCAGCGCGGGACACTGCAGGAACGGCCGTTGCGGGTCGAAGAGGTCGAACCGTCCCGGCCACCCGGCGACATAGCTCTGCAGCGGCTCTGGGGGGAACCGGTCCGCTTTCCACAGAGTCTCCCATTCATGGTTGTCCGGGGGGCCGTAGGCACGGTGAGCGAACGCCAGTACGAGCCGGTACAGGGCGGCGGTCATCGGCGGTGTGAAGCCGGCAATGCGCCGCAGTTCATGCGCTCGTAGCAGCAGCTCGGCCAGCCCCACCTCGCCCGGTTCATCATTGAGGTCGATCACGGGAATCCACGGTTCGTGCAGCAGGTCGAAACGTGGCGAAGCGGACGCCGTCACCTGTCACCTTCCTCGTCGGCACGCAGGCCGACCACCGGGTCGTAAACCAGAACGACGCCACCGACATGGCATCGTTGATCGTGCAGAATCACACCCCGCTGGTGTCGCGACCACGGCGTGGCTCGAAATGCCGGTGGAACAGGCATGCGGCGCAACACCTCCAGAACGCGAGCCGAGACGTCCTCGGGGGCGTGCAAGGTGACGGTCGCGTCCGCCAGTTCCGCGCACACCTCGCCAGCCAGCGGCTGTGGGCTGGTCAGATCCACGACCATGCCTCCGCCCACAGGGACAGCGGCCTGGTCCTCGCCGTGGAAGAGCACAACATCGATAGCATCACCATCCATAAAGGACGAATGGTCGTCAGCATTAAGGTCGGTCATCGCCTTTTCCCGCTGTCCTTCCTCGTCCGGCTTGCGCTGCCCGGACGCACCGTTAAGTCAGCGAGTCGGACATGCGCCGTCACCAGTGGCAGAAACACCTCGGCAGCAAGCCGATCATCATTCGTGAGGGCAGCGTCGCGTTTCTTGCGCGCCGCATCCCAACGGGCCTCCCACCCAGGCGGGCACGGGATCACGTCGTCAGCGCCATACACCAGATCAACCAGCTCCGACACGTTCTCCGGGGACGTCAGCTCCGGCTGGTCTCGGAGCACGGCCCAGGTACGCAACAACAGGAAATCGGCATACACAGTCACTGTATACGCGGGGAAACGCGGTCCCCTGTCCGTGTCCTCAACACCGGTGATGGCCAGCACGGGCGGGGTCTGCTCATCGATGGGGCGGTGCCGCCACAGCCGGCCCATCCGCTGGATCACGCTGTCGATCGGGGCGAGATCGCTGGCCATCGCATCGAAATCAAGATCGAGGCTCTGCTCCAGTACCTGCGTGCCGATGACGATCGCCCGCGCCGGGCGCGCCCCGCCTGGGCCGAAATACTGACGAAGCAGGTCTTCGCGTCGCCGACGCTCCTTGGGAGTCAGCTTCCCTGTGACGGTAATGAGTTCCGGTCGTTGGTCATGCGGCAGGGCCTTGATCAAGGCTACGAGGTGTTGCTCGGTCTCGGTGACCCTGCGCACCAGGTTGTGGATCACGACCGCGCATCCGCCGCCCTTGACCTGTGCCAGCGCCCATTCCGCCGCGCCGTCCATCCCGAGGTGCGCGATTCGCGCCCGGCGCTTCTTGTTGAGCTTCGACACTGCAAATGGTGGCTCAACGTGGTGAGTACGCCCATCGGACCAGGTCAGCCTCGGGTACGTCGCGGTGCTCGTCACTGGAGGCACCTTGGTGGGTACCTGGCCCGTGGCACCGGCCGACCAGGCCTGGACCAACTCCGCGCGACGCTGGGAGGGCAGGGTGGCCGACAGCAACACCACGGACACCCCCAGCCTGCCCAGCCACGTCAACAGCCGGTCCAGCAACCTGGACATGTAGGTGTCGTAGGCGTGGACCTCATCCACCACCAGCACTTTGCCCGATAACGCGGTCAGCGCCACATACACAAACCTCGACCGGATCGCGGCCTTCAACGCCTGATCCACCGTGCCCACACCGACTGGTGCCAACAGCCCCCACCGGCGAACCAGCCAGTCCGCTGCGACTGCCGCTCCGTCGTCATCCTCGTGCTCGTCCCGGCCGATGTCCGCCAGGTGCTCTTCGGCGCTGCTGTGCAGCAGGCGCGCCCGTAGATCTGCGGCGTGCCGATTCAGAAATTTCCGAACCTCTCCGAGGGCCTGGTTGCTGGTCGCCTTGGTCGGCATCCCGTGAAACAGGCCCGACAGGCTCTGTTGTCGCACGACGCTCGCTGACCACTGCCAGCTGGCCTTCGTCTTCCCCTCACCTGTAGGGGCTTCCAACACAAGAATGGACGGGCGATCCTGCTTCTGCGCCAGGACCTCGACCGCCTCCTGCGCAGGTCGCGGATCTTCCTTGAACAAGCTCCGGAAGCTGGTATCAGCCGGCGGATGCCAGCGCACCCAGTCCAGCCCCTCCACAGCTTTGCGGGCAAGCTCCCGCGCCGTGCCGACATACCCAGCCAGGTCGACATCCGCCCCCGCGTAAGGGAACCGTTGCGTCCCTGAGGCGATCCAGTCGGCAACCGAGGTCAGCCCCGCCAGACCGACGGCTCCCGCCAGGTCGAGCCGAACCCGCTCCCACGGCAGCGACGCCGGATCCGGCAGACCCCGAAGAGCCGCAAAGGTCCTGACCATCCACGTTCGCCAGGCCGCCCACCTCGGCCCACCGTGATCATTGATTGCATCACGGGCCTGACGACGGGTCTCGGCGCTCTGAAAGTAGCCGTGATGCCCGCCAAGGGCCCAGGCCAGCCAAGACGAAAACGACGGATCCGCCCCCCACGACCGCACCATCCCATCCAGATGGAACCCGGTCAGTGACCCATGCGGCGTGTCCGTCCGCCCCGTACCCGGCACCGGACGAACCCGGCGCACATCCGCCACGACAGGCTCGCCCAGCAACTCGACCGCCAGGTCAGCGCGCAGAGCCTGAAACCCCGGGGAGAACTTGCCCAGATCATGCA
>NZ_VJWX01000569.1 GCF_007713715.1 Amycolatopsis rhizosphaerae
GCCCTGTTTGCGGGCGGGTCACCGCGGAGAAAGGCGCCCTCGCGCGGGCCGAACGTGGGACACAACCGCCGGGAGGTGGGACACAAGCGCCGGAGGGTGGGACACAAGCGCCGGAGGGTGGGACTCGCCCATGCAAGGACCGACTTTGCCGGGGCCCTGGCCCGGCCGGGGTGGAGCCACGCACTACGGGCGGTGTGCCACGAGTATCCCCGCGGGTACCTGGGCGTCCGGTTCGAGGACGACCTGGGCGTCGACGACGAGACCGGTGTCGCGGATCCAGGCCGCCATGCGGTCGACCGGTCGCCAGTGCACCCACACCTTCATCGGGTGCCCGCCGTAGCCTTCGGTCTTGAGCCGGTGCTCGTCGCCGACGTGGAACCCCAGCAACACCACGCCACCGGGCCGCAGCACGCGGTGGAACTGCGCCAGCGCCACCGGGACCTCCTCGTCGGGGAGGTGGATGAGCGAGAAGAACGCCACCACGCCGCCCGCGGAACGGTCGGGAAGGGCGAGGCCGGTCATCGAACCGACCTCGAACCGCAACCCCGGATGGTCCCGCCGGGCGATCTCGATCATCGCTGGGGACAGGTCGATCCCGAAGGCATCCAATCCCTTGTCGTGCAGATACGCGGTGAGATGCCCCGGCCCACAGCCCAGGTCGGCGACCGGGCCGCCACCGGCGAGGACGGCTTCGGCGAACATCGCCAGGACACCGCGCAGAAGGGGCTTTCCCGCCAGTGCGCCCCGCATCAGGTCTGCATAACTGGAGGCCACGGTGTCATAGGACAGCCGGGTGTCGGACAGCCAATCACTCATCACGGCAAGCTAGCGGGTAACCGGGTCTCCGTGGTGAACGAGTCCCGGTCGGGATCAGGCGTCGAGGAACTCCAGCTCGGCGGCCTGTCCTTCCTTGAGCGGGAAGTACGCCAGGAACGTCACGCCGGACTCCTGCGCGTCGAAGCGGGCGATGTGGACGCCTTCCGGTTCGTAGAACGTGTCGCCGGGGGTGAGCAGGGACTCCGGCTCGCCGTCGATCTGGTACACCACGGAACCGGCTTCGATGCTGCCGAACACCGGGCCGTTGTGGACGTGCATCCCGGCAGGCTGACCGGCGGCGATGCGGATGCGCCGGACCTCGACCCGATGGGTGGGAAACGGCGCGGGCAGCGGCTGGTCGAGCACGATGGTGCGGGTGATCGGCGGCGTGTCCGTGGCGGGGTCGACGTGAGGGCCGCCCTGGTATTCGGCGTCGGTAACCGGCCGGTCGAGTTCCGGCTCGGCGCCGTCCTCGGGGATCTCCTCGATCGCCAGGTGAGTCAGGAACGAGGTGGCGGTGGCCCCGTGCCAGTGCCACTCGCCGGGTTCGATGCGCACTCTGTCGCCGGTCCGGATCGTCTCGACGGGGCCACCGCGCCGCTGCACCAGCCCGGTGCCTTGCGTGACGACGAGGACCTGGCCCATCGGGTGGCGGTGCCAGGCGGTGCGGGCGCCCGGCGCGAAGTGGACGTTGTCGATCCGCGATCGCGACGGGCCTTCGGGTGTCGCGATCGGGTCGATCCACGCCTGCCCGGTGAACCACCGGACCGGGGCGGCACTGGTGACCGGTGTCCGCGAAATGCGCATCTGTCCTCTTTCCTGGTTGGGTGCGGTGCTCGGATCACTCGGCGGGTGCCACGGCGTGCCCGGCCAGCAGGGCGAGTACGCCCGAAACCGCCTGGCCGAACGAGTCCGCCGTGCCCGATGCGCGGGCGAGCACGTACCCGCCCTGCAGGACCGCGACGATGGCCGCGGCCGTGGCCGCGGGGTCGAGTGCCCGATCCAGTTCGCCCGCGTCACGCCCCGCGTCGAGCACCCGCGTCAGACGGTCACGCAGCCACGCGAAGGTCTCCTCGACCGGCGCCCGCAGGGCGGGATCGGCCATCACGTCCGGGTCCTGGGTCAGCCTGCCGACCGGGCAGCCCTTCAGTACGTCGCGTTCGCGGCGCAGATACGCGGTGATGCGTTCCAAGGCCGTGCCGGGAGCCGACAACTGCGTCTCGGCCGCGGCCCGCATTTCCTCGGCGGTGCGGCGGATCGCGGCCAGTGCCAGCTCGTGCTTACCCGCGAAGTGGTGGTACATGCTGCCCTGGCCGGCACCGGCCCGCTGCTGAATGGACTTCGGGCTGGTGCCCACGTAACCGCGCTCCCACAACAGGGCACGCGCGCTCTCGACGAGACGTTCCTGCGAACTCACGCCGTCAGTGTACATACTAATAGGTACAGAGGCTGTCCTGGGAACGCCGTTTCCCGCGGAGCCGGGTCAATCGCCGGCGACGAAGATCGCGTACACCTCACGGGCGGCGTAGGCCAGCAGCACGTATCCGGCCACCGGGTCGGCCCACCACCACCCGGCCGCGGCGTTGAGGACCAAGCCGGCCAGCACGGCGACCGCGAGCAGCCCGTCGACCAGCGTGACCCGGCCCTCGGTGCGCAGCACCGGGTTGTCCAGCGCGGCCCCCGTGCGGGCCTTGCCCGCCGCGAGTCCGAACATCGCCACCGCCGTGATCGCGGTCCACCCGATCCCGCCGGTGCTGTGCCTCGGGTGGTGGCCGGTGACCAGCACGAGCGTGGACTGCACCGCCAGGTACGCGGCCAGCAGCGCGAACGCGCCACCGATCAGCCGCAACGCCCGCCGTTGCCGCGCCTCGCCGTTGCCCGAGAGTTCCCAGATCACCACGGTGGAGGCGCCGATCTCGATCAGCGAGTCCAGCCCGAAACCGGCCAGCGCGACCGACCGCGCGGTGGCCGCGGCGATGGCGAGGACCACGATGCCGACCACGTTCCAGCCGAGGGTGACGTACTCCAGCACGAACCCGCGCCGCAGCAGCCGTCGCCGGGTGTCCTCTTCGCTGTTCGGCACGCCGGCAGTCTGCCCGACTTCGCCGGGACTTTCACCAACGTCAGTCGACGCTGCCTACCGGCGGGGCCATGTGGGTGTGGGGCGCGGTGGAGTCGGCGGGAATGTCGCGGTCGACGTGGTCGGCGTGGAACAACGCCTGTGACAGCAGGCGTCGCACATGGTCGTTCGCGGCGGAGTAGTACACGAAGGTGCCTTCACGACGGCCGGCGACCAGCCCGGCCAGCCGGAGCTTCGCCAGGTGCTGGCTGACGGCCGTCGGGGTGGCGCCCGCCAGTTCGGCCAGGCAGGCCACGGAGGACTCACCCTGCAACAGGGCCCACAGCACCTTGATGCGGGTGGGGTCGGCCAGCATCCGGAACGACTCGGCGGCGAGGTGAACCTGTTCGTCGGCGGGCATGTCGAAGGCCGGCTGGGTCGTGTGCATGACCGTCAGCGTACCCATCCGCCCCGTTAAGTGCGTACCTGCGCAGTCGTGCAGGTACGCTGCTATCGTCGGTGGGCAAGCCCCCGTCGCACCGATTCGACACGAGCACCAGGTGGAACCCTTCGCCATGACCGATCACCATCACCACGCCGAGCACCACGGACATGGCCACACACCCGGCCACGGCCACGGGCATGGCCACGGCCATGGCCATGGCCACGACGGTGGCCCGTTGGGGCGGTTGTGGGAGCAGGTCAAACACGCGGTGACTCCGCACAGCCACGACAGCACGGAGATCGTGGACTCGGCCCTGGAGGCCAGCGCGCGGGGCATGCGGGCGCTGTGGATCTCCTTCGTCGGTTTGACGGTCACCGCGGTCGCCCAACTGGTCGTCGTGTTCCTGAGCGCTTCGGTGGCCCTGCTGGGCGACACGCTGCACAACTTCGCCGACGCGCTGACCGCCGTCCCGCTGGCGATCGCGTTCCTGCTCGGGCGGCGGGCCGCCACGAGGCGTTTCACCTACGGGCTCGGGCGCAGCGAAGACCTCGCCGGGCTGGTGATCCTGCTGGTCATGTTCGCCTCCGCGGTCCTGGCCGCGTGGACGGCGATCGACCGGTTGCTCCACCCCCGGGACATGACCGCCCTCGGCTGGGTCGCCGCCGCCGGTCTCGTGGGATTCCTCGGCAACGAGATCGTCGCCCGCTACCGCATCACCGTCGGCAGGCAGATCGGCTCCGCCGCGCTCGTCGCGGACGGCCTGCACGCCCGCACCGACGGGTTCACCAGCCTGGCGGTGCTACTCGCCGCAGGCGGCTCCTGGATCGGCTGGCGCTGGGCCGATCCCGTCGTCGGACTGCTGATCACCGTCGCGATCCTGTCCGTGCTCTGGGGCGCGGCCAAAGAGGTGTTCTCCCGCATGCTCGACGCGGTCGACCCGGCGCTGGTGGACACGGCCGAGCAAACCCTTGCCGCCACCCCCGGCGTGCGCGGCGTCGACACGATCCGCCTGCGCTGGGTCGGCCACAACCTCGTCGCCGAATCCGAACTCGACGTCGACCCCAGCCTCACCCTGGTGCAAGCC
>NZ_VJWX01000056.1 GCF_007713715.1 Amycolatopsis rhizosphaerae
ATCAAGGGTGAGCGCAACTCATCGCGTTAGCGACGGCACAGCCGCTCATGATGCGGTCGGTCCGGCGTAAGACGATCAAGCGGGAAGGGAATCCCGAGCCAAGACGCTGCAGCTCGGAACGCGTCGGGAAGTGGGCTCAATGGGGCATCAGCCGCTTATGACCCAGCCGAGTTCGGCGGCGAAGTCCACTACACAGGTTGGACACACCCAGTAGTAGTCGGCGCCGTTGGCATGGGCGTTCGTCGTCGTATACCCCTCGGTCAAAGTGGCGCGCCCCTGCGACGGGCGTGTCGACTTCTCAAATTTGATGAAGCAGAAGACGCAGTGATCGTGCTCCCAGTGAGGGCGTGACGGCTCGTACGGCCTTCGTGTGAGCGCCGTTCCTGGTGGGAGGAACCGCTCCTGGGCCATGCGCCGCCAGTCGTCGGCTGCTGCATTCACCGCTCGATGCTACGGGCTCGCCAGTCTCACGTAACGCTCGTTTGGATCACGCACTCGACGGCACGGGTCGCGGCCGCCAGGCGGAGCGGAGCGGCAGGCCGAGCGGCCGACGCGGCGCGCTTGCGCGCCGCCTTGATCCCGTAGAGCCAAAGCTGGTCGTCTCTCGTTGATTGTCGAGGATCAAGCATGGGAGACGACAGTAGTAGGATTCGGCCACAGCCTCGGTGCTGAGGTGAAAGCTCGTTCAATCCCTGCGCAAGAGCGCATATAGCCGAGGGGCCCTCTCCATAGCTGCCAGGAACTTCCGCTGATCGTCGAGCCAGAACGTGACCTGGAACCCTTGACCATGAACGGTCGCCGGTGAATCTGCAGCCAGCAGGAGCTTTTCTCGAAGAACGACGGTCCGAATCACTCGGACGGGGATGCAAAGGCGTTGAGCACCAAGGAAGGTTGCCCACCGACCAGGAATCCAAGTCAGCGCCTCCTCTTCGAGGATGAGATATCCGCCCAGTAGGTCCCGGGTGATGAACAGCAACGGCCCGCGCACACGCCGGGACCCGTGCATTAATACAGCGGCGTGTTTCCGCGCGTTACGAACATCAATCTGAGCCGAGACAGCATAGGTGTCATCCCTCGCTTCCCGGGTGAGACGCCGTCGTCCGTAGTGGCGACCGGCGAGCGCCACGAGGCAGATGAAAAGCGTGAGGCCGGCGGCTTGCCAGGTCGAGGCGCTCGCAGCCAAGGTCATGACCGAAACCGTATATGAGTTACCAGTTCGACCCCATTGATTGGCGTTGATGCCGGTGGCTTAGATCGTCTACGGCAAGCCCTGCTTCGGTCCGCCGAAGCGAGGGAAGATCCGACGGCTTCCACGCGCTGCGGCACTTCTACGCCTCGACTCTGCTCGATGCCGGGGAGACGATCACGGCGCTCGCCGAGTACCTCGGGCATGCCGATCCCGGCTTCACGCTGCGCACGTACACACACCTCATGCCTTCGAGCAAGGACCGGACCCGGCGGGCCGTCGACAAGGTCTTCAGTCTGCGACCTGTCTCCCCGGAACGGCCTGATGGCGGCTGTCAGGTCGCGGCCTCGTCGGCCACAGCACTGGGGATCGTGCCCGCACCCGACCTCAGCAGTCGAACGCACCGAGGTTGGGCGGGCAGAAAAGCACAACCGAAAGTACTGGCAGCCGGATACTGTCGTGCGGTGAGCGAGAAGGATCTACTCGAACTCTGGGAAGAGTCTTGGCCCGGGTGCGCCCCGATCGCCCATACCCTTCGACATGCCTTCCCGGAACAGTGGGTGCGGTTCCACAGCCTGCCGGGCTCCAAGCGATACCCGGAAACGGAAGACCAGTACGCCACTGTGCTCTCCCGGTACAACACGGTGCTGGAAGAACTGTTCGCCGGTCAGGACGTGTACGTGATCAGCCCGGACTGGAACGAACACCCGGTTCCAGACCCGCGTCCGATCGATCACGAGCGCTGGCATCCTGGGGCCAGGTTCTGGACCTCGGTCCGCGCTGACCCGGGCTCCGAGGTGTACACGCACCTCTACGTCAGCCGGGTCCGCTGGAAGACCGGTTGCGTGGACGTGCTGCTTCGTGCGGTCGCCGACGATCGGATGGCCGGTGTCGTGATCACCGATGAGCTGGTGCGGCGGGTCCACCATCCCTACGACGGCGGTGCCGACGTGCTGCTGGCCGACCGTGACGAGCGCGACCGGATGCGCGAACGCCATCGGGACTGGCTGTCCGCCCACCCCTTGGGGCTGTAGCGGGCAATCCGGGCGGCCGAACGCTCATCTTCGAAGCAGAAGCTGACGAGACCGCCGTGGTGCGGGGCTGCACCTGTTGTGGTCGTAAATCCGTGGGCGGTTCCGCCGCACGGATGCGACAGTGAGGTCGTGGACTCTGACACTGTGCGCCTACTGGCCGACACGAACCCGTTGCCGGAAACGATCGACGCGAGGTTGCGGCAACAGCTCTCCTTCCTGATCGAGGTCGACCGGCTCAAAACGGTCCTGCGGCAGTCGCCGCTCGCGGCCGTGAACCGGCGGGAGAACGACGCGGAGCATTCCTGGCATCTGGCGTTGATGGTCGTGATCCTGGCCGAGCACGCGGACGAGGAGATCGACGTCGGCCGCACGATCGAGTTGGTCCTGGTGCACGACCTGGTTGAGATCTATGCCGGGGACACTCCGCTCTACGACGTGGAAATGGGCGTCGATCAAGCCGAACGTGAAGTGGTCGCCGCCGAGGCGTTGTTCGGGTTGTTGCCGGCGGACCAGGCGACGCGGTTGCGGGCACTGTGGGACGAGTTCGAGGCGAGGCGGACTCCGGAAGCCCGCTTCGCCAAGGCCATGGACCGTCTTGAGCCGCTGCTGTTGAACTGGATGGCCCGTGGCGGGACGTGGCGGACGCCGGGGGTGACCGCGGACGACGTCCGGGCGCGCAAGGCGGTGATCGGGGACGCCTCGGCTTCGTTGTGGGCGGCCGGCCGTGAGCTGATCGATGAGGGCGAACGTCGGGGCTGGTCGCGGCCCGGTCGCGACGTCGCGACCGGGTGAGGTCCGCCGAGCGATAGCGGGGAAGGTCGATCAGGAAGCTGTCGGGGTGGGTGCGGGCTTCGCGCGCGGATCGGCGGTTTCGTCTCGGGGGCGAGCAAGCAGGTACACAACGCCTGCCGTCACGAAGGCCAGGACGCCGGCGACCAGGAACGCGGAGTCGAGGCCGTCGAGCGCCGCAAGGTGAAGCTCCGACACCGGCACTGTGGGCGCTATCGAGTGCGCCTGGCCCGAGACCAGGGCACGGGCCAACCCGTCCGGGCCGGTCACCCCGTCAGTTGCGAGCCGGTCCGCTGCGCGCGCCGTGACGAGGCTGCCCAAAACGGCGATTCCGATGGCGAAGCCGAGCTGCCGGACCGTGCTCAGCGACCCCGCGGCCATCCCGCCGAAGCGGGGTTCGACCGCGCCCATGGCGGCGGCGGTCAGGGTGGGCAGCACGAGGCCGGCGCCGAGCCCGGTCAGCACGGTCCCCGGCATGAGCTGCGGCCAGCTCGCCGAGCCGGTGAGCAACCCGGCGTCCAGCAGCGAACCGGCGCCGACCAGCAGCATCCCCACCGCGATCACCGGCCCCGGCCGGCGTTGCAGGCGGGGGCCGACCAACACGGATACCACGAACGACGCGGCGGCCAGTGGAAGTCCGGTTAGCCCGGCCTCGATCGGTGTGAGACCGACGACGGTCTGCAGCCAGATCGTCGAGTACGTCAGCGCGGCGAACGCGCACAGCGTCGAGACCGCTGACGCGATCATGGCCGCGGTGAACACGCGATGCCGGAACAGGGCGAGGTCGAACATCGCCGTCCCGGTGCGCGCCCGGCGGGTTTCGATCACGAGGAACGCGGCCAAGCCGACGACGGCAACACCGACGTACGTCCAGGTCGTGACTGTCGCGGCACCGTGCTCACCGAAGTGGATCAACGCATACGTGAGTGCGGCCGCGAACGTGGTGAACGTCAGCATGCCGGGCACGTCGACCGATCGGCGGGCACGCGAGGAGTCGGCCGCCACGAAGCGCAGGGTCAGCGTGATCGCGACGACGCTGAGCGGGACGTTGACGATGAAGATCCAGCGCCACGACGCGGTCTGCACCAGTAGCCCGCCGAGCACGGGCCCGACGGCGGTCGCGGCGCTGGACACCGCGGCCCACAGTCCGAACGCGACACCCCGCTCGGCACCCCGGTAGGTGCTGTTGAGCAGTGCGGTTGTGCAGGCCAGCATCGCGGCGGCGCCCGCGCCCTGCACGCCACGGGCCACGTCCAGCACGGCGACCGTGGGCGCCAGTCCGCAGCCCAGCGATGCCGTGGCGAACACGACCAGCCCAGCGAGGTAGGTCCGGCGGTGACCGGTGATGTCGGCCAGCGCGCCGACACCGAGCAGGAGCGCCGCCAGCGCCAGCGCATAGGCGTCGATCACCCACTGCAACGCCGACATGGACGCGTCCAGCCCGTTGGTGAGTTGTGGCAGGGCCACGTTCACGATGCTCACGTCGATCAGCAGCATGGCCGAGCCGATGCAGATCGCCACCAGCGGCAGCCACCGCCGCAGTGCCGTGGACGGGTCCGCGCGGCTGTCGGGTTCCGTCACGGGGATCACCCCTCGGCCGGCTCGGCCGGGGCCTGCACCGTCCAGGTGCGGCCGTCAGGATCGCGCACGGTCATCTCGACGGCGCCGTGGTGGGTGCGTTCGAACGGGGTGACGACCTCGACCACCGGGTCGAGGTCGTCCGACGTCTTGGACGCGCGCAGCACCACCTGCATGCCGACCGGAGCGTCCTCGGGTACTTCCGCGATGAACAGGTACGGTCCCGATCCGTTGCGCAGGAGCCCCGAGTTGTGGTCGGTCTCGAAGTCGAGCGTGTAGCCCAACGCCTGAAAGAACCTGGCGGACTTTCCCCAGTTGTGCGTCTCCAGGTACACGGCCTCGATGCCCTCGGTCGTCATCGCTTCCCCTTCTCGTCTTCGTGCGACCGCTTCGCGGCCGCGTCCAGATAGCTGCGCAGTGCGGCGGCGGTGATCGCCGACAGCGACTGCTCGGTGTCGACCGCGTGGTGTTTGACCTCTTGGACGAGCTCGGTCGGCAGATAGACGTTGAACTGTTTGACACCACTGGCAGCCATGCGAGCATGCTAGCATTCTAGTCAACTAGCCGCACCAAGAAGGGGGTTGCGATGACCTATCTGCCCGTCGTCGTTCGTGCCGACGATGCCGAATACCTTCCCGCGATCGCCCACCACCTGCTCGCGGACAGCAGCGCCACCGGCGGAGCGTTGAGCAGCCACCGCGTGACGCTGCCCCGCGGCGCGAACGGAGCCCGGCCGCACCGGCACGACCGTGGCAGCGAACTGTTCTTCGTGCTCGACGGCGCCCTCGACGTGCTCGTCGACCGAACCGTGCTCAGCGCCGCCGCCGGCGATCTCGTCGTCGTCCCA
This sequence comes from Amycolatopsis rhizosphaerae, assembly GCF_007713715.1. Lineage (GTDB taxonomy): Bacteria > Actinomycetota > Actinomycetes > Mycobacteriales > Pseudonocardiaceae > Amycolatopsis_E > Amycolatopsis_E rhizosphaerae. The sequence continues at coordinate 5,435 of NZ_VJWX01000056.1, forward strand.
CCCGGTAGTGCCCACGCGTTCGCCGCCGCCGCGGACCGGAACGCCGACGTGTTGATCGTCATCACCCCCGGCGTAGAGCGGTTCGAGTACCTGCGGACCGTGGAGGCCATCCGCACCGGTCACGCCGCCCCGGACGCGTTGGACGCACACCAGGAGCGCTACGACACGTTCTTCCTCGACAGCGAGATCTGGGCCGCGCACTTGCGTGCGAACAGCAGCACCCGGCGAGAGTGAGCCACGCGCCCTCCCAGGCGCGGGTTCAGCCCTGCTCGTGCAGTTGGCTGAACCAGCGCACGGTGGCCGCGGTACCGGCAACGGCGGAGCCGAGATGCCGTGAACCGTCGTAGTCGGGCGTGCCGAGGTTGACGATCGGAACCTCGAGGCCCCGGGCAGCCAGGGCTGCGTGACAGCTGTCGGTGTTGGTGGTCAAGACTTGTTCGTCGTCGATGGCCTCGTACAGCCGCATGGGGACGCGGGGCGTCCAGTCGGTGCAGACGCTGTCGGCGACGCGCAGCGCGGCGAGGAATGGGCCAGTGGGGTGCTGCAGCAGGTCGACACCCCGAGCGGTGAGGAGTTGCCCGACGGTGTCCGGCAACGCGGCCAGCATGTCCTCCCCCGGGGTGTTGCCGTCGAACAGGGCTTCGACTCGGCCGGCGTAGGGGTCTTGGAACAGCTCGCCCGGAGTGGCGTAGAGATGGTGCAGCCGGTTCCAGGCGACCAGCAGGTAGGTGGTGTAGGCCACGGCCATCTTCCCGGGAATCCGACCGTCGAACGCGGCCGGGAGTGCGCGGTGCTGGAAGTCGTACGCGCCGCTGATGGGGGCGAGCGCGGCGACCCGGAACCGGTGGTCGGCGCCGGACTGGATGGCCCTGGCCAGGCCGAGTGCGGCGGATGCGCCCTGGGAGAAGCCGGTGATCATGACCTGGGGGGCGAGCCTCCGGCCGGTGCTCGGCACGAAGGCGCGAGCGGCCCGCAACATGTCCAGCGAGGCGGTGGTTTCCGAGGGCACATCCATCCAGGGGTGGGTACCGGGGCCCACGCCGAGACCGAGGTAGTCCGGTTCCACGGCCGCGAAACCGGCCGCGGCGTAGGTGATGGCAGGCGAGGACACGAAACCGTCGGGCTGCATCATGGACGGCGCGTCCAGGCGGTAGCTTTCGGTGCCGTGCTCGAAAGACACCGTCCACAATGTACGAGCGCGGCTGCGGGGCAGTACGAGTAGGCCGCTGGCCGTGGTCGGTCGGCCGGTGGCGTCGATCGTGCTGTACACGAGTTGGTAGGCGTCGACACCGTAGGTGACCGCGTCCGAGTTGAAGTGGGCTTGGTCGAGCGCGGTTTTCGTTTGGGGCACGGAAAGACCGCTGAGGTATCGCGCCGACACCAAGTGGCCGCGCTCGCCATCGGTGGTGGCAGAGGCCGGGGCTTGCGTGGCCACCAGCGCGCCGAGGGCGACCGCGCCCGCGGTGACGCCGGCGATCACCCGCCGGGAAAGGGTGAAGATCTTCATGCGGTGGACACTACGAAGGAAGAACCTGGCGGACAGGCCGGAACACCCGATTCTTCCCGGTAGGGCTGCCCCTACCTCTCCACGACGGACGCGCGGACGAAGCAGTCGAGGCACGGCCGAAAGCCTCCGCCGCCGGACAGTCGGGATCACGCTATCGTCGGAGAATGGCCAAGGACAACGTGTCACGAAAGCTGAACTACGGGGGCTCTCGGCAGCCCGTGCCGAAATTGGTCGGGTTGACGGCCGAATCGGCGCTGGCAGCCTCGGCACGTGCGGGTGTTCCGGTAGTGGCTGCCGGGCCTGGTGATGATCCTCGACCGCTCCTGGCCGAGCACGGAACGGTCGTGCGCCAGCATCCGGAGGCGGGGCACCCGCTCGGTCTTAGCAACTGGGTGATGGTGTGGACCGAGCAGAACGGCGCGAGCGAACAGGAGGCACCCCGCGTGGAAGGCTCCGAGTGATCGACCCGGGGCTGGTACTGGACGGCCCCACCCGGCAGCGGCTGGCCGCGCGGTTCGGGGACGGGACCGGCGCCTGGTGCGACGCTCTTCCCGGCCTCGTGGGCCTGTTGAGCGCGCGGTGGGGGTTCACCGTCGAAGCCGCCCTGCCCGGCGGCAACAGTTCGCGAACCCTTCGCTGCCGGACCGCCGACGGCCGTTCCGCCGTGCTGAAGCTGGTACCCGAGCCCGAACTGGCCGCCGCCGAGATCGCCGTGCTGAGGATCTGGTCTTCCGCGCCGGGCGTGGTGAAGCTGCTCGACGCCGACCTCGAGCACGGCGCGTTGCTGCTGGAGGGGTTGAGCCCCGGCACCCCCTTGATGGACTCCCGGCGGCAGATCACCTTGCCCGAACTCGCCACCCTGATGCCGCAACTGCACCTCCGTCTGGCGCGAAACGACTTCCCCTCACTGGCCGAACGCATGGACTTCCTGTTTCAGCTCGCCGAGAAGCGGCGAACCGGTTCGCGGGCCGCGCGGTTCGTCACGGCGGAGCACGTCCGCCGGTCCAGGCAGGCCGCGCTGGAACTCGCCGAGGATGGCGAGAAGGTGTTGCTGCACGGCGATCTCCACGCGGGCAACGTGCTCGACGCCGGGCCGGAGCGCGGTCTGGTGGTCATCGACCCGCGTCCGTGCCTCGGTGACCCCGCCTCCGACCTCATCGACTGGGTGCTCTGCCCCACCGGCCCGGCCGGGCGGATTAAGTGACCACAATGGACGCTCGCGCGAGGATGATTGCGGCGGAATTGCCCGCGGTGGAGGCCGACAGGCTCAGCGCGTGGTGCCGGGCCACCGCGGTGATCATGGCCATCACACGGCTGCGGTACGTGCCGACAGATTCCACAGTAGACGCTCTACTGGCCCTCGCCCCCTGATCCGGCTCACGCCTTCACGGCTGCCCGCAGTGGACATCCCGTGTCGACGCGCGATTCGAGCTCGGTCCGCAGAGCGGCGAGTTCTCCCATTCGCGCGTCGATGACCTCGATCTTGTCCCGTAACAGGGCTGACAAGGCCTCCGCGGAGTCGGGTGCGTCGCGCAACTGCTCACCGTGCCGCGCGATCTCGGACAGTGAGAACCCGAGCACCTGTGCGGTGCGGATGTAGCGGAGCCACTCCAGTGTCTCCGGCGGAAAATCCCGGTAGCCATTGCCCAACCGCCGCCCTTGCAGCAGCCCGATCTTCTCGTAGAAGCGGACCGCGTCCTTGCTGACACCGGCCTGTGCGGCCAGTTCCCCGATTCGCATGGCATCCCGCTCCCGCTGGACTTGACCTTGGAGTGCACTCCACTGTTTACCGTCGGCTGGTCACTTTCGCCAGCACCAAAAGGAGAGCTTCACCGTGCTCGGTCTCGCCAGTCCCGGATACCGCCGCATCGTCCGCGCGAGCGCCTGGTACGACCTCGTCGTCACCGTGGGATTCGTGACGCCGTGGACGTACCTCCTGCTGCACGACGCCCTGTCCGCACTGGGCCGCATGCTCGGCCTTGGCGCCCTTCCGGCAACTGATCCGATGCAAACCCTGTACGCCAACCTGATGGGCTCGATCGTGGTGGTGTGGTCCGCCCTGCGCATCGCACGGCCGCTCGCCGTTTACGGGCTGCTCGACGGCACCGCGCGCGCACTGTTCGCCATGTGGCAGGCCTACGCGGCTTCCCACGACACCACACGGCTCCTGTGGCTGTTCTTCGCCGTCGAGGCGCTGTTCAGCTTCCTCCAGCTCGCGCCCTGGCTCTCACGCGGAATCGGGAGGACCACACCACCTGCGGTTCAGCTAGACCGCCAGCTCGGCTGACTCGCGCTCCACGGCGGCCTTCACGCGCTCCTCCGGCATCGCGAGGGCGACCGCCCAGTAGAAGATCACCAGGCTGAACACGACCACCACCAGCAGATCCACCCACTCCGGCAGCCAGTTCAGATTCCCGCCGTCCCCGTAGCGGCCCAGGAAACCGATCAGGGTGTCCCCCAGCAGCCATGGCGCGATCCACGCCGCCGAGCGCAGGGCCAGCGGCGGACGTTCTCCCTCGGGCGTGGTCAGCCGGGCGATCAGGAAAAGCACGAAACCCGCCACGATCGCGATCATGATCTTCCAGGTGATCGCGAACCCGGTCCAGTAGATGACCAGGTTGGCGGCCGCGAAGCCCGCCGGGGCCAGCACCTTCGGCGCCGGCAGGCGGTACGGGCGCGGACGCCCCGGGTCACGCTTGCGCAGTGCCGCCAGGGAAACGGGCGCGAACGCGTACATGATGGCGGTCGCCGAGGTCACCACCTCGACCAGTGACTTCCAGTTCGGGAACGGCAGGAACGCGATCTCCCCCACCACGAACGAGAGCAGGATCGACCACAGTGGAACGCCGCGCACCGTGAGCTTCCCCAGTCCGCGCGGAAGCATGTTTTCCCGCCCCAGCGCGTAGGACAACCGGGACGACGTCCCCACGTACACCAGGCCGGTCCCGGCGGGCGAAACGAACGCATCCGCGTAAAGGACATAGGAAAGCCAACCGGCGCCGGCGAGTGCGGCCAGAGTGGCGTAGGGGCCGAAGGCGCCCTTTTCGATGGGGTTGCTCCACCCCTTCAGCAGCGCGGCGGGATCCAGCGAGCCGATGAACGCGACCTCCAGCAGCAGGTAGATCACGGTGCCGATGATCATCGCGGTGATCACCGCCCGCGAAACGTCCCGCTGCGGGTTGCGGGCCTCGCCACCCATCTGCACCGCCTGCTCGAAGCCCTGCAACGCGAACACCACTCCGAGCGGCAACGCGGCGAAGATGCCGTGCGCACCGGCGGGAGCGAACCCGCCACCGGCGGTGAAGTTACCCGAGTGGAACCGCAATGACAGCAGCACGGCCACGGTGACCAACGGAACCAGCGCCTTCCAGATCACCGTCACCGAATTGCTCTCGGAAAGCAGTTTCACGCCGACGATGTTGACCACGGTGAACAGCGCCATCAGCAGGCTCGCCCACGCGAACCCGCTCACCGTCAGCGTGCCGTCCGCGTGCAACAGGTTCAGGTGCTCGCGCACCCAGGCGATGTTGTCCAGATAGGCCAGACTCGCCTCGACCTCGATCGGCGCGATCGCCACAGCCTGCAACCAGGCCACCCAGCCGCCGGTGAAACCCGCCAGCACCCCGAACGCGAGCGCCGGGAACCGGGCGGTGCCCCCGGCCACCGGATAGGCCGCACCCAGTTCCGCGTGGATCAGCGCCAGCGCCGCCAGTATCACCGCGGCCAGCACCCACGAGACCAGCGAGGCCGGGCCGGCCACCTTCGCCGCGGTCAGGGCGCCCAGCAGCCAGCCCGACCCGATGATCGAACCGAGCGAAACGAACATCAACCCGTAGAAGCCGACGGACCTGTGCAGCTTCGGTTTCGCCGAGTCCACACCCGTCGATTGCATGTGATTCACCATCAAACGCTCCGATCCCCGATTTCGGGCGTAACTTTTGTCCGTTTTGGACCGCTCTGTTACAGAATCAGTGCGGCCAGCACGGGAATTCATGGCGAAGTTTACGGAAACCCGGGGCCGAGCGGGGATTACGGGAAGGTTTCGCACGCCGGAACGAGACGATCAGGCAAAAGGCGCCATGGCGTCTTGTCGTCTTATCGGCCCGGCCGCGGACGGATCATCCCTGTGTTTTCGGCACACGTAACTGGTTGAACGCGTAGTAGAGGGCGAGCAGACCGTGCACGGCCAGCGTCAGCGGCGCCGAGACGAAGGCGAGCCCGACCGTCACCGGATACGCGAGGGATCCGAGTGCGAAACGGGATCTGGTGCGCTTGACCAGTTCGTGGTCGTAGTGCTCGTGCAGGAGACGACCGGTGCGGGTCGCATGCCACCAGAACGCCTGGAACGCCAAGGCCTGCGCCACCATGAAACCGCTGTAGACCACGGCGGCCACATGCGAGGCTTCGCCGCCTTCGTTCAGGTATTCGGCCATCAGCGCGGTGGGCCAGGGCAGCGCGGCCAGTACCAGCAACAGGATCAGGTTGAGGAACATCAGCAGCCGGTCGACCCGGGCGATGAAGGAGAACAACGTGTGGTGGTTGGCCCACATGATGCCGATGACCAGGAAACTCACCACGTAGGCGGCGTACGACGGCCACTGCGCGCCCAGTGCGGCCCACAGCGACTGGCCGTCATGCACGGTGGGCACCTTGAGTTCCAGTACGAGCAGCGTGATGGCGATGGCGAACACGCCGTCGCTGAACGCTTCGGTGCGGCCGGTTTCGCTCGTGCGGTCGGTCTCGGTCACTCGGAGAACCTAGCGGCCACACGCGCGGCGAGGCACGCGATCGCCCCAAATGCCAGTGTCCCCCTCCGGAGAGCGGAGGAGGACACTGGCGGAACGGCGAAATCAGTGTGCTGCAGGCCGGATCGGCCGACGATCAGGCCGGGACCTTGCTGTCGTCGTCGGCCGGGATCAGCCGCTTCAACGCTTCCTGGAGCACCTCGTTGGTGGCCGTGAGCCGCGCGGTGACCTCCGCCTTGTACTCGGCCGCCTGGGTACGGTTCGTCTCCGCCTCGGTGAGCTGACGCTCGGCGTCGGCGACCAGGACGGCGGCGCGCTCTTCGGCTTCGGAGGTCTGCCTGGCCAGCCGCTCCTCGGTGGTGACGACCTTGTTCGCCAGCTCTTCCTCGGTGGTACGGACCTTGTTGGCCAGTTCCTCCTCGGTGCGGGCGACCTTGTTCGCCAGCTCTTCCTCCGTGGTGCGAACCTTGGTGGCCAGCGCTTCCTCGGTGTTGGTGACCTTGTTCGCCAACTGCTCCTCGGTCGTGCTGACCTTGTTCGCGAGCGCTTCCTCGGTGGTGCGCACCTTGGTGAGCAGTTCGTCCTCGGTGGTGGCGACCTTGTTCGCCAGCGCCTCCTCGGTCGTGGCGACCTTGCTCGCCAGCTCCTCCTCGGTCGTCCGCACCTTGTGGTCGAGCGCTTCCTCGGCGGCGGCGATCTTCTTCGCCAGCTCGGCCTCGGCTTCGCGCTCGTCCTCGGCGCGGCGCTCGTTCGACTCGGCGTCGAGGCGGTCCCGCTCGGCCTGCGCGGCGGCGTTGAGGCGCTCGATCTCCGCCCTGGCGCTGTTCATCAGGTCTTCGTGCTCGGCGCGGAGCTTCTCGGTCAGCCCCTGGTACTCGGCCTCCAGGGCCTCGCGGCGCTGCGCGATCTCGGCCTCGCGGTCGGCGACCCACAGGTCGGTGGCCTTGCGCGTGTCGAGGTCGTACTTGTCAGCCCCGGCGCGGATCTCCGCGGCCTGCCGTTCGGCCTGCTCCCGCAGCTCGGCGATTTCTTCCTCGGCGAGCGCCATCATGCTGCGCACGCGTTCGGTCATCGTGGTGGCGCTCGACGGGTCGCTGGCCATCCGCGAAAGGGCGGCCTTCGTCTCCGTCAGCTCCTGCTGCGCGTAGCTGAGCGCCTTGGTCAGCTCGGAGACGGAGGAGACGGCGTCGTCCCGGGCCTGGGAGAGTTCCTTCATCTCCGCGGCGAGCTGGTTGAGGCGCTCATCGACCGGAGCCCGGTCGTAGCCACGGAAAACGAGGGGGAAGCTGGCGCTACCGGCCTGGGGATCGGTGGGTTGAGTGGGAGATTGGGCAGGAGGCATGCGGCGACCTTAGTGCGTCCGGACGCCGGTTTCCATACCGCCATCCAGACTCTTTACGCTTGGTGGACGGCTGATTGTAATCGACCGGCCTCCGCAACGGATCAGCGGGCGATCATCGGGTCAACTCCGCGCGAACAGCCGGTGAAGCTTCCCCACCGCACCTTCCGCGACGGCACTTCGGAACCGGCCCGCGGCTGGGATAACGTCCTCCCCGGGAGTCGCGGAGGTGGAGGGTGAACTGGCAGCGGGTCGTCGCCGACCTGGGCACGCATTGGCCGGTCTACGCCAGCATGCCCCTCGTCGCGGCGCTGATCGGCTACGTGACCAAGCGCGTCGCCATCGAGATGATGTTCCGGCCGATCGAATTCGTCGGGATCCGGCCATTCCTGGGTTGGCAGGGGGTACTGCCCGCCAACGCCGAGCGGATGGCGACCACCGCGACCGAGATGCTGATCAACAATTTGGTGGAACCACGGGAGATCTTCTCCCGACTCGATCCGGCGCAGGTGGCCAAGGAGATCGAGGAACCGATGCTGCGGGTCGTCGAGGACGTCACTCGTGAAGTCTTCGAGCAGTACCGGCCGGGGTTGTGGGAGGGAATGCCCGCGCGTGCCCGCGAACTGCTACTCAAGCGCGTGCGGGCCGATGCGCCCAAGCTCATCACCAAGATCATGCGCGAGATCGCGTACGACATCGACAGCGTGCTCGACCTCAAGCACATGGTGGTCACCAACCTGGTGCGCGACAAGGCGCTGCTGAACCGGCTGATCCGCAACATCTCGCGGCCCGAAATGCGCTTCATCGCCCGCTCCGGGCTGGTGTTCGGGTTCACGCTCGGGCTCGTGCAACTCGCCGTGTGGGCCCTGACCAAATCGCCGGTCGTGCTGCCCCTGTTCGGCCTCGGCATCGGCTGGCTGACCGACTGGCTGGCCCTCAAGATGATCTTCCTGCCCCGTGAGCCCCGCCGGTTCTTCGGCCTCTACACCTGGCAGGGCGTGTTCCAGAAGCGTCGCGACCAGGTGGCCGCCGACTACGGCGAGATGATCGCGAACGAGATCATCACCGTGCCGAACCTGCTCGAAGCGGTGCTGCGGGGCCCGAAGTCCGACCGGTTGTTCCAGCTGATCACCCGCGAAGTGCGGCGCACCATCGACGAACAGGCCGGTCTGGTCAAACCGCTTGTGGTGTTCGCGGTCGGTTCGCGCCGGTTCCAGGAGATGAAGCAGGTCGCGGCCGCGAAGGCGGTGGAACGGGTCCACGACACCGTCCGGCACGCCGAAGACTACGCGGTCAACGCGCTCGACGTGCGCAACACGATCGTCGACCGGATGCGGCAGCTCACGCCGATCGAGTTCGAGGGGCTGCTGCGCCCCGCTTTCCGCCAGGACGAATGGAAGCTCATCGCGGTCGGCGCCGTGATCGGCGGACTGGTGGGGGAACTTCAGGTATTGCTGATGCTGCATTAACCTTCCGGGAGGACTGCGGGGAAGGAGACCGGGGTGGGGAGCGTCCTGGCCGACTTCGCCGAGCACTGGCCGCTGTACGCCGCGATCCCGTTCGTCGCTGCCCTGATCGGTTATCTCACCAAGCGGGTCGCGATCGAGATGATGTTCCGGCCGCTGGAGTTCCTCGGCATCCCGCGTACCTTCCTCGGCTGGCAGGGCGTGGTGCCCAGGCACGGCGGCCGGATGGCGGCGATCGCCACCGACCTGCTCACCTCGAATCTGCTCGACCTGCGGGAGATCTTCGCCAGGATCGACCCGGCCCGGCTGACCCGCGAGATCGAGCAACCGCTGCTGCGGGCGATCGACGACATCGCGCGGGATGTGCTCGCCGAGTACCAGCCCCGGATCTGGGAGTCGCTGCCGCCGATGGCGCAGGCGCTGGTGATCAAACAGGTGCAGGCCGCGGCGCCCCGGCTCGTGCGCGAACTGATGTCCGAACTGCGGGAGAACGTCGACGAGGTGCTCGACGTCAAGCACATGATCGTGCAGGACCTCACGCGCGACAAGGCGCTGCTGGTCCGGCTGATCCGCGAGACGACCCGCCCGGAGATGGCCTTCATCGCGCGCTGCGGCATCTACTTCGGCTTCGGCCTCGGCGTGGTCCAGGCCGTGGTGTGGGCGCTGACGAAGAATCCGTGGGTGCTGCCCGCCTTCGGCGGCTGTATCGGGTTGCTGACCGACTGGCTCGCCATCAAGCTGATCTTCGTACCGCGGGAACCCGTGCGGCTGCTGCCGTTTCTGACCCTGCACGGCAAGTTCCAGCGGCGGCGGGCCGAAGTGGCCCGGCAGTACGGCGAGCTGATCGCGCACGAGGTGCTCACCCTGCCGAACCTGCTCGACGCGGTGCTGCGCGGGCCCCGCTCGGACCGGTTGGTGGCCATGGTGCGGCGCATCGTGTCGGCGGCGGTGGACGAGCAGTCGGGCCGCCTGGTGAGTGCGACCATCGGCGCGGCACGGCTTCGCGAGATGAAGGAGCGGGCGGCGACGAGGGCGCTGGAGGCCCTGCCGGACACGGTGCGGCACGCCGAGGGCTACCTCACCGCGGCGATGGACGTGGCCAACATGGTCGAGCAGCGCATGCTCGCCCTCACCCCGCAGGAGTACGAGGGCCTGCTGCGTCCGGCCTTCCGCCAGGAGGAGTGGAAGCTCATCGCGGTCGGCGGGGTGATCGGTTTCGTGGTGGGCGAACTCCAGGTCCTGCTCATGCTGCACTAGAAGCCGCGCGAGGGCCCGCCGGGTGCCGTGAGGGGTCCCCTCACGGCACCGGTGCCGTGGCCGCGGGCTCGGCGGCGGTCACCTTCCCCGCGCGGTCCCGCAGGTAGGCGATCAGCCGGCAGACCAGGTAGATGGTGAACGAGATCGCGGTGACGAACGCGCTCACCGGCGCGCCGGGAGCCAGCGACAGGATGATCCCGCCCAGTGCGGCGGTCTCGGCGAACACCACGGTGAGCAGCGTGGCCAGCCACGGGCTGGCGGTGATCCTCGTGGCCGCGGCGGCCGGCGTGACCATCAGCGCGACCACCAGCAGCGCCCCGACGATCTGGACGCCGAGCGCGGTGGCCACCCCCACCAGCACCGCGAACACCACGGACAGGGTCCGGGCAGGCACGCCGCGGGCGGCGGCGACGTGCGGGTCCACGCTGGCGAACAGCAGCGGGCGGTAGATCAGCGCCAGTACCAGCAGCACGGCCACCGCGGCGCAGACCAGCACCAGCACGTTGGTCGGTTCGATGGAGACGATCTGACCGACCAGGATGCCGAACTTGTTGGCCGCGCGGCCGGGGTAGAACCACAGCAGCAGCACGCCGAGGCCCAGCCCGAAGGACAGGATCGCGCCGATCACCGAATCGCGCTCGGACTCGCGCCCGCCGAGCAGACCGAGCAGCAGTGCGGCGAGCACCGCCCCGGCCAGCGCGCCGTACTCGATGCCCACGCCGAGCAGCAGGGCCCCGGCCGCGCCGGTGAAGGCGAGTTCGGCGGTGCCGTGCACGGCGAAGGACATCCGGCGGGTCACGATGAGCGGGCCGAGCATGCCCGCGAGGAGCCCGAGCACCCCGGCCGCGAGCAGTGCGGTCAGCACGAAGGGCTGGGCGAGCAGCTGGGCGGTGAGCCCGAAGTCGAACATCCTGTCCATCACGACACCCGCTCGTCGATGTGGTGGGGCTCGTCCTCGCACAACGCGCTCTGCGCGCCGGCGACGTGGATCTGGCCGCCGACCCGGATGACTTCCACCCTGCTCCGGTAGAGCTCGGACAGCGTCTGGGAGGTCATCACCTCGTCCGGGGTGCCGATCCGGAACCGGCCGTCCACCAGGTACACGATCCGGTCCACAAAGGACAGGATCGGGTTGATCTCGTGGGTCACGAACAGCACCGCGGTGCCCGCCTCGCGTCGGCGCCGGTCGATGAGCTCACTGACCGCGCGCTGGTGTCCGAGGTCGAGGGAAAGCAGCGGCTCGTCGCACAAGAGCACATCGGGCGCTCCGACGAGGGCCTGTGCCACGCGCAGCCGCTGCTGCTCCCCGCCGGAAAGCCTGCCGACCGGCGACTTCGCGTACCGCTCGGCGCCGACCGAGGAGATCGCCTCGGCCACCCGCCTGCGCCGCTCCGCCATCCCCCGCAGGCCGACACCCCACCGGTGCCCGTCCAGGCCGAGGCCGACCAGGTCGATCCCGCGCAGGGTCAGCGCCTCCTGCATGGCGCGCTGCTGCGGGATGTAGCCGACCGGGCGGTCGCTGTTGATCCGCCAGCTGCCCGAGGACAGTTTCTGCAGGCCCAGCAGGACCTTGAGCAGACTCGTCTTGCCGGAACCGTTGGGACCGAGGATCGCGACGAACTCCCCGGGCTCGACAGTCAGGTCGAGCCCGGACCAGAGGGTGCGCGAACCGAACGCGAGGCTCGCCCGAGAGATTTCGACAGCCGGTTTCAAGAGTTCAGCGCTCCCGCCAATGCCGTGACCTGGCCGGTCATCCACGCAATGTAGTCCGTGGTCCCGGCGGGCAGCGTCTCGGTCACGTCGACCACGGACAGGCCCGCCTTCTTCGCGTTGTCCACCAGTGCCTTGGTCACCGGGCTCGCCGTCTGCGCGTTGTTCACCACGGCCTTGACCTGTTTGCCGGAGACGAGCGCGTTCACCTCGGCGTAGGCCGCCGGTGGGACGTCGCTTTCCTGCTCGACGGCCCTGGAAAACTCGGGGGGCGTCACATCGGTGACCTTCGCGGCCTCGAGGAGGTAGTGCGCGATGGGTTCGGTGGCGATGACCTTGGTGCCCGGATGGGCGGCCCCTACCTGGCCGACGGTGTTCGCGAGCCGGCCGACCTTGGCCTTGAACGCCTCCGCGTTGGCGGTGAAGGTCGCGGCCGCGGCCGGACGCAACTTGCCGAGCTGGTCGGCCACCTGGTCGGCGACCTTCTCCACGCCCGGCAGGTCGTACCAGACGTGTTCGTTCTCGTCGCCGGTGGCGGCGATGTCGTAGGCGACGAGCTTGCGCGCTCCGGAAGCCATGTCGGCGAGCTTGGTGAAGAAGTCGTCGTACCCGCCACCGTTGCTCAGGGTGAGCTGCGCCTTCTGTGCGGCGATGGCGTCCTGGGGGGTGGTCTCGTAGGAGTGCGGGTCGGCGGCCGGGTCGTGGATGATCGAGGTCACCTGCACCTGATCCCCGCCGACGGCGGCGAGCACGCTGCCCCACACGTCCGTGGAGGCCACGGCGCCGATCTTGCCGCCGGTGTCACCCCCGGTGTTACCACCGCCACATGCGGCGAGCGCGAAGGAGACGGTGGCGGCGGTGGCCGTCACCGCGAACAGGCGGGGGAAGCGACGAAATCTGGGCACGTTTTCTCCCGATCGTGGCAGGTAGAAGCACTGTCCGTAGTTATTGGAAACGGTTTTCGAGTTCAGCTTACGCCATCGGGTGATGATCTTGCCGGGACGGGTTAAGCGGCACTGAACATCCGGTTGCGCGCGTGAAGACGCTCCCCGGCGATCTGCCGACTTCTGGATTCCGTTCTGAACCGTTACGGTTCCCCTATGGGGCGTCCTATCCGCATGAGGCGGCAGGCGACGTTGGCGTCGCTCGCCGCGGAACTCGGTGTGTCCAGGACCACCGTGTCCAACGCCTACAACCGGCCCGATCAGCTCTCACCCGAACTCCGGCGGCGCGTGCTGGAGACGGCACGCCGGCTCGGCTACCCGGGACCGGACCCGGTGGCCCGCTCGCTCCGCACCCGCAAGGCGGGCGCGGTCGGGCTGCTGCTCACCGAGAACCTTTCCTACGCGTTCCGCGACCCCGCCGCCATCGGCGTGCTCGAAGGGCTCGCCCTCGCCTGCGAGGACGCCGGGGTCGGGCTCCACCTCGTCCCCGCGAGCCCCGGCCGCGACGACGTCGCCGCGGTCCACCGCGCCGGGGTGGACGGCTTCGTCGTGTACTCGGTCCCCGACGACGATCCGCACCTGGCCGCCGTGCTGGCCCGCCCGGTGCCGACCGTGATCATCGACCAGCCGCAGGTCGAAGGGGTGGACCGGGTCGGCCCGGACGACGCCGCCGCGATCACCGAACTCGCCGAGCACCTGGTGGGTCTCGGCCATCGCCAGGTCGGCGTGCTGTGCATGCGGCTGGGGCGCGACCGCAGCGACGATTTCGTCTCGCTGGAGCGTCAGCGCAGCGCACACTTCCACGTCCAGCGGACCCGCCTCGACGCGCTCGCGAAGGCCTTCGACAAGGCCGGGGTGGACTGGGCGAGCGTGCCCGTGGTCGAACGGTTCGACCACACGGTGGACGACGGCGCCTCCGCCGCCCGCCAGCTGCTCACCGCATACCCGCAGGTCACCGCCCTGATCTGCACCTCGGACATCCTCGCGCTCGGCGCGCTCGCCGAGGCGGACCGGCGCGGCCTCCGCGTACCGGCGGACCTGACCATCACCGGTTTCGACGGCATCGCCGACGCCGAGCGCGTCGGGCTGACCACGGTGCGCCAGCCGGTGCTGGAGAAGGGGCGCGCGGCGGGCAAGTTGCTGCTCGCCTCCGCCGATCACACGCAACCCCGCATCATCACCCTGGAGACGGAACTGCGGATCGGCACCACCTCCGCTCCACCCCGCACCATGGAAGAGCACTGGTTCGGACCGTGACGTTCGCCCCTGGGGATTGCCCCGCCGCGTAACAGCGGGTCAAATAGGGTGACCTAACAGAAACGCCGGAGGGGCCGCATGACCGCGATCGACGTGCTGTTGAAGCGCTACCAAGAGGGTGAAGACACGCTGCCGGGCGACCGGTCGTCTCCCAATCCCTCATTGCACGTGACAATCCTGACCTGTATGGACGCCCGGATCCGGGTGTTCGAGATCTTCGGCCTCATCCAGGGCGAGGCGCACATCCTGCGCAACGCCGGCGGGGTCGTCACTGAGGACACGATCCGCTCGCTCGCACTGTCCCAGCGCAAGCTCGGCACGCGCGAGGTGCTGATCGTCCAGCACACCAACTGCGGCCTGTCGCTGGTGACCGAGGACGACTTCAAGGACGAACTCGAAGAGGCGACCGGACTGCGGCCCACCTGGGCGGTCGAGGCCTTCCGTGAGGTCGAGGACAGCGTGCGGACCTCTGTCCAGCGGGTGAAACGCAGCGCCTTCCTCGAACACACCGAGAACGTCCGCGGCTTCGTGTACGACGTCAAAACCGGCGCCCTCACCGAGGTCGAGTAGCGCGGATCCCGGTCGAAGGCTGCCGTGAAGGGGCCCTTCACAGTCGTATCGACCGTGAAGGGCCCCTTCACAGGACTCGGGCTGGTCAACGCCGCGGCCGGGAAAGCCGCGCCGCGAACTGAACGAGGAGCCCGGCGACCAGGTACAGCGCGGCGAGCACGGCCAGCGATCCGGCGTAGCCGCCCGGCAGGGCTGTGGCGTACGGGCCCAGGCTGGCGCCGAGGAAGAGAACGAAGCCGTTGAGGGCCATCCCGACGCCCCGCGCGGGCTGAGTGGCCTCGCCCCACAAGGTGATCATCGTCGGCACGAGGATCCCCACTCCGCCAACGAAAACGACGCTGGCGGCCGCCGAACCGACGACGCTTGCCGAGAGCGCGGCACCGGCGGCAAGGCCGGCAGACGCGATCAGGAAGCCGAGGATGGCCGACCGGGCGATGCCGAAGCGGGCGGCGAGCGGCCCCGCGGCCAGCGAGCAGAACATGGCGGGGAGGCCGGCCGCGCGGACGAGGGTGATCTGGGTCGTGCTGAGACCCTGACCGGCCAGATGCGGCCCGAGCAGGGTGTACAGGCCGACGAAGCCGCCCAGCACCATCAGGTGCCCCAGCGCGAGGAGCAGGGAGTTCGGCCGGAGAGCGAAGCGGATCAGACCGGCGTACCGGCCGAGGAGCGGCTGGCGCGGTCGATCGAGGTCGGGCTCGTCGACGACGCTGATCACCGCGGCGGTCAGGGCGGCGAGGACGATCGAGCCGAGGAAGAAGACCCACCGCCAGCCCGCGATCGCCGCGACGGCCGTGGCCGCGATCTGGCCGATGATCCCGGCGGTCAGGAAGGCGACCGACATCGCGCCGAACGCGGCGGCACGGCGCCGGGGCGGCAGCGATTCACCGAGGTAGGCAAGGGCTGTCGGAGCGAAGGTAGCCGCGGCAGCCCCCTGCACCGCTCGCAGCAGGCCCAACACCGACATCGACGGTGCGAAACCCACGCCCAGTGTCGCCACCGTCAGCGCTACCAGGCCGAGGACGAGCACGCGACGCCGGCCGACGTGATCGGACAGCGGCCCGTAGACCAGGAAGCCGAGCGCGTAGCACAGCGAGTAACCCGCCGCCAGCGCCCCGGTGACCCCGCCGGAGCCGAGTTCGGCGGCGACGGGTCCCTGTAGCGGGATCGAGACGTACAGCTGGATCAACACCGCCAGCGCGGCGGTGACCAGCACGGGCACCGCCGCCCGCCTCGGGCCCTGGCGACGGAGGGGACTGGGTGCGATGACCGATGGGGCCGGCATGTGATTCCTCTTTCCAACGCGATCGTTGGAATCGAGCGTAGTCACACCTGCGAACAATTGCAACGCATCCGTTGGATATGCTCGACGCCATGGCGTGGAACACCGAGGAGACCAAGCGAAAGCTCAAGGAGGCCGCCGTCGCCGAGTTCGCCGGCTTCGGCCTCGGCGGCACGACGATGGAGCGCATCGCGCGCCGCGCCGGTGTCAACAAGGAGCGTCTGTACAACTACTTCGGTGACAAGACCCGGCTCTTCGCCACGGTCCTCGCGGACGAACTCAACAAGGTCGCCGCGGCTGTCCCGCTGGACCACCTCGACGGCCCCGAGGCCGTCGCCGAATACGCCGGAGCGGTCTACGACTACCACGCCGCACACCCCGAACTGACCCGTCTGCTGCTGTGGGAGGGCCTCGCCGACCTGCCGGAAGTGCCCGACGAGGCGACCCGCACCCACTACTACCAAACCAAGGTCGACGCGTTCGCCACCGCGCAGCGGGCCGGACTGATCAGCGACGAGCTTCCCGCGGCGGACCTGGCCTTCCTCACGCTGGCACTGGCCGGCTGGTGGTACGCGGTCCCCCAGATGGCGCGCATGATGCACGCGGACAAACCGGCGGACGCGGAAACCCCGAAGGACGCCCTGATGCGGGCGGCAGCGCGACTCGCGTCCCCCTCGCCGCGATGACGCCGACCGCTGAAATCTCGCGCGATACCCGGCTTACTACCCTGTCCGGGTGGCTATCGACGCCGAGATCATGATCGACTGGTTCGGCCGGGCCCGCCGGGACCTGCCGTGGCGCCGCGCCGACTGCACCGGCTGGGGCGTACTGGTCAGCGAGATCATGCTGCAGCAGACCCCGGTCGCGCGGGTGGAACCGATCTGGCGTGAGTGGCTCGACCGGTGGCCGGTGCCCTCCGCGCTCGCCGCGAGCAGCCAGGGCGAGGTGCTGCGGGCCTGGGGCAAGCTCGGCTACCCGCGCCGGGCCCTGCGCCTGCACGCGGCGGCCACGGTGATCGCCACCGAGCACGGCGACGTCGTGCCCGCCGACGTGGACACACTGCTGACCCTGCCGGGGATCGGCGCCTACACCGCGCGGGCCGTCGCGGCCTTCGCCTACGCGAAACGGGCCCCGGTCGTGGACACCAACGTGCGCCGGGTCGTCGCGCGGGCAGTGCACGGGGAAGCCGAGGCGGGGCCGCCCTCGACCACCCGCGATCTCGCCGACGTCGAGGCGATGCTCCCGGCCGCCGAGGCCGAGGCCGCCCGCTTCTCCGCGGCGCTGATGGAACTGGGCGCGCTCGTGTGCACCGCCCGAGCACCCCGCTGTGCCGACTGCCCGGTCTACGACCGCTGCGCCTGGCAGCGGGCGGGCCGTCCCGCCTACACCGGGCCGGTCAAGGCGACCCAGCGCTACGCCGGGACCGACCGGCAGATCCGCGGGCTGCTCCTGGACGTGTTGCGGGGCACGCCCGAGCCGGTGTGGAAGGACAGCCTCGACGTGGTGTGGCCGGAGGACCCGGGCCGCCGTGACCGCTGCCTCGGC
>NZ_VJWX01000570.1 GCF_007713715.1 Amycolatopsis rhizosphaerae
GATCAACCTTCGGACCACGCATGAGACGTATGAGCGCCTCTGTACAGCTGCTGGTACCGCTGGGCTGACAGTGCCCCGCTACCTCATCGAGTCGGCGCTGCGCGATTCACCTGGCGGCTGGAGCCTGCGGCAGCAACGGTGGTGGGTCGAGCGTCTTGATGTGGTCGAGACCCGGCTGACCCGGATCGGGGTCAACCTGAATCAGATGGCGATGGTGGCCAACGCGACAGGGCACACGCCGGACGGGCTGGCTGCTGCCCTCGGGTATCTGTCTCGGGTTCTGGAGGAACTCGGCCGTGTACTTGCCGCGATCGACCCTGACCGGTCACGCTCGGAGGAACCGTGATCGCGAAGGCGCCGGAGAGCGGGAAGTGCGGCCGCAACACCTACGGGCTGCTGCGCTACCTGTTCGGGCCTGGCCGGGCGAACGAGCACCGGGATCCGCACTTGGTGGCGGCGTGGGACCCCGACTGGCTGCCAGGCGGGGTCTTCACTGAGCGGGTCCATGGCTGGCTCGCTCGTTTGGGTCGCGAGGTGGATTCGGCCATGACCGGACACGAGGTGACTGTTCCGGGTGGACACGTCTACCACGTGGTTATGTCCGTGCCCCCGCAGGACGGGGCGCTGGGTGACGCGGTGTGGCGGCAGCTGGTGGAGGACGCGATCGGCCGAATGGGGTTTGGGCCAGACGAGGATGGCCGGGGAGGGTGCCGGTGGGTCGCGGTGCACCACGGGCCCAGCCCGGAGGGCAACGACCACGTCCACCTGGCGGTGAACCTCGTGCGCGGCGACGGGCGGATCGCCGACACGTATCGGGACTGGCCTCGGTGGCGTGAGTGGTGCAAGGACGTCGAGCGGCGACTCGGCTTGACCCCGACTTCGTCGGTGAACCGGACCGCGCCGTTGCGCCCGAAGCGAGCCGAGACCGAGAAGGCCACGCGCCTGGGTCGGCAAAGGAGCAGTCGGGAGTTGTTGCGCGACATCGTTCGTGTGGCTGCTACCCGCGCCAGCAGCGTCGATGAGTTTCTTGAGCTGTTGGAGCGAGAGCCGGTTCAGGTCGAGCCGCGCTGGGGCGCGGAAGGCCTGTTCACTGGCTACCGTGTGGCGCTGTTCGGCGACATCGGTACCAAATCCACCGATAGGCGTGTCTGGTTTCGGGGCAGCCAACTCGCCCGCGACCTCTCCGCGCCGAAATTGCTCGCGCGCTGGGCCAGCGCGTCCGCACCACCGCCCTCGTTGCCGCGCGACGAACGTGACCGGTTCGCCTCGACCGGCCGCGCCGAACGTACCACCGCAGTCGAGGAAGCCACCCTGGCTGCGAAACGTGCCTGCGGGGCGTTAGCCGTGCTCAATGCCCGCCAGCAGCTCAGTGCTGTGTCGGAAGCGGTTTCGGAGGAAGCGGACGCCATCGCGCACGCGACCCACGACCTGCTGGTGGCGGCGGCACGGGGGATTGACGGGAACGAGTTGCGCTTTGAACGGCGTGAGGCGCCGGTCTGGACCGCCGCGATGGAGTACGAGCGTGCCGCCGCTACTCCCTGGCGGGTTCAGCCCGCTCGATGGGGCCCCATCGCCGCCGAGTTGCGTACTGCGGCGCGACGCCTGGCGCGGGTGGGCGTGCTGTCGCGACGTGGCCGGGAAGGGGATGGGATCACTGTCCTAGTGGTGGCTCTGGCGGCCCTGATCGCCGAGATCGCAGCATGGCGTGAGTCGACCCAGCAACGACGGCAGGCCGATTCGGCCCGCCGGGCAGCCAAAGTACTGGAAAGTTGTGCAGGCACCAACGGGCGTCGTTATCCTGCGGCCGGTTCCCTGCGCGCCACTCCGCCAGAGGCTGTAACGGATTCTCAACGACAGCAAGGCCAACGGCCCACCTTGTCGGGGAAAAAGTATTCCACGTTTCGACCACTCCAGCCGCGTTCACGTACCGGCGGGCTTGGACGATGAGGAAGAACTGACCTATCGGTCGTCGGATTGGGGGCTTACTTCAGGGTGAGGTGTGGCGTGTGGGTCGTGTAGATGTGTACCTGGCCCCAGTCCCCGGCTATTTCGTAGTGGTCGTTGTTGTAAACCATGCTGTCGATGTTTCCCAGATCGGTTTCTCCGCTGGCATCGGTGTAGGCGCGGTTGATGCGTTCGATCCACCGAATTTCCGTGGCTCCGTCGATGACCAAATCGGCGTCGACATAGCAGTATTGCTCACCTGGTGTGGCGGTGTGATAGTAAGGGTGTTGTCGGGTCAGGACTGCCTCGATCGAGAAGGACACCGAGTCGGCGTTCTCGGTGATGTCGAGAACGAAGCTGTCTTCGAGGTAGACGTGGGCGAGGTCGGCGAAATCGCTGTAGTTCTGCACGGTCACCAGTCCCATTCTATCGGGGTGTGGTTTCCGGTGCTCTTTCTGGTCACGGGGTTTCCGTCCGGGTCGATTCGTTGTCCGTATTCGTTTCTCAGCTCGACGTGGGGGTCGCCGCTACCCGGTGCTCGGGGGCTGCCTTGCTTGACCGTCATCCGGACCACGCCGTTGTCGTCGACGTATTTGGCTGGTCCGTTGGGTGTCTGGGTTCTGGTCCAGCCCTGTTCCTGTGCGTACCGTTCCAGGTCCGAGGCTTTCGGCGGGCCGTTTTTGAACATGTCGGACAGGCCGCGAGCGGGTGTGGGCTGCGAGGCGGGCGCCGGACTGGCCGAGCCCTCGTTCGTTTGGATCACTTCAACCCGGTCGTCCCCGCTGGCGTGCGCGGCCAGGTCGCCCATGGCCGCGGTCATCATGCCGACCCCGGTCACGGCTCCCGCCACGGAGACGCCCATCGCCGGCACGCCGATGACCGCACCTTCCCCGGTCGCGGTCAGCGCGGCACCACCGGCCACGCCTGCCGCACTGGCAACTGTGAGCCCGAGACCCAAGATCGCGCTGCCCACGTCTCCGGGGTGATGCAGCAGCGCATTGCCGAACGACGCCACGTCATTGACGATGTGTGCCCCCACGTTCCCGAGGAAGTTGCCAACGTCGTCGAGCCAGCTCGACTCCTGGGGTGCGGTCTTCGCTTCTCCGCGCAGGATGCCCGCAGCGGTGTCTCCCGCGTCCTTGAGCTGCGCACGGGCGCGATCGAGCATCTCGCGGGCGGCCTGCCGAGTGACTTCTCCCGGGTCGGTGAACGGCGGCGCAGGCTGGTTCTGCGCGGTTGCCTGCGCGGCAGCAAGGTCGTGCTGGGCCTTGGCCTGCTGGGTTGCGGTTTGACCCCGGTCCCACAGCTGAATGGCCTCGACCGCCTGGGACTGTGCCCAGCGGAGTGTGGCGGCGTAGTCCTCCAGGGCGCTGGCGCCGGATTCGAGGGCGTCGGCCGCGGCGAACCATTTGCGCGGTTCGTAGCTGAACTTGTCGTGAAACTCCCGCGCGGCCGGCCCTTGCCAAGCGCCCGTGTCGATCGCGAGCAGGCCCTCCCCGGCCCAGTTCGCACGGTCGGTGCGGGCGAACAGGACGCGTGCGTTCTCCTCGACTGCTTCAGGCTTGCCTGGCACCAACGCCTGCGGGTCCTGAGTATCGCCGAGCCCAGCCACCCTCGACCGCCTTGACACCCGGGTCCTCTGGCAAGGATCGCGCCGCGGCTTCGTCCACTGCTCGATACGCCGCTGCGACCCGCGAGAGCGCGTTCCCGATCGTGCCTGCATCCTCGGTCAGTACATCGAGGCCATCGCTCCAGCTGACGCAGTAGTCCATCAGCGCGTCGTGCAGCTGGGCATGCCCATACAGCCCCGCATCGCCGCACAAGCCACGGAGCTCGAAATTGTCCTGATCCTGAACGCTGTCGTGAATACCTCTAGCCGCTTCGTCGACCTTGTCGACGTCGACGTGGAAGCCTGGTCCATCCATCACCAAGATCGCCCCCCTCGATCACGCACAGTGTCTGATCTTGGCGCTCGCTAGTCAAGCACCTCCGGGTTCCTGGTCAGGGAATCGCGTGCCAGCGCACTGACCTGTCGCCGGCTCGCAGGGACCGTATGCGGCGTGCGAGTTCTGCGGCTGCTGCCGGTTTGCTGGGGGCGAGGCGGATGTAGGCGCCGAGGGCGTGGAGTTCGGTGATGTCGCGGAGCAGGGTCCATTCGGGCCAGTCGAGGATGTTGTAGCCGTAGCCGGTGAGGAACTGCTCGCGCAGTCGTGCCGGCTCGTGGAAGTGGTCGGGGATGCCGGTGAGCAGGTCGAGCTCGCGTGGCCCGAGGCAGGTGCCGTCCCAGTCGATCAGGAGCCAGTGGCCGTGGTCGTGGACGAGGTTTTCCGTGTGGGCGTCGGCGTGGATGAGGCCTTCGCCCAGGGGGAACCGGGTGGTCATGAAGGTATCCACCAGTTCGGCAGCGCGCTGAGTCAGCCAGGTGTGGTCGTCGGTTGTCAGTGCGGGTTGCGGG
>NZ_VJWX01000571.1 GCF_007713715.1 Amycolatopsis rhizosphaerae
GCCCAGGACCCACCGCTGGCCCCGACCTCCTCACGGCGACGGATAGGTGCTGATGGAGATCAGTGTCTGGCCGTCACCAGGGGCAGGCGAGAGGGACACGGAGGCTCCCTGCCCCTGCTTCTTGACCACGTAGGCCGCCGTGCCGCCGGCTTCGGTCTTGGACACGACCTGCCATCCGCCCTGCTCGATCGCCTGGTCGTAGAACTCCTTGACCCGCTCGACCGGATCACCCGTGCGGAGCACGGCGGACCCCGCCGCCTTGCTGACCACCTCGGCGGGCTGGTACAGCGGGATGCCGCCGATCTCCTGCCCCGGACCGGACGTCGATGCCGGCACGGTCCCCGGCGCCGGAGCGGCGGCCGGGGAGGAGCTGGGCGGGGCCGAACCGGTGTTGCCCTGGCAGGACGCGACGAGCACCAGGACCGCGAGGATGCCCGCGACCCCGGCCGCACTGGCAGCCCCGGCCGCACTGGCAGCCCCGGCCGCACTGGCAGCCCCGGCCGCACTGCCAGCCCCAGCGGCACTGGTCACCGATCGACGTCCTGCCATCCCGATCCTCCCTTGACCGGCTCCTTTCCCTGTCTAGTGGAGGACCGTCACCACTGGCGCCCCGGCAGCGTCACGGGTCCTCGCGCGGTCCGCCCGGCGATCGGCGGCTGGGAGGTTCCGGCAGGTACTCGCCCGGCCGCTCCGGATCGCAGCCCACCCGAGGCAGGCGGGCCCGGATCCCGCCGGGAGTGCGCTCCAGGTACGCGGCGATCTCTTCCACCGTTTCCCCGGCGAGCCAGCGGCGCTCGAGTTCGGCGTCGAGCTCGGTCGTCCACGGGCGGCCGCGCCGCAGGGCCCGCGGCCCGCCTCTTCGCGC
The DNA here is from genome assembly GCF_007713715.1 of Amycolatopsis rhizosphaerae. Lineage (GTDB taxonomy): Bacteria > Actinomycetota > Actinomycetes > Mycobacteriales > Pseudonocardiaceae > Amycolatopsis_E > Amycolatopsis_E rhizosphaerae. The sequence continues at coordinate 866 of NZ_VJWX01000571.1, forward strand.
CCTCGGCTCGCTGAGCGCGCCGTGATGCCGCAGGGTCTCCGACAGCAGGGAGCCGAACGTCTCGGCGGCGCCCGCGGAGATTTCGAGCTGGCCTTCGGCGACCGGTTCGCCCTGTGGCCCGGTGCCACCGATGCTCACCATGAGGCGGTCGGCGCGGTCCCCGCCCGGCAGCGCGGTGACTTCGATGGAATAGGTGTTCTCGCCGGCCCGGATCGTCGTCCGGTGCTCTTCGATGATGGTCATGCCCCGCACGCTAACGACACCCCCCGACAGTTTTCGTGACCCAGCGCATCGGGACGGGGACGGAACGGAATTGTCGGTGTCTCCCGCTACCGTCGGCCACAACACGGCTACAACAAGCCACAGGAGGTGGAAGTGCGGGACTCTTCTCGAGGACGGCAGTCGGGATGGCGTTGGGGATGGCGCTGGAGATACCGAAGGGGATGGCCTCGCCGCCCCGGCTCGCGGGCGGGGGCGGCGAGGCCCGCGGCGTCAGTGCCGGCTGACCGCACTCACCAGCGCGTGCCGCAGTTCGAGCGGCTGCGCCGAGGCCGCCTTGGCGGCTGTGGCGGTCTGGCCCGCGCCCGCCGGGACCGGATCCGGCAGAGGGGCGCAGGTGGTGTCCGGGCCGTTGCCCGGCTTGCGCGCCGGCAGCTTGCCCGTGGCCAGGTAGTCGGCCACCTGGTCGTCCACGCACGCGTCACCGGAAAGCGAATCGGCGTGGGTCGTGCCGCCCGGCTCGGCGATCAGGCTCGAGTTCGGGAACCGCTTGCGCACCTCGAGACTGCCTTCGAACGGGGTGGCGGCGTCCAGTTCCTCGTCGATCAGCAGTGCGCTCGACACCTTGGCGCCGTTGATCTCCACCGGCTTGCCCGCGGCGGCGGGCCAGTTCAGGCACGGCGCGTTGTACCAGGCGTTGCCCCAGGTTTCGAAGGGCGCCCGGAAGTAGGTGCGCCAGTTGTCCGCACGCCACTTGTTCCAGCTGACCGGCCACTGCACGTCGGTGCACTGGACGGCCGCGTAGACCGCGAAACCGTTGTCGTCGCCCGGGCTGTTGGTGTCGTCATACAGCGCTTTCAGCGTCTTCCAGTCCCCGTTGTGGACCCAGCCGGAGAACGCCTTCGCCAGGTCCTCCCAGCCGAAGCGGTAGTAGCCGGCCTGCAGGAAGATGTCGCTCCACTCGTCGGGCCCGATCACGCCACCTGCCGGTTGGTGGTTCAGCTTCCGCTGCTCCGAGTACCACAGCTGCTCGACGGCCGCGCCCGTGCCACCGAGGTGGTAGACGTCGTCGTACTTGGCGATCCAGTCGAAGTAGATCTTGATGTTGCGGTCGAAGGCCACGTCCTGGTCCAGATTGGCCTGATACCACACCTTCCGCGGGTCGACGTTGCTGTCGAGCACCATGCGCCTCACCCGTTCGGGGAACAGCGTGGCGTACACCTGGCCGAGGTAGGTGCCGTAGGAGAAGCCGTAGTAGTTGATCTGCCGCTGACCCAGCGCCTTCCGCAGCGAGTCCATGTCCCGCGCGACGTCGGTCGTCTTCATGTGCGACAGCAGTGCGCCGTTCTTCGCACAGGCTCCCGCATACCCCTTCGAACGAGCGAGCCAGGTCTGTTCGAGCTGCGGCGTCGACGGCACGTAGTTCGGCCGGTTGTAGCCGAAGTAGCCGGGATCGCAGGACAGCGAGGGCTTGCTGGCGCCGACCCCGCGGGGATCGAAGCCGATCCAGTCGTAGGAGTCGCCCGCGTGGCCTGGCACGTCCCTGCCCAGGACCGAAAGGCCGAGGCCGGACCCGCCGGGACCACCGGGGTTGACCAGCATCACGCCCTGGGACTGGGGCGTGGTGTGCTGCACGCGGGACACCGCCAGCGAGATCTTGGCGCCCGTCGGGTTGTCGTAGTCGAGCGGCACCTCGAGATAACCGCACTGCGCGCCCGCCTTCTGGAGCCGGGACGAAGAGCAGTCCCCCCAGGCGATGGGCACAGGCGTGAACTCCGCCCCGCCCGGGGAAGCGCTCGCAGACGGCGCGGCCACGAGGCCCGCCGTGAGCACGCCGGCCACCGCGACCGCCGAGCAGAGTTTGTTCACTTTGATCCTTTTCGTCGACATTTCCCCCACTTTTCCGAGGAATCGGGCAGTGTCGCCGAACAACCTCTCGGATCACGGCGGTTTCCGCCACCCGACCTTCGTCGGAACTTGCCGGTAGGCTTACCGGGTGGATGTCGTGGACCGGCTGGCGACTGCGGCCAGGGTCGCGCTGGCCCGGTCCGGGGACCAGGCGAAGGCGCCGGCGATGCAGGCCTACATGAAGTCCGCCCTGCCTTTTCGCGGTGTGCCCAAACCCGTCCGCAGCCGGCTCACCCGGCACCTGTTCGCCGAATTCGTCCTGCCGGACCGGGGGTCGTTCGTCGCCGCGGTCGAAAAACTGTGGCGGGAAGCGGCTTTCCGCGAGGAGCGGTACATCGCCATCGACCTGACCGGGTACCGGCCCTATGCCCGCTGGCAGGATTCCGCCTTGCTCCCGCTGTACGACGAGCTCATCGTCACCGGTGCCTGGTGGGACTATGTGGACGATATCGCGGTGCATCGCATCGGCCCCCTGTTGCGGGCCGAGCCGCGAGCGGTCGGGGCGGTCCTGCACCGCTGGGTCACCGATCCGGATCGGTGGCGACGGCGGACGGCCGTCATCTGCCAACTCGACGCGAAGACGGAGACCGATCTCGACCTGCTGACCCACGCGATCGAAGCGAATATCGACGAGCGGGACTTCTTCCTGCGCAAGGGAATCGGCTGGGCGTTGCGCCAGTACGCGAGAACCGACCCCGCCTGGGTGCGCGGATTCGTCGCCGATCACCCCGGTCTTTCGGCGCTCTCCGTCCGCGAAGCGCTCAAACACCTGCGGTGAACGGTCCGGCCCGGACCGCTCGCCGTACACACAAACACGAATGGGCCCCTCCGCTGCCGGCGGAGAGGCCCACTCGGACAGTGCTCAGCCGCGCAGGGCAGCGCCGAACCGGGCCGCCGCCTCGGCGACCGCCGCGTCGCGAGCCTTGGTGGCCTCTTCGACCGTGAGCGTGCGATCCGGGGCCCGGAAGCGCAGCTTGTACGCCAGCGACCGCTTACCCGCACCGACCTGGTCACCGGTGTAGACGTCGAACAGCGCGACATCCTCCAGCAGTTCCCCGGCACCGGCGGCGATCGCCTCGGCCAGGTCCGCGGCGGGAACCTTGGCGTCCACCACGACCGCCACGTCCAGCAGCACCGGGGGGAACGGCGAGACCGCGGGTGCGGGCCGTCCATCCGGCAGCGGGATGGCGTCGAGGTCGAGCTCCATGGCGACGGTCCGCTTGGGCAGGCCCAGCGCCTCGATCACCTTCGGGTGCAGCTCGCCCGCATGCCCCACCGGCCAGTCGCCCACCATGATCTGGGCGCAGCGCCCGGGATGCCAGGGCAGCAGGTCGGCGGCGCGCACTCGCAGCTCGACACCGGCGGCCGCGCCGACGGTGCGGGCCGCTTCCACGGCGTCGGCC
>NZ_VJWX01000572.1 GCF_007713715.1 Amycolatopsis rhizosphaerae
GCACCCGGCCATTGCGCACGACGGGGTTCATCGGGCTCCTGGCCAGGCCAGGAGCGGTTGTACTGGTCGTTCACGAATGAGCCTCCCAGACCGGCGGTTCGGGGTACGCCGTTCTGCCGTCAAGTGGGTCCATGCCCGCGTTCTCCGTCACTGTCCGGCGGTCCTCTTGGAACGGCCGTGCGGAGTTCCCGTGCCCAGGACGTATGACAGCACCAGGTGGTTCCACCGGCATTTGCGGCAGACCTCGACCACGTGGACGGTGAACTCACCGAACAGCTGCTCCATGCGGTCGAGTTCGTCCTGGGTGCGGGCCGAGCCGGAGATGTGCCGCAGCTCGTCCCCGAACACCCAGGAGACGTTCGTGACGGCTTCCTCGCGGCACACCGGGCAGGGGGTGGTGCTTGCGGTGCCGTGGAACTTCGCCGCCCTGAGCAGGTACGGGTCCGCGTCGCAGACGTCCTTCTTGCCGAGGCGACCGGCACGGACGTCGGCCAGCAGCGCCCGGCGCTGCAAGGCGTAGTCCACGACCTGTCGCTGGTTTCGCACGCTGACAGAGTACGTGTCCGCCGACCCCGCGCCATGGGCTGTTCTGCCTAACGCGAACGGCCATGGGAGGGACACGCCGACGGTTTGGTAACTCTCGGGTGAAGTTCCGCGCGTCCGGCCAGGTCGGCGGGTATCCGCGAACGGATTCACCGCGAGTTCCGCCGCGTCATGGCTGTGATCTTGGTCGCGACCGGCTTATCGGGCTTCGTTTTTCCGTTGTTGGTGTGGTGGTAACCCACCGGACGGCCGCCGGGCTTCGTTAGCTGCGCCACTCGATGTATCGAGTCGATATAATGAGACGTTAGGTTGCCCTGTGTGGAGTGGTCAGCTGCCCGAGAGGGGGTGCACCGTGCTGGAGTTCGCCATACTCGGGCTGTTGCACGAGGCGCCGATGCACGGCTACGTGCTGCGCAAGCGGCTGCACGACACGCTCGGCATGTTCCGCACGTTCTCTTACGGTTCCCTGTACCCGACCTTGCGGCGGCTGCAGTGGGCGGGCTTCATCGTCGAGGAAGCCGATGAGGTCGGTGAGTACGCGAAATCCGCTGCCAGGACGCGGGTCCGGCGGGCTCGGCGCGTGTACAAGCTCACCGCCGAAGGTAAGGAGCATTTCGCCGAGCTGCTCGGCGACGCCGGCCCCCAGACCTGGGACGACGAGGGTTTCGGGGTGCATCTGGCGTTCTTTTCCCGTACGCCGGCCGATGTCCGGATGCGCATCCTCGAAGGTCGGCGCCGCCGCGTCGAGGAACGACGGGAAGGCCTTCGGGCGGCCTTGGCGCGCGCCGAGGAGAAGATCGACCGCTACACCCGCGAACTGCACCGGCTGGGCCTGGAGAGCAGCGAGCGGGAAGTTCGCTGGCTGAACGAGTTGATCGCGCACGAACAAGCCGAACAACGCGGTCTGCAGAGCTAGCGGCCGCCGTCGTGAGAGCAGCAGCACTGACCCATGAAGACAACGAGCGAAGGAGAAACCGGCATGGGCGACAACAGCGGCCGCGTAAAGGTGGCCATCGTTGGCGTCGGCAACTGCGCGGCATCGCTGGTCCAAGGAGTGCACTACTACCGGGACGCGGACCCCGCCTCGCGGGTGCCCGGGCTGATGCACGTCAGTTTCGGGCCGTACCACGTGCGTGACGTGGAGTTCGTGGCCGCGTTCGACGTGGACGCGAAGAAGGTCGGCCGCGATCTGTCGGAAGCCATCCTCGCCAGCGAGAACAACACCATCAAGATCACCGACGTGCCGCCGCTGGGCGTGCCGGTGCTGCGCGGGCACACGCTGGACGGGCTCGGCCGCTTCTACCAGGAAACGATCGAGGAGTCCGACGAGCCGGCCGTCGACGTGGTCGCGGCGCTGCGTGAGTCCGGGGCCGACGTGCTGGTTTCGTACCTGCCGGTGGGATCCGAGGCGGCCCAGAAGTTCTACGCGCAGTGCGCGATCGACGCGGGACTCGGCTTCGTCAACGCGATCCCGGTCTTCATCGCTTCGAACCCGGAGTGGGCGCAGAAGTTCACCGACGCCGGACTGCCGATCGTCGGCGACGACATCAAGTCCCAGGTCGGCGCGACCATCACGCACCGCGTGCTGGCGAAGCTGTTCGAGGACCGGGGCGTCCAGCTCGACCGCACCATGCAGCTCAACGTGGGCGGCAACATGGACTTCAAGAACATGAAGGAACTCGAACGGCTCGAGTCCAAGAAGGTGTCCAAGACCCAGGCCGTGACGTCGCAGATCGACCGCGACCTCGGCAAGGCGAACGTGCACGTGGGCCCGTCGGACTACGTGCAGTGGCTGGACGACCGCAAGTGGGCCTACGTCCGGCTCGAGGGCCGCGCCTTCGGCGACGTGCCGCTGAACCTGGAGTACAAGCTCGAGGTGTGGGACTCGCCGAACTCGGCGGGCATCATCATCGACGCGGTGCGCGCCGCGAAGATCGCGATGGACCGCGGCATCGGTGGTCCGCTGCTGTCGGCTTCGTCCTACTTCATGAAGTCGCCGCCGGAGCAGTACAGCGACTCCGAGGCTCGCGACGCGGTCGAGGCCTTCATCCGCGGAGATCTGGAACGCTGACCTTTCCGGTCGTCCGGCGCTCACCGGCAGGCAGACACAGAGGGGGCCTGCCGGCGGGCGCCGGTTTCGTTTTCCGGGGCGATACCCCGGTTCACAGCCTCCCGGGGAGTTCCCGGATGTCGCCGAGCACCTGGTGGACCTCGGCGAGTACCGCCGGATCCGGCGGAAAGTGCGGGTTGGGCACCGCGTACACCGTCATGCCCGCGGCAAGGGCCGCGCGCAGCCCGTTGGTGGTGTCTTCGACGGCGGCGCAGGCTTCGGCGGGCACGCCGAGGAGTTCCGTCGCCCTGAGGTAGACGTCGGGGGCCGGTTTCCCGGCGCCGACCTGCTCGCTGGACACGGCCACGGGTACCACGTCCGTGAGGCCGGTCGCGTCGAGGAAGGCCTTGATCAGGACCGGTGGTGAGGAGCTGGCGATCGCGACCGGGAAACGCCGCCCCACCGCCTGGACGGTTTCGGGCGCTCCGGGCAGCAGGGGCGGCCCGTCCGCGTAGCGCCGCTCCATGCCCTCGATCACGAGCTCGGCGATCCGCCCCGGCTCGCTGTGCGCGCCGAGCTCGGTGACCAGGTAGCGCGCCCATTCGGGGGTGCTCATCCCCTGCATGGCCCTGGTCGCCTCGGCGGTCCACGTCCCGCCGTGTTCGGCGACGACCGCGCGCCGCACCTCGTCCCAGGTCCGTTCGGAGTCGATCAGTACCCCGTCGAGATCGAAAACCACCGCGTCCATGCCCCGACGCTACCTGTGAGCCGAATTACTTCGACACGCTAACTAATATTGCTTAGCATAGCTAAGTGAGTCAAGGAGCTGTCGAAGGAGCCGTCACCGGCGTCGCCGAGCTGGCGCACGAGCTGCGCCCGCTCGTCTTCCGCCTCTATTACATGGTTCGGCGGCTCACCCCGCAGCATCAGCTCACCCTGACCCAGGGTTCGGTGCTCGGCGAGCTGGTGCGCAACGGGCCCCGGCGGATGAGCGTGCTCGCCGAACTCGAAGGGGTGCGCCAGCCCTCCATGACTGATCTCGTCCGGAGGCTGACCCGGCTCGGCCTGGTCACCCGCCGGATGGATCCGGAGGACCGGCGGGCGGTGCTGATCGAGGCGACCGAGGCGGGGCGCCGCTACATCGAGGAACTGGTGCTCGCGCGAGAGGAATTCCTGCGTGAGCGGCTCAGCGCGATGGGCCCGGCGGAGCGCGCGGCGATCGAAGCCGCCCTGCCCGCACTGCGGCAGCTCGTGGATCCGGCGGAGCGGGCGAAATGGGAGGAATCGTGAGCGGCAAGGGGCACTCGAGCCTGCTGGAGGCGGTGAAGGGCCAGCCCAAACAGGTCTGGATCACCGCCTTCGCGGCCGTGATCGCGTTCATGGGGATCGGCCTGGTGGACCCGATCCTGCTGTCCATCGCCGAGGGGCTGCACGCCACTCCCTCGCAGGTCACGCTGCTGTTCTCGTCGTACCTCGGTGTGCAGGTCGTCGCGATGCTGTTGACGGGGGCGATGAGCGCGCGTTTCGGGGCGAAGCGCACGGTCCTCGCCGGACTGACGCTGATCGTGGTCGCCACCGCGCTGTGCGCCGCCGCGGGGTCGATCGAGCAACTGGTCGCGCTGCGAGCCGTCTGGGGCCTGGGAAACGCCTTCTTCATCGCCACGGCGCTGTCGGTGATCGTCGGTGCGGCTTCGGGCGGCCAGGCCGGGGCGATCCTGCTCTACGGGGCGGCGCTCGGGGTGGGGCTCGCGGTGGGGCCGCTGCTGGGCGCGTTTCTCGGCAGCTTTTCCT
>NZ_VJWX01000573.1 GCF_007713715.1 Amycolatopsis rhizosphaerae
GTCGGGGCGGGCGGCGTGAGCACCCGGGTGGCGGTGATCGGCGGCGGGCTCGCGGGCATCACCGCGGCACTGGGCTGCGCCGACGCCGGTCTGGACGTGACGCTGCTCGAATCCCGCGGCCACCTCGGCGGGCTGACGCATTCCTTCCGCCGCGACGGGCTGGCGGTGGACAACGGCCAGCACGTGTTCCTGCGGTGCTGCACGTCCTACCGCCGCCTGCTCGACCGGCTGGGCGTGACCGGCAAGGTGTACCTGCAGCCGAGGCTGGCGATCCAGGTTCGCTCGCCCCGGTTGCCCGCACCCGTGTGGCTGCGCCGCAACGGCCTTCCCGCGCCCTGGCACCTGGCGGACTCCGTGCTGAAGTACCGGCCGCTGCCGCTTCTGGACCGGATGCGCTTCGCCGGTGCGGCACTGGCCCTGCGGAGGGTCGATCCGGCGTCGGCGGCTTCGGACCGGCGGTCCTTCGGCGGCTGGCTGTCCGAGCACGGGCAGAGCGAGCAGGCCGTGCGGAAGCTGTGGGACCTGGTCGGCATCGCCACGCTGAACGCGCCCGCCACCGGCGCCTCGCTCGGGCTGGCCGCGACGGTGTTCCAGCTCGGCCTGCTGACCGAGGCCGACGCGGCCGACATCGGCTGGTCGACGGTGCCGCTGCGGGAACTGCACGGCGACCCCGCGGCGGAGCGGCTGGCCGAGGCCGGTGCCAGGGTGCTGACCGGCGCGAAGGTCACCGGGCTGGCGCCCGGCGGCGATGCCTGGCGGATCGCGGCCTCCACCGGCGTGCTGGAGGCCGACCGGGTGGTGCTGGCGGTGCCCCCGCCGGTGGCCGCGCGGCTGCTGCCGCCCGGCAGCGTGACCTTGCCCCCGGGCTGGCACGACGCTCTGGGCAGCTCGCCGATCGTCAACGCGCACGTCGTGTTCGACCGGCGGGTGCTGGACGAACCGTTCTTCGCCGCGGTCGACTCCCCGGTGCAGTGGGTGTTCGACCGGACCGCACCCTCCGGTGTGGACGGTGGGCAGTACCTGGCCGTCTCGTTGTCGGCGGCCGACGAGTTCATCGACCTCCCGGTGGCCGAGATCCGCCGCCGGATGGTCCCCGCCCTGCGGCGGCTCCTGCCGTCGTCGGCCCGTGCGTCCGTCCGCGACTTCTTCGTCACCAGGGAGCGGCACGCCACGTTCCGGCCGGCGCCGGGATGCGCGGCGCTGCGCCCGGCGGCCGTCACCGCGGCCGAGGGCGTCGTGCTCGCCGGAGCGTGGACCGCCACCGGCTGGCCCGCGACCATGGAAGGCGCCGCGCGCAGCGGGGAAGCGGCCACCCAAGCCCTACTCGGCAGCATCCCGGGGGTGCCGGGCAGATCGGAAGGGATACCCGCATGACCGCTGTTCTCGATGCTCTCCACCAGGGCAGGCAGGCGATCATGCCCGCGATGCGGGCGGCCCTGGACCGGCTGGATCCGACCAGCCGGTCGATCGCCTACTACCACCTCGGCTGGACCGACCTGGACGGCAAGCCCACCGCGGGCGGGGGCAAGGCGGTGCGCCCGGCGCTCGCGCTGCTGTCCGCCCAGGCGGCCGGGGCCTGCCCGGAGACCGGCCTGCCCGGCGCGGTCGCCGTCGAACTGGTGCACAACTTCTCGCTGCTGCACGACGATCTGATGGACGGCGACACCGAACGGCGGCACCGGCCGACGGTGTGGGCGGTGCGCGGCGCGGCCAGCGCGATCCTGACCGGCGACGCGATGCTGTCCCTGGCGCAGGAGGTGCTGCTCGACGGGGACGGACCGGGCGCGGTGGCCGCCGCGCGGCTGCTCGCCGAGGCCACCAACGAACTGATCCGCGGGCAGGTGCTCGACGTCGCGTTCGAACAGCGCAACGACGTCACGCTCGACGAATGCCTGGACATGGCCGCGGGCAAGACCGGGGCGCTGCTGTCGGCGAGCACGGCGATCGGTGCCGTGCTGGCGTGCGCACCACAGGAGACCGTCGGCGCCCTCGCCGGGTTCGGGGCCGATCTCGGGCTGGCCTTCCAGCTCGTCGACGACGTGCTCGGCATCTGGGGCGAGCCCGAGGTCACCGGCAAGCCGGTCCACTCGGACCTGCGTGCGCGCAAGAAGAGCCTGCCGGTCACCTACGCGATCACCCACGGCGGGGCGCTCGGCCGGGAACTGGCGGAGTGGCTCGCCCGTCCCGGCACCCCGGGCGAGGATTCCGTGCGGCGCGCCGCGGAGCTGGTCGAGGGCGCGGGGGGCCGGAAGTGGGCTCTCGACGAGGCCTACCGGCGGATGGCCGCCGGGCAACGCAAGCTCGAAGACGCCGCCATAGCGGACCGCGCCCGCGAGGAACTGCTGTCGCTGGCCCGGTTCATCGTCACCAGGGAGGCTTGATGACGTCCACGACCGAGCCCGTCCACCGTCCCGAACCGCTCGCGGCCGAGGCCGGCGCCGCCCTCGGCCGGGCGGTGGCGCACCTGAAGGCCGCGCAGGAACCCGGCGCCTGGTGGAAGGGCGAGCTGGAAACCAACGTCACCATGGACGCCGAGGACCTGCTGCTGCGGGAGTTCCTCGGCATCCGCACCGCACAGGAGACCGAGGAGGCCGCGCGGTGGATCCGCTCGCAGCAGCGGCCCGACGGCACCTGGGCCAATTTCTACGGCGGCCCCGGCGACGTGTCCACCACCGTCGAGGCCTGGGTGGCGCTGCGGCTGGCCGGGGATGCGCCGGAGGAGCCGCACATGGCGGCGGCGGCGAAGTTCGTGCTGGCGCAGGGCGGGGTCGAACGCAGCCGGGTGTTCACCCGCATCTGGCTGGCGCTGTTCGGCCTGTGGTCGTGGGACGAACTGCCGAACATGCCACCCGAGCTGATCTTCCTGCCCTCGTGGTTCCCGCTCAACGTCTACGACTGGGCCTGCTGGGCGCGCCAGACCGTGGTGCCGCTGACCGTGGTCGCCACGCTCCGGCCGGTGCGGCCGCTGCCGTTCGGCATCGACGAGTTGCGGACCGGGCGGCGGCTCCGCGCGAAGGCCAGGCCGTGGACCTGGCCGGGGGCCTTCCACTACCTCGACAAGGCCCTGCACACCTACGCGAAGCTGCCGGTGAAACCCCTGCGGGGCCTGGCGATGCGTCAGGCGGCGGAGTGGATCCTGGCCCGCCAGGAGGCCGACGGCTCGTGGGGAGGAATCCAGCCGCCGTGGGTGTATTCGCTGCTGGCGCTGCACCTGCTGGGCTATCCCTTCGAGCATCCGGCGATGCGGGCCGGGTTGACGGGCCTGGACGGTTTCGTCATCCGTGAGCACACCGGGCAGGGCTGGGTGCGCAGGCTGGAGGCCTGCCAGTCACCGGTGTGGGACACCGGCCTGGCGCTCACCGCGCTGGCCGACGCCGGGGTCCCCGCGGACGATCCGGCCGTGCTCAAGGCGGCGGACTGGCTGCTGGGCGAGGAGATCCGGCAGCGAGGGGACTGGTCGGTCCGGCGCCCGGCCACCCCGCCGGGCGGGTGGGCCTTCGAGTTCGCCAACGACATCTACCCCGACACCGACGACACCGCCGAAGTGGTGCTCGCCCTGCGGCGCACCGCGCACCCGGACCAGCCGCGGCTGAAGGACGCGATCGAGCGCGCGATCACCTGGCTGCTGGGCATGCAGTCCGCCGACGGCGGCTGGGGAGCCTTCGACGCCGACAACACGCGGACGGTCACCACGCAACTGCCGTTCTGCGATTTCGGCGCGGTGATCGACCCGCCTTCGGCCGACGTCACCGCGCACGTGGTGGAGATGCTCGCCGCGGAAGGGCTGGCGGGCACCACCGAATGCCGCAGGGGAGTGGCGTGGCTGTTCGGCGCGCAGGAGGAGGACGGCTCGTGGTTCGGCCGGTGGGGCGCCAACCACGTCTACGGCACCGGGGCCGTGGTCCCCGCACTGGTGGCGGCGGGGGTGCCGGCGGGTGTTCCGGCGATCCGCCGCGCCGTGGCCTGGCTGGCCGCCCACCAGAATCCCGACGGCGGCTGGGGCGAGGACCTGCGGTCCTATCGCGATCGGTCCTGGATCGGCAAGGGCACCTCGACCGCGTCCCAGACCGCGTGGGCCCTGCTGGCCCTGCTCGCCGCCGGTGAACGCGAATCGTCCACTGTGGAGCGCGGGGTGCGATGGCTGCTGGAGACCCAGCGGCCCGAGGGCGGCTGGGACGAGCCGCAGTTCACCGGGACCGGCTTCCCCGGCGACTTCTACATCAACTACCACCTCTACCGCCTGGTCTTCCCGATCTCCGCGCTGGGCCGGTACGTGGGGGCGCGATGACCGGTGTGGTGTGTGCGCCGATGTACCTGGAGGCCGCCGCGGTGCGGGTTCCCGGGCTGCGGGTGCTGCACACGGGAATGGGACCGCGC
>NZ_VJWX01000574.1 GCF_007713715.1 Amycolatopsis rhizosphaerae
CGGCAGGTCCAGTGGCTCGTAGTGGCGCCAGTCCTGCCCGGCCGCCCCGCCCGCCGCCCTGCCTGCCGCCACGGCCCACACCCATCGTCAGACCCGGAAAAACCTACGTCCACAGGCTACACCACCGGCCCTTACTTACCGATCGTTAAACCACGGCGGCGAGGGTCAGGCCAGGTCCGCCACCTTGACGAAGATCTCCGTCGCCAGCTCGACCAGTCCGGCCTCGTCCACCCGCAGGGTGCCGTCGAGCCACGAGGTGAGCGCCTGGGCGAGCCCGCCGACCAGCATCTGGGCGATGAGTTCCACCCGCGTGCTCTCGCCGAGGCCGTAGAACTCGCGTGCCTGCAGGCCGAGCAGGTGCACGAACCAGCGGGTGGATTCGACGCGGCGCTGCGCGAGCACGGTGTGCCCGAGGGCGGGGGAGAACAGCAGGCGGCCCCGCCGGGGGTCCTCGGCGATCTTGCGCACCAGGTTCCGCAATCCCGCCTGCGTCCGGGCGCGGGCGTCCGCGGGGGTGGCGCGGACGGCTTCGAGCGTGCTGGTGGCGATCTCGGTGACCACGTGGTCGTGGACGGCGATCGCGAGCGCGTCCCGGTCGGCGAAGCTCTCGTAGAAGTACCGGGCGGCGAGGCCGGCTTCGCGGCAGACACCGCGCACGGTGAACTCCTGCGGACCGTCGGCCGCGCCGAGCAGGTTCAGGCCCGCCTCGACCAGTTGCGCGCGGCGCCCGGCCTGGCGGTCTTCACCCGCGACACCGCCGTAGGTCCGCAGGGGTGCCGAAGGTGCCTCCGGGGTCGTGTCCATGCCCACCATCTTGACAGGCGGGGCGGTCTGGCGTTGCATATCTGCCAACGGCCGTGAGCAGATACGCTCGGGCGCGAGGGGGCGGACAATGACGGTCACGGATTCTCGTTCGGCGAAACTGGACGAAACGATGCTCGGCGCGGGCCTGCTGGCGGGCGCGGCCAACGTGATCATGCAATTGGCGCATCCGGGCGTCGGCTACGGCGTGGTGGAAAGCCGGGTGGAGAGCGGACGGCTGTTCGGCCATCCCGTCAAGCGCACCCGCACCACCCTCACCTATCTCGCCGTGGCCGTGCTCGGCACCGACGAGGAGCGCAAGGCCTACCGCAAGGCGGTGAACAGGCAGCACGCGCAGGTCCGCTCCACCGCATCCAGCCCCGTGCGGTACAACGCCTTCGACCCCGAACTCCAGCTGTGGGTCGCCGCCTGCCTGTACCGGGGCTTCGAGGACACCTGCACCGCGTTCCTCGGCCCGTTCGACGAACAGACCCTCGAAGAGGTCTACCGCGCCTCGGCCACCCTCGGCGCCACCCTTCAGGTGCGCGAGGAGATGTGGCCCGGCGACCGGGCGGCCTTCGAGGAGTACTGGAACGCCGCGCTGGAGAAGGTCTCGATCGACGACACGGTGCGCGAGCACCTGTACGACATCGCGACCCTGAAGTTCCTGCCCGCGCCCGTGCGCGCCCCCTTCGCGCGCTTCAACCTCTTCGTGACCACGGGCTTCCTGCCGCCGCGCTTCCGGGAGGAGATGCGGCTGTCCTGGTCACCGCGGCAGCAGGAGGGGTTCGACCGGCTCATGCGGCTGATCGGGACGGCGGCCCGGCATTCCCCGCGGGCGATGCGGGAGTTCCCGTACAACTTCTGCCTCTGGGACCTGCGGCGCCGTCTCGCCGCGGGCCGCGCCCTGGTGTAGTGCCTGTCCGGGATCACTCGAAGCGGCTGGGGTCTCCGGCGCCGTAGCGGACGATTTCCGGTTCGGTGTCGGAGAAGTCGATGACCGTGGTGGGTTCGGTGCCGCACTCGCCGGAGTCGATCACCGCGTCGAGCACGTGGTCGAGTTCGTCCTTGATCATCCAGCCCTGGGTCAGCGGTTCCTCGTGGTCGGGCAGCAGCAGCGTGCTCGACACCAGGGGTTCCCCGAGCGCGTCGAGCAGCGCCTGCACCACCACGTGGTCGGGGATGCGCACGCCCACCGTCTTCTTCTTCGGGTTCAGCAGGCGCCGCGGCACCTCACGGGTGGCGGGGAGGATGAACGTGTAGCTGCCGGGGGTGGCGGCCTTGATCGCGCGGAACACGGCGTTGTTGATCACGACGAACTGGCCGAGCTGGGCGAAGTCCCGGCACACCAGGGTGAAGTGGTGGCGTTCGTCGAGATGGCGGATGCTCCGGATCCGGTCCAGCCCGTCCTTGTTCCCCAGCTGGCAGCCGAGCGCGAAGCACGAGTCCGTCGGGTAGGCGATCAGGCCGCCCTCGCGCACGATGCCGACCACCTGCTCGATCGAGCGCCGCTGCGGATTGTCCGGATGCACGTCGAAGTACTTCGCCATGGGCCGAGCTTAGAGGCCGGGACCGGGCGTGGCCCGACGGCGCCTTCGCGGCGGTGGGTCCCACGCTCGCGGCACGGGCGTGGGACTCGCGCGGCCTTTCAGGGGGAGGGCGCGCCCGGTCCGGCGAGGGCCCGTTTCGCCAGTTCGTCACCGCGTGCCGCGGCGCGCTGGTACCAGCGCCGGCCTTCGGCGAAGTTCCCGAGGTGCCAGTGCAGCGCGCCGAGGTTCACCTCCGCCGCGAGGTGCCCGGCCGCCAGCGCGCGCTGGTACCAGTGCTCGGCCTTCTGGGCCTCGCCGCGGTCCTGCAACAGGGTGCCGAGGTTGAGCATCGCCTCGGGAAGGCCGCGCGCGGCGGCCCGGCGGTACCACGGTTCGGCTTCCTCGGGTCTGCCGCGCTGCTCCAGCAGCACCGCCAGGCCGAACTCGGCGACCGCGCTGTCTCCCGACTCCGCCGCCCGGGTGAACCAGCTCTCGGCGGCGTCGAGATCCCCCTGGTTCCAGAGGTTGCGGGCCAGTTCCAGCGCCGCCTCCGTGTCCCCGGTCTCCGCGGCGAGCCTGCGCAGGGCCTGGATCTCCGAGCGCTGCTCGCCGGCGTCGCCGGTCGGCGCCAGCAGGCCCATCAGGCGCACCGCGGCCGGATCACCGGACAGTGCGACCTGCCGCAGCAGCGCGGTGCCGCGCCGCCGGTCGCCGTGCAGGATCTCGAGCACGGCCTCCTTGCGCAGGCCGTCGGGATCGCCGCTGCCCGCCGCCCGCCGGTAGGCCGACCGGGCCTCGCTGATCCGGCCCTGCTGCGCGAGCAGGCCGCCCAGGTTGATCAGGCCCTTGGGGTCGCCCGCCTCGCCGGCGCCGCGGTACCAGCGCTCGGCGGTCTCGGTGTCACGGCGGCGTTCGGCCAGCGTGCCGAGGCTGGTCATGGCCCAGCTGTTCCCGGCTTCGGCGGCGCGGCGGTACCAGTCTTCCGCCGAGGCCTCGTCGCCGCGTGCCTGCTCCGCGCGGCCGAGGGCGAGCAGCGCATGCGGGTTGCCGGTGCCTGCCAAGGCGGACCACACCCGCATCGCGTCCTCGCGCCGTCCGGCGCGGGCCGCGGCGCGCGCCAGCCGGAACGACTGGTCGGTACTGAACCCGCGCATCTCCAGTAGCCACTGCCACACCGGTTCCGGCACCGGAGGGGCCGTCTCGTCGAGAATGGTCCGGTCCACCAGATAGTCGAAGGGGCGGAAGTGGTTCCGGCCCGAAGGGCGCAGCGCGGGCCCGGCGCCGTGCACCGGGGTGGCCGCCCAGACGAGCCCGCCGCCGGGGTCGGTCCCGCCGCGGGCGCGGAAGTTCCCGGACAGGTAGACGCCGTGCAACCGGGCCAGCCACTCGAAGGGGATGTCCTCGGCGAACCCGGCGCGGCGCAGGTCGACCGCGGCGCTGACCAGTGCGGCACCCGGTTCGTTCGCCCCGGCCCGTCCGGCGTGCCAGCGGGACAGCGCGGCCTGGCCCGCGCACAGGTACTCGGCGAAACCCTCCGCGCTGTCCAGGGCCGCGCCGATCCGCGGATCGTCGCGAAACCCCGCCGCGGTGGTGCGTTCCGCCTGGTCCAGGTGCCGGGCGAGCCGGACCGGCAGGGCACCGGCGAGCACCGGGCGCGCCTTGGGGTTTTCGGAACCGAGTGCGTCGCGCGCCTCGGTCCGCAGGGTGGCCAGCAGTACCGCACCGGCGCGTTTCGCCGGGCGCAGCGCGGTCAGCAGCGGCTCGTCGTGGCTTTCCGTGGTGAGGTACCGGTCGAGATCGTCGAGCCAGACGACGGTGTTCGCGAGCGCCGAGGGGTGGGCGGCCAGTTCGCGGAGCGCGGCGGTGTCCCGGGGGAGCAGTACGCGCTGCCAGCCGAGTTTCCGGGCGTTGCGGCAGATCGCCTCCACGGCGGTGCGGCTCTTGCCGCTGGCCGAATCCCCTTCGAGGAGCACGAGCCCGCCGCGCGGCAGCGCGGCGTCCAGTTCGGCGTCGGCGGTGCGCGGCAGGTACGGGGGCAGGGG
>NZ_VJWX01000575.1 GCF_007713715.1 Amycolatopsis rhizosphaerae
GCCTCCGGGTGGTCAGGGTCGCGAACACGATCAGGGCGGCGACGGCGAAGCCGGCCATGATCGAGGCCATCGGGATCGCGGTGGTGCTGCCGCCCAGGCTGACCAGCGGGGTGGCGAGCCCGCCGATCACGAACTGGAGCACGCCCAGCAGCGCCGAGGCCGCGCCCGCGTGGTGCGGGTGTTCGGCGAGCGCGAGCGAGGACGCGTTGGGCATGACCAGGCCGATGCTGGCGACCAGGATGACCAGCGGGACGAGCAGCGCGGGCAGCGGAAGCGCGAACACGGCCGCGAGCAGGACGCCGGTGCCGCCCAGCGCCGAGGCGCCGAGGCCGGCCGCCAGCAGCCGGCGTTCCGGGAACCGGCCGACGAGGCGTCCGTTGAGCTGACCGGCGAGCACGATGCCGACCCCGTTGCCGCCGAAGACCAGGCTGAACTGCTGCGCGCTCAGCCCGTAGACGCCCTGGAGCACGAACGAAGACGCGGACACGTAAGCGAACAGGCCCGCGAACATCAGACCGCCGGCGAGCGCGTAGCCGGTGAAGGTCCGATCGGCCAGCAGCCCGGCGTAGGTGCGCAGCGTGGCGCCGAGGCGGGCGGGGCGGCGGCCTTCGGCGGGCAGCGATTCGGGCAGGCCCAGCGCCACGGACACCAGCAGCAGGACACCGAACAGGGTCAGCACGACGAACACGCCGCGCCACGAGGTCACCCGCAGCAACTGGCCGCCGATGACCGGGGCGAGGATCGGGCCGAGCCCGCTGACCAGCATCAGCATCGAGAAGAACTTGGTCATCGCGGTGCCGGAGTACAGATCGCGGACGGTCGCGCGGGCGATCACGATCCCGGCCGCGGCCCCGAGCGCCTGCAGCGCGCGGCTGGCGATCAGCAGTTCGGCGGAGGGGCTCAGCGCGCACAGCACCGAAGAAAGGGCATACAGCACGAGGCCGGTGAGCAGCGGCTTGCGACGGCCCACGGCGTCGGACATCGGTCCCGCGACCAACTGTCCGACCGCGAGGCCGATGATGAACGCGGTGAGCGTCAACTGCAGGACCGCGTCCGGGCTGTGCAGATCGCCCGCCATCCTGGGCAGCGCGGGCAGGTACATGTCGATCGACAAGGGGGCGAAGGCCGACAGGCCCCCGAGGATCAGGGTGTAGCGGAGGGTGCTGGGTCCGGGGCGTGACACGGGGGCCGTCAACGAGGTCTCGATCGCACTCATCTGTCTCCTGTCTCCGACAGACGGCCAACCCTCGCCACGGCGGCGGTATTCCTGACTGTGGGCCGTGCCACTTGCGCCCGGCACGCGCTTTCACCATTCGTCTCCGGGTACTCCTGCGCGGTGCCGGAGATCGCCTCGGTCAGTGCCGCGGCGTCAACCGGCGGCAGCGTGGAAGCGCTGCTGCCCACGGCAGGAGCGGAGCGACTGGTCACGGTGGTCGGTAGCGCGGCGCCGGTCATGGCCGCGGTGCGCGGGGCTCGTGCCCTCCGGGCGAAGACCCCGAACGCCGGTTCCGGGTTCCCTAGGGGAATTCCCGGAGGGCGCCGCGGCCTTGAAGACGGGCGAGTCGAGGGCGACCAGCACGCACAACGCCACCAGCGACAGTTCCGGCACCGCGCAGGCCAGCGCCTGGGCCAGATCGGCGCCGGACTGCGCGGTGAGCACGTCGAACCAGGCGTCGAGCAGCGCGATCGCCCCCACCGCGGCCGCGGTCACTCCCGACCTGCCGTCCCCGCGCCGGTACAGCCACCCGGTGGCCGCGCAGCCCAGCGCCATCATCAGGTCAAGGCCGATCCAGGCGGTGGCCCAGTGCCGGACCTCGGTGGCCTGCGGGGTGAGCGGCAGGGTCTCGGCCAGCACGATCACCCACGGCACCAGCAGCACCGCGGCCGCGAGGAAGAGCTTCGGCACCCAGCGCCGGGCGCCGGTGGAGAGGGTGATGTTGCGCATGTCCCAAGCCTCGCACCGGAGGAAGCCGCTGCCTTCCGGGAGAAACCCCGGTTTTGATCATCCGCGGATCAGGGGAGCGTCGCGATGGCCCGCTGGATCTCTTCCTGTTCCGGCAACCGCTTTCCGGCGTGCAGCATGCGCAGTGCCGTGCCCAGCCGCTCCCGGTCGGCGGCCGTGCCGAGGTCGCTCAGGTAGGGGTCGAGCAGGAGGGCCAGCGCCCGCAGATCCTGGCGCGCGCAGAAGGCGTTCAGCAGCGCGCGGACCCGTTCCGACAGTTCGTCGTGCCCCCGGAACGCACGGAGCGCACCGGCGATCCAGTGCCGCACCCAGTCGCCGTACTGGCCGGGCGGAAGGTCCCCGAGCCGCTGGGCGGCCTGTTCGTAGTGGCGGCGGGCCCGTTCGGGATCGCCGAGTTCGGCGTAGGCGCGCCCCATGTTGCCGTGCAGGGACGGGTAGAAGGCGCGGACCCGGTCGTCGCCGATCCGGTCGGCCGCCTCCAGTGAGATCCGGTTCCAGCGCAGGGTTTCCTCCGGGCTGTCCTGGTGGCGCGCCAGATAGTGCGCGGCGACGCAGGATTCGTAGTCGTCCGCGGCCGCGTCCCAGGCTCGGCGGAAGAGATCGCGGGCGCCGGCGGCGTCACCGCGCGCCTCGGCGGCCATGCCCTCGGCACACAGTGCTACGACGGGGTTGTCCGGATTCACCGCGGTTCTCCTGGAAGCTCGATGGGCATGACGAGAGTGGTGAACGCCCCCTGGTCCGCAGACCGGAGGACGACGGGCTGGAGTGCGTCGGTGAGTTCGAGGAGCACGTCGCTGCCGACGCTCGCGTCGAGCGCCGGGCCGAGCACGGCGGGATCGAAACCGACGGCGAGCGGGGCCGGGTCGCACAGTGCGGGAAGTGCGCGCCCGCCGACGGCGAGTTCGTTGCGGCCCGGCCGGAGCAGGACGGGCCCGGTACCGAGCGCGTCGCGCAGGGCAAGGCGATCGACGAGGACGCGGTGGCGCGGTGGGGCCAGCGTGGCCAGCATCTGGCGGTAATCGGGAAACTCACCGTCCAATGTGGTCATTTTCTGGCCGTCGAGTTCGCGCCGCCCGAGGTCGATCCCCACCTCGGCCCGCCGGGCCACCAGGGTGGCCAGCTCCCGCGCCGAAGCCGCGGGCAGCAGCAGGGAACCGCTGCCGCCCGGGGTTTCCGGCCGTAGGACGCGCAGTGCGAAGCGGTAGCGGTCGGTGGCGACCAGCCGCAGTTCGTCCTCCGCGAGTTCGACCAGCACACAGCCCAGCACCGGCATCTCGTCCGCAGGGGCGCCGGTGGCGGCCGAGGGCAGCACCTGCCGGATCGCCGCGGCCAGTTCCCAGCCCAGCACCGTTGCCACGGCGCTGTCGAGCCCGTGCAGGACACGGTCGAGCGCCGCCATCGCGGTCTCGGCGTCCCGGCGGAGCCTGCGCCGGTGCGCCTCCAGCGCCTCGCGCGCCGCTTCGATGGGACCGTCGAGCACCGTGCCCACCTCGGGCAGCGGCAGGCCCGCGGTGCGCAGGTCCCTCAGCAGGACTGCGCGCCGCCGCTGATCGGGGCGGTAGTACCGGTAGCCGCTCGCTTCGTCCACGTGAGCGGGCTCGAGCACACCGCAGTCGTCGTAGAACCGCAGTGCGCTCGGGGTGAGGCCGGCCAGGCGCGCGAAGGCGCCGATGGTCAGCGACGGGGATTGGTCCATGACGCCGATTCTGGGCTTTCGAGCGGCTCGAAGGTCAAGGCGCCGGTCTTTCGCTGCTGCCGCGGTTCACTCGCCGAGCACGGGCGGCGCGATCTTGTTACCGTCCTTGTCGGTGTCCACCTCCAGGCCGAGCGCGGCGCCGGGGTCGTCCTCGACCAGGAACGCGGCCCGCTGGTGCTCCTTGTCCTCCTCGCCCTTCCTGCCGCCGCCCGCGACACCCGGCACACCGGGGGAACCGGCCTTGCCGGGCTTGCCCGCCGCGCCGGTCCGGGCCGCTTCCCCCGCGGCCTTCGCTCCCGGCCCGGCCGTGCCGGACCTCTTGCCCGCGCCCGGCTCCCGCTCCGCGCCGCCGGGTGACCGGTCGGCGCCGCCGGGTGACCGGTCGGCGGCCCGCCCCGGCCCGTCGCCGGAACGGCTCGAACCACCGCGCTCGATGCCGCCGCCCGGACCGGTCCCGCCCACGATGGGCAGCAGCCCGGCGCTCACGCCGGGATCGAGCGTCGAACCCGGTAACCGGCTCCAGCCACCCATTTCGCGCCCGGCGATCGGCGCGTTCGTGATCGGGCCGGATCCGGTGCCGATGCCGATGCCGTCCGAGACCTGGATGACGACCGGTGGCGAGCCGGCGGCGCTCGTGGCAGGCCCGGGCGAGAGGACCGGAGGCGAGGGAGTGAACGCGCTTGCCGCGGTGCGATCGAAGTCCGGGAC
>NZ_VJWX01000576.1 GCF_007713715.1 Amycolatopsis rhizosphaerae
GTACCACGCCGACACCGCTCGGCCCGCAGCAGCCGACTCGCATACAGGGCCAGTTCACGAGGCACGTCGAGCATGGCACGATAGGCAATCACGTGGAGTCCTTCGGTGAAGATCTTCTTTGGCGAGACGTCTTCTACCAGGGACTCCACGCCCCCTCATCACAGGACCAGTCAAACCCACCACACCGGCTCACCCAACCCCGACCACCCAACACGATCTTGCTGAGATCACCTCAATCTGGATACCGGAAATATCGGCGACTCGAGCGTCTATGTCTTGGACGGTTACTACTTTCTGTCCAGCCAGAAGGCCGACTTCACGCCCGGCAAAGGAATCGGGGAGCAGGAGGAAGAGTTGACAAACGGCGCTCCCCTCACCCGGTACTCACGGCAATCGAGGCTGATCAACATCACCTCCGGGAGGTATCTGGTGCCGGGAACCTTCCTCAATCCCGGAGAACATGCGAAGAACACGCTGGTGGCTCAGTTTCCCAGCAACCTGGGCACCGGCAAGATGATTTTGGAAGCCTATGCCATCGTAGGCCGGAAGGATCGTTTCACCCCGCAGGGATCGTCGCTCGAGTACTCATGGAGGGAAAGCGAAAGGGATGACTCCATGACGTCCATCCCGCCTCCGCGCACCGCCGAGGACGGGAGCGTTTACGTTCGCAGCAGCCAGAATGCGACCTATGTGCGGACAAGGACCGGACTTCGGGAAAACAATGCCATCTGGGAACTGATCAGAAGACCTCGTTTTCTGAATGTATGGTGGCAGCTCGAACCCACTGCCGATTTCGTTGCCACAGTACAACCCGAAGGCAAGGAGACCTACCTCAACAGCCGGAAGACACTGCTGGACACCATCAATAGATATGGCATTTTCATGGCACGCACCGGCAATGTCGAAATTCCGATACCGAATTCAAGATGACTGTACGTCGTTGCGAGAACGTTTTCAACCAGTGATCGACAACCTTCCAAGATGCAAGAAGGACGGCCGGATGCGGGTCAGCAGGTGGGCGTCCTTCGCGTGTGCCGGGTCGAGCCCGTTCAGCACGAGCTGGATCGCCGCCTTGTCGTAGGAGATCCCGACGTGCTCGGTGTCGTCGTTCGGGCAGAAGTCCTGCAGGAGCCGGTTGGTCACGTTCGGCGCGGCCGCCGGGAACGAGGAGGTGTACGGGGTGACCAACTACGTCAAGAACCTCGGCGGCGCGGCCAAGGTGCACTCGCTCGTGGCGCTCACCCCGTCCAACCACGGCACCATCCCGGACTGAACTCGGAATTCGGGAAAGCCGGGTACCACCGCTCGACCGCGCGGCGGAAGGCCGGCACGCGCATGGTTATCGATTCAGGCTGTACAGGGGTGGTCTCGCTGTGTTTGCATCGTACCGACCGAACGGTACAACGATCCCGGCTTCCCAGCCTTTCCCCGGCTTTCACCTCTCACCGATCCCGGGCACCGCCGCCCAGTACGGGAGACGCGATGGAATCCTTCGTCCAGCTGCGCAAAGGGACCACGCCCCGCCGTGGTCACGCCGATCTCGACGGCCTGAAAGAGGACGAACTCGGCCGTGCCGGGTTCACCGGCCGGACCAGCTACCTCTACCACCGCCACGACCCCACCCGGTTCCGCGGGCAGGGCCCGCTGGCCGGGTTCAACCTGGCCACCACCGCGCTCACCCCGCCCGACCGCGACGATCCGGCGGGCGAGCCGCTGCTGATGTTCCACAACGCGGACTGCCGCATTTCGCTGAGCATGCGCGCGGCCGCCCCGCCGCACTACGTGCGCAACATCGACCACGACGAACTGCATTTCGTGCACCACGGCACCGGCACCTTCGTCACCGAGTTCGGCCCGCTCGCCTACCGGCCCGGCGACTACGTGTACCTGCCGAAAGCCACCACCTACCGGCAGGTTCCGGACGGGCCGGACACGCACGTGCTGATCATCGAGGCGGTGGAGGAGTTCCGGGTGCCCGAACCCGGGGTCAACGGTCGCCATTTCCCGTTCGACAGCGCGCTCGTGGTCGTTCCCGAACCCGCGGTCGTCGAAGACGACGGCCGCGAGGAGTACGAGGTCCGCCTGCGGTATTCCGGCGGGCACACCTCGATCTTCTACCCGCACGATCCGTGCGACGTCGAAGGGTGGCGCGGGGACAACTTCCCGTTCACCTTCAACATCGACGACTACGACGTGCACACCTCGGCGAGCACGCACCTGCCACCGACGGTGCACCTGTTCCTGCAGGCGGCGGGCGTCGCCGTGATGCACTTCCTGCCCCGGCCGGCGGAAAGCGTGCCAGGCACGGAACGGGTGCCCTGGTACCACCGCAACGTCGACTACGACGAAATCGCCTTCTATCACGGCGGGAGCCTGTTCGGCGCCGACCTGCCGCAGGGACTGCTCTCGCACGCGCCGCAGGGCGTCCACCACGGCGCGCCGGAACGGGCCCGACAGCGGGCGCGGGAACTGTTCGACCGGTTCGGCCGGATGGACTGGAAGGTCATCGCCATCGACACCCGGCGCAGGCTGCTGCCCAGCGCCGAGGTGCTGGCCACGGCGGGGGTAAAGGCGTGAACCATCCCTACGACCGGATCCCGTACCTGGTGGTGTTCGAGGACGATTCGGCCTATCGCGACACCTACGGCGGGGTCGGCGAAACGGTCGCGCTGGAAAGCTTTCTGCTGCGTCCCCGCGACGTCGAATCGGGCACCGTGCTGGTGTTCATGCATCCCATCGGCGGCGGTGCCTACCTGCCGATGATGACCGGCCTGGCGCGCGCCGGGCACCACGTCATCTACTGCGGCAGCCGCTACCGGGGCGTGGACAGCGCGCTGATCATGGAGAAGGTGGTGCAGGACCTGGGTGCCTGCGTGGCCGACGCCCGGGACCGGCTCGGCTACCGGAAGGTGGTCCTGGGCGGCTGGAGCGGCGGCGGCGCGCTGTCGCTGTTCTACCAGCAGCAGGCGCAGCATCCGACGATCACCGCGACCCCCGCCGGGGACCCGCCCGATCTGAGCCGGTGCGGGCTGATCCCGGCGGACGCGGTGATGCTGCTGGCCGCGCACGTCAGCAGGCACGGCACGATGACCGAGTGGCTGGACGCGGCCGTGCTGGACGAGTCCGACCCGGACGTGCGCGATCCGGAGCTGGACCTGTACGACCCGAAGAACCCGAACCAGCCGCCCTACACCGAGGAGTTCCTCGCCCGCTACCGCGCCGCGCAGATCGCGCGGAACCGGCGGATCACCGCGACCGTCAAGCGGCGGCTGGCCGATCTGCGTGCCTCGGGCCGGGAGCAGGAGGAACGGGGGTTCGTCGTGCACGGGACGATGGCCGATCCGCGGTGGCTCGACCCTGCGGTCGATCCGAACGACCGCGTGCCCGGCCGGTGCTACCTGGGAGACCCGCAGGTGGTCAACAACGGGCCGGTCGGCCTGGCCCGGTTCACCACCCTGCGCAGCTGGCTTTCCCAGTGGAGCTACGACGACGCCCGCGGCGACGGCGTGCGCTGCGCGGCCGATCTCGAGGTTCCGGCGCTGGTCATCGGCAACAGCGCCGACGACGCGTGCACGCCGAGCCACACCGAGCGGCTGTTCGAGGCGGTGGGCCATCCGGACAAGACGATGCACGTGGTGCACGGCGCGACGCACTACTACGCCGGCCCCGGCCAGCGGCCGAAACTCGCCGAGGCGACCGGGGTGATCACCACCTGGCTGGCCGAACGCGGGTTCACCGGGCGGGCCGGTTAGGTGCGCGACACCGCCTGGAAGGCCCGCATCCTGCGCGCGGCCGCGGAGCTGTTCGCCGAGCACGGCTACCACGGAACCGGCATCGCGCAACTCGAGGAGGCGGTCGGGCTGCGGCGCGGCGCGCTGTACCACCACATCGGCAGCAAGGAGGCGGTGCTGTTCGAGATCAGCACCGCCCCGCTGCGGCTGATGGTCGAGGCGGCCCAGGCCATCGAGGAGCGGGTGGCCGGGCCGGAAGAGCGCTTTCGCGAACTCGCCCGGACCCTGCTGGACAACGTCGCGGAGCACGTTCTGGAATGGACGGTGCACTACCGTGATTTCACCGCGCTCACCGGCGAGCGCAGGCGGGAGATGCTCGAACTGAGACACCGCTACGAGCGGGTCTGGTGGCGCACCCTCACCGCGGGCATGGCCACCGGGGTGTTCAAACCGGTGCCGGAACCGGTGGTGCTCAAGGGAATCATGGGCATGTTCAACTACTCCTACGTCTGGCTGCGCAAGGACGGCCCGCTGCCACCCGGCGAGATCGCCGACGCCTTCTGCGAAACCTTCCTCTCCGGCATCCGCGCCTGAGCACCTCGCCCCTGCCCCATAC
>NZ_VJWX01000577.1 GCF_007713715.1 Amycolatopsis rhizosphaerae
CGGGGTGTCCATGCGGGGCGCGGGCGGGCACCACATCGGCGAGGTCGGGCACATGGTGGTGCGGCCCGGCGGGCGGCGCTGCTACTGCGGTTCCTACGGCTGCTGGGAGACCGAGGTGGGGGAGCGGGCCCTGTGCCGGGCGCTGGGGCTCGACGAGGACTCGCCGATGGGCACCATCGTGGCCGAACTGCGGACCGTGACGGCAGGCGGCGACGAGGCACTGGCCCGGCTGGACGAGTTCGCCGAGTGGCTCGCGCTCGGCCTGGGCAACGTGGTCAATCTGCTGTGCCCGCAGCTCGTCGTCCTCGGGGACCTGTTCACCGCGCTGCCCCCGGTACTCGTCGAGCGGGTCGAGCGGGTGGTGCGGCAGCGCAGCCTGGTCAGCCGTGCCGTGGGCGGCACCCGCGTGGTGACCTCTTCACTCGGTTCCGACGCGAAGCTGCTGGGCGCCGCCGAACTGGCCTTCGAAACCGTGCTCGCCGACTGGTGACCCCCGGCACACCCGTGGTTTCAGAGTTCGAGGGTGGCTTCGGCGGCGCAGGCCGCCCGGCAGGGCCATGGCTGGTCGCAGGCGCGGCACCGGGTGCCGCCGCGAAGGTGGCGGGCCAGGGTCTGGACCGCGGTGTGCCGGTAGTGCTCCAGCAGCTCCTCCCAGGAATCCCCGGACCGGGGCGCGGGTCTTGGGCCGGTGTCCTCCGGCAGGTCCTTCAGAGGACTTTCCGACATGGGCTCCGACATGCGCTCTGACACTGCAATCACGACCTTTCGGCTGTCCCGGAGGGTTGGTCGGGGACTGGGACGCCGTGACGACATCGTAGAGCCGGGCGGCCACCGGTGGTGGTGGAATTCACAGAACATAACCCTTTCGGCGGTTAGGGAAGGTACCGGCGGGCACCCTTCACCGGTGTTCGGCGGTGTGCACCGTGTACACCCTGGCCGAACTGGCCGAACGAGCTCAGCCGCCCGCCATCGCTCCCATGACGAGGAACGGCTCGTGCCCGCTGACCACCGGCGCGGGCAGGGGCGTGTCCGGTGGCTCGTGCGAGAGGTCCTCTTCGCAGGCGAAGAACCGGACGAAGGCCCGGCGTTTCCTGCTCGTCCGGTCCCGGATCGTGCCCCGCAGCATCGGGTATCGCGCCTCCAGCGCGTCGAGTACCGCCCGGAGGGTGACTTCCCCGTCGACCTCGAGGCGGACCTCGCCGTCGATCCGGGCGAGGATCCGCAGGTGAGCCGGCAGCACGACCCGGATCATGGCAGCGTCTGCACCTCCACCGACAGCACGGCGGGCAGGTCCCGCACGATCGGCGCCCAGGTGTTCCCGGCGTCGGGGGAGGCGTAGACCTGGCCGCCGGTGGTGCCGAAGTACACGCCGCAGTCGTCCAGGGAATCCACCGCCATCGCGTCCCGCAGGACGTTCACGTAGCAGTCACGCTGGGGCAGGCCCTCGGTGAGCGGTTCCCACTCCCCGCCGCCGCTGCGGCTGCGGTACACGCGCAGCCTGCCTTCGGGCGGGAAATGTTCGTAGTCGCTCTTGATGGGCACCACGTAGACGGTGTCCGGATCGTGGGCGTGCACGTCGATGGCGAAGCCGAAGTCGGTGGGCAGGTCCCCGCTGATTTCCCGCCAGTGCTCCCCGGCGTCGTCGGAGCGCATCACGTCCCAGTGCTTCTGCATGTAGAGCGTGTCCGGGCGGGCCGGGTGCTGCACGAGCCGGTGGACGCAGTGCCCGACCTCGGCGTCGGGATCCGGGATGCCCTCGGAGCGCAGGCCCTGGTTGATCGGCTGCCAGGTCTTGCCCGTGTCGTCGCTGCGGAAGGCGCCTGCGGCGGAGATGGCCACGAAGATCCGCGCGGGATCGGCCGGGTCCAGCTTGATCGTGTGCAGGCACATGCCCCCGGCCCCGGGCTGCCAATGCGGCCCGGAGCCGTGGTTGCGCAGCCCCGGCAGTTCCTGCCAGGATGCGCCGCCGTCGACGGACCGGAACAGCGCCGCATCCTCCACCCCCGCGTACACCAGATCGGGGTCGGCCGGGGAGGGCTCGAAGTGCCACACCCGCGCGAACTCCCAGGGATGCGGTGTGCCGTCGTACCACTGGTGCGTGCCCGGCTGCCCCTCGTAGGTGAACTCGTTGCCCATCGGCCGCCAGGTGCGGCCGCCGTCGTCGGAGCGCTGGACGACCTGGCCGAACCAGGAGTTGGACTGCGAGGCGAACAACCGGTCCGGCTCGGCCGGGGAGCCGGTGACGTGGTAGATCTCCCAGCCGCCGAAGTGGGGGCCGCCGACCTCCCACTCGCGGCGCTTGCCGTCCGAGGTCAGCACGAAGGCGCCCTTGCGCGTGCCGACCAGTACCCGTACGCCGGTCATCGCCACTCCTTTCGGAACCTCCCCCCAACCTAGGCACCCCCCGGCAGGCCCGTCTTCTCCAATCTTGCGCTTTCGCGGCCGTCGGGGGCGGGTATCCGGGCCGCATGCGTACCTCGCCGGACGTGCGGTGGTGACGGGATGACCGCCGGGCACCGCACCTTTCCGCGCACCGCGGCCCTGGAAATCGAGGCCTGGGGACCGACCAGGGAGGACTGCCTTGCCGAGGCGGCCCTCGCACTGGTGGAAAGCTTCGCCGTCGTCACCGGCCGGGCGCACACCCGCACGATCAGCGCGGACCTGCTGGTCGCCACCGGGGAGGAGGCGCTGATCGCGCTGCTCGACGAGATCATCTACCGGCTCGACACCGAGGACGTGCTTCCGGTCGGAGTGCGGGTTCTGTGGAGTGACACCGGAATCGAGGCGCGGCTGGCGGTGGTGGACCGGCGGGAGGCCGAGATCACCGGCCCGGCGCCGAAGGCGGTGGCGTGGCACGGCCTCCGCTTCGCCGAGGACGAGGCGGGCACCTGGCGCTGCCTCGCCACCATCGACCTGTGAAGCCGTGCCACGCCTCCCGGCCCGTCGCCGCGCCGGAGCCCCGGGTCAGCCGACGGGGCCTTCGGCGAGGGTGACGGTGGCGGTGCGCTCGTGGCCCGCCTGGTTGAGCCAGCCCACACCGACCTTGTCGCCCGGGTGGAAGCGGTCCATCAGGCCGGTCAGCGTGGAGGCCGAGTCGACGGCATGGCCGTCGAAGGTGGTGAGCGTGTCGCCCACGGCGATTCCCGCGTGTGCGGCCGGGCCACCCGCGACGACCTGCTGGATCACCGCGCCCGAGACGGAGTCGTTGATCGCGACGCCGAGGAAGGCGGACTTCCCGAGGTGCACCGTTTCCGACGCCGCCCCGGACACGATCTGCCGGGCGACGCTCAGCGCCTGGTTGATGGGCATGGCATAGCCGATGCCGCCGCCCTCGCCGCCGGGCCCGCCGGTGGCGGCGGCGGTGGTCATGCCGATCACCCTGCCGGTGCTGCCCGCCAGCGCCCCGCCCGAGTCACCGGACTGGATGTTGGCGCTGACCTGGATCAGCCCGCTGAGCTGTTCGGTGTTGCCGGTGGACTCGTCGAGGGCGTTGACCGACTGGTTCAGCGCGCTCACCTTGCCGGGAGCGGGGACGGGCGTGCCCCCGGCGCCGCCCGCGTTGCCGAGCGCGACGATGGAGTCCCCGACCGCGACCCGGGACGAGTCGCCGAGGGGGACGGTGGGAAGCCCGGACGCGCCGTCCAGCTTGAGCACGGCGACGTCGCGGGTGCGGTCGTAGCCGATGACGGTGGCCCCGTAGGTCCTGCCGTTGCCCACGGCGGTCGCCCGGATGCTGGTGGCCCCGGCGACCACGTGGTTGTTGGTGAGTACTTCCCCGTTCGGGGTCAGCACCATGCCGGTACCCGCGGCCTGCTGGCCCCGGTAGCCGAGGGTGGTGTTGATGTTCACCAGGCCCGGATTGACCTTGTTCGCGATCGCCTGGGTGCTCAGCGGCGCCGCGACCTGCTGTCCGGTGCCGCTGTGCTGCACAAGGCTCAGCTGGGCATGACCGGGAACGGACTGGGGCGTCGCGGCGACGAGGAAGGCGAATCCGAGCAGCACGGTCGCCAGGACCGCACCGAGCACGAGACCGAGCGTCCGGAGCGGCCGGGGCGAACCCGGCCGTGAGGGCGGCTGGTAATAGCTCATGCTTCCAGTGAACGCCCAACGGCTCGAAACCGCCTGCGCAGCTTCCGTGAAGCGGCCGGGGAACCGTCTTGCTCGTCACGCTGGGCTGCGGTGGCCGTACGCAGGGCGCGAGGAGGGAGCACCACATTCGCTTGTCCCGGCCTGACAATCCGGACCGGACCGCTCACCCGGATGGGAGAAGCGAGGGCGGGGGAGGGCGGCGTTATGGTCCACGCCACTGCCGTCCGGGAGCCCGATCGGGGATCGGTG
>NZ_VJWX01000578.1 GCF_007713715.1 Amycolatopsis rhizosphaerae
GCGCACGAGGGTGGGACTCGCCCGGCGGGCGCGCCGTAGGACTGGGACTCAGGAGTTCTGGGTGTCGCGCCAGGCGATCCAGTCACGCAGGAGCGTCAGGTCGTGGTCCGGTCCGCTCACGTGCGCGGTGAACAGCGAGACGCCCAGGTCGCGCAGCTTCGGGCCCACCTCTTCGGGGCCGGACCGCACGGCCGTGGACAGTTCGATCTCCGCCGGGTCGCGGCCGATGTCGGCGCAGTGCCCGCGCAGGATCGCGGCCTTGCGTTCGATCACCTCGGCGTCGCCGAAGCCGTGCCAGATGTCGGCGTGCCGCGCGACCAGGCGGAGCGTCTTCTTCTCGCCGCCGCCCCCGATCAGGACCGGGATCCTGCGGGTGGGCGGCGGGTTGAGCTTGCCAAGCCGGGCCTCGATCCGCGGCAGCGACTCGGCCAGGTCGTCCAGGCGGCGGCCCGCGGTGCCGAACTCGTAGCCGTACTCGGTGTAGTCCCGCTCGAACCAGCCCGCGCCGATGCCGAGGATCAGCCTGCCGTCGCTGATGTGGTCGACGGTGCGCGCCATATCGGCCAGCAGTTCGGGGTTGCGGTAGCTGTTGCAGGTCACCAGTGCGCCGATTTCCACCCGGGAGGTGGACTCCGCCCAGGCGCCGAGCATGGTCCAGCATTCGAAGTGCAGACCGTCGGGATCGCCGGTGAGCGGGGAGAAGTGGTCCCAGTTGAAGATGATGTCCACGCCGAGCTCTTCGGCCTGGGCGGCGGTTTCCCGGATCTTGCCGTAGTCGGCGTGCTGGGGCTGCAACTGCAGCCCGATCCGCACCGGTCGCTGTTCGGGGATCGTCATGATCGCCAGCGTAGTCCGGAACCGGCGGCGTGCACGGCGGCGACGGTGAGCCGCCGCGGCAGCGGCACCTTGACCCGCCGGGTCAGCACGTCGTAGTCCCGGCGCACGATCTCGTCCAGTATTCCCTGGTACAGCACAAGGGCCGTGCCAACGCAGGCCCTGGATTCCTTGCGCAGTAAGGGGATTCCGGGCTCCGCCCGCCGGTACACGGCGCGGGTGCGGGCCACCAGCGCGGCCAGGGCACGGGCGACGCGCCGGTCATGGCGCCCCCGCTCGCGGCACCACGACAGCAGCGCCCGGTCCACGCCGAAGGCCGCGAGTTCGGCCGTGGGCAGGTAGAGCCGTCCTCGGTCGAGGTCCTCGCCGACATCGCGCAGGAAGTTCGTCAGCTGGAACGCCTCTCCGAGCGCGGCCGCACTCGGGGCGGCCTCCTCGCGCGGCACCACGGTGCCGAGCACCGGCAGCATCTGCAGTCCGATCACGCAGGCGGAGCCGTAGGTGTACTCGTCCAGATCCGCGAAGGTCGGGTACTCGGTGACGGTCAGATCCATGCGCATCGAATGCAGGAAGGCGTCGAACAGGTCCCGTTCCAGGCCGTACCGGCGGACCGTGTCCGCCAGCGCGAGGAACACCGGATCGTCCGGCGGGCTGCCCGCGAACACGGCGTCCAGCCGCCGTTCCAGCGCCGCCAGCGCGGCTTCCGGATCGCTGCCCGGCTCCGGGTTGTCGACCAGCTCGTCGGCCGTTCTCGCGAAGCCGTACAGCGCGTGCGTTGCCGGTCTCGCGTGGCCCGGGAGCAGCCGGGTCGCGAGGAAGAACGTCTTGCCGTATCGCGCGTTGATGCGACGGCAGTCCCGGTAAGCGCCCCGCAGCGAGGTCATCGCCCGGTGATCCTCGCCGCGGCAAGCCGTCCCGAGATGAGCACCGGCGGGATGCCCACGCCCGGCGTGGTGCCGCACCCGGCGAGGACGACGTTGTCGATGCCGCGGACGAGGTTGCGCGGCCGGAACGGACCGGTCTGGCCGAACGTGTGGGCGAGCGAAAACGGGGTTCCGGCGGACAGTCCCTGATCCGCCCAGTCCCGCGGCGTCACCAGCTCGTCGACCTGGTAGGCCTCGTCGAACCCGGTCAGCCCCCGCGCGGCGAGGGTGCGCAGAAGCTCGTCACGGTAGGCGGGGCCCACCCGGGGCCAGTCGATGCGGGAGGTGCGCAGGTTCGGCGCGGGGGCGAGCACGGAGACCACCTGCCCGTGCGAGGCGAGCGCCGGATCGGTCGCGGTGGGCCGGGTGACCAGCAGCGACGGATCGGACATCAGCGAGCCGCGGCGGATGATCTCGGTGAAGGTCCGCTCCCATGCGTCGCCGAAGAAGATCGTGTGGTGACCGAGTTCGGGCCATTCCCGGTGCGCCCTGCCGTGCAGTACGACCGCCGAGGGGGAGTAGCGCAGCGGGACCGGGCGCTTCGGCCGGGCACCGAGCAGCCGGTAGGACGTGGCCAGCTCGGTGGCGAGGACCACGGCGTCGCAGGGGATCCGCTCCCCGTTGCGCGTCCGTACCGCCCGCACCCGGGACGACACCCGCTCCAGCCACGCCGCTTCGGTCTTGAACCGCAGGTCCGCCCCCGCCCGCTCGGCGGCGTCGGAGAGCACCTGACCGACCTGGCCCATACCACCCAGCGGGTAGTACACACCGGCGACGGTGTCCATGTACGGGATGACCCCGTAGGCCCCGAGGGCACGCCGGGGGTCCAGACCGGCGTAGAGCGCCTGGAACGAGAACAGCCTCCGCAGGCGCTCGTCGCGGAGGAACCGGCCGATGCGCGGACCCAGCCGGTGGAAACCGCCGAGTGCCAGCAGTTTCAGCAGTTCCGGCCGGGCCAGGTCCAGCGGTGAGTCGAAATTGCCGCCGAGGAAGTGGTCCTTCTCCACCGCGTAGAGCTCGGTCAGCCACGCCCGCAGCCGCCGGTAGCCGTCGGCCTCCCGTGGCCCGGCGAACGCGCGGATCTCCGCTTCCATCGCTTCGGCACCGGTGTGCACCGCGATCGCGCTGCCGTCCGCGAAACGGGCGTGATAGGCCGGGTCGAGCCGGACCAGCCGCAACCGGTTCGGTTCGCCCACCGCGGCCAGCGCCTCGTCCAGCAGTTCCGGCATGGTGAGCACGGTCGCCCCGGTGTCCACCGAATACCCGTCGCGCTCGCGCTGGCTCACGCGGCCGCCCGGGCGGTCGTCGAGTTCCAGCAGGGTGACCCGCCTGCCCGCCCCCAGCAGGTGCAGCGTCGCGGACAGCCCGGCGAGCCCGGCGCCGATCACCACCACATGGTCAGCGCGCATGACGCACACCCCGGCAACCCGATTGGGCCTCGCCCGGTCCGCACATCCCGGCCTCCTAGTAGGTCCGCTGCGTCGCCTTGGCCGCCAGCTCCGCCAGCCGGGTGGCCGCCGGTTCGGCGAGCCCGGCCCTGCCCAGTGCGGCCAGTCCGGTCCCCGTGAGTTCGGTGATGCGCCGTTCGACCGCGGCGACCGCACCGGCCTCGGTGAGCACGGCGCGCACGGCGTCGACCTCCGAATCGGACAATGCCGGGTTCCCGATCGCCTTCTCGATAACCGCCGCCTGCGCGGCGTCAGCCTGTTGTAGGCCCAGCGCGACGAGCAGGGTCCGCTTGCCCTCCCGCAGATCGTCCCCGGCGGGCTTGCCGGTGACCGACGGGTCGCCGAACACCCCGAGCAGGTCGTCGCGGAGCTGGAAGGCGATGCCCAGGTCCCGGCCGAACTCGCGCAGCGGCTCGATCCGCTCGGGCCCGGCACCGGCCAGCGCGGCCCCGAGATGCAACGGCCGTTCCACCGTGTAGGCGGCGGTCTTGAGCCTGCTCACCCGTAGCGCCGCTTCGGGCGAGGCGTCGCCGGTGGCCTGCGTGCCCACGTCGAGGAACTGACCGGCGAGCACCTCGGTGCGCATCGCGCGCCACACCGGGCGCGCGGCGGCGAGCGTGGCCGGGGACAGCGGGGCGGTGCTGAACATGTCGTCGGCCCACGCGAGCGCGAGGTCGCCGATCAGCACGGCGGCGGCCAGGCCGAACGCGGGGGAGGCGCCGAGCCAGCCCTGCGTGGCATGCCGCTCGGCGAAGGCCACGTGCACGGTCGGGTGGCCGCGCCGGGAGTCGGAGGAATCGATCAGATCGTCGTGGATCAGCGCGCAGGCCTGGACGAGCTCCAGACTGGACACCACCTGCAGCACACCGTCGCGATCGGACTCCTCGCCGCCCGCCCCGCGCCAGGCCCACCACGCGAAGGTCGGCCGCAGCCGCTTTCCGCCGCGCAGCACGAATTCGGTGAGTGCTTCGACACCGGCGGCGAAGCGCGGCTCGTCGGCCCGGATCTGCTCCCCCGCCTCCCGCCGGAATCGCGCGAGCTCCCGTTCCACACGACCGGGAAGGTCGGCGTCGTAGTTCATGCCCCTATGGTCAGGGGTGAGGGCCGGGC
>NZ_VJWX01000579.1 GCF_007713715.1 Amycolatopsis rhizosphaerae
CACCGGCTCCCGCGCCTGGTAGTAGTGGTTGTGCTGGACGTTGCCGTCGCCGACCTGCACGCCCTGCGCATGGCGGGCGTCCACTGGCGACGGCACCGGTTCTCCCATCGCTTTCAGGAGAACGCGTTGTGCTGGACGTTGCCGTCGCCGATCTGGACACCCTTGCCCTCACGAGCGTCCACTGTGTACTTCCCGGCCGCCGATCCTTCGGGATCGGCCCGTCGCAGCACCTCGCGGGCGGCGTCCAGCAACTCCGGGTCGGCTCCGGCCGCGGCTTCGCGCAGGGCCTCGGCGAGGCGCTCACGCCACTGGGCGGGCTCGATCTCGTGCCCGCTCGGGTCGGCCACCGCCTTGCGGACCCGGGAGTGGACTCGGCCGAGGTGGCCGACCAGTTGGCTAACGGTCCACTTTGGACAGGTGGGCACGGCCGCGTCCGGCCCTGCCGCCCGCGCCGCCGTCCGCAGGGCCTCGCACTGCTCCCGGATCGAGGACAGGAACCGGCTGTGCTCCATACCGAGAGCGTAACCGCCGGGCGACCTCGATGAAGCCCATCAGCAGCAGGCCGATCCCGAAGGACAGCAGCAGGCCCTTCGCCGGTTCATCGGCGAAACCGGCGCCGCCGATGCAGCCGATGATCACGCTGTAGACCGACCAGAGGATGGTGCCGAGCAGGTCCAGCGTGACGAACCGCGCCCAGCACACGCCCATGCTCCCGGTGGCCAGCCCGCTCGCTACCCGCCCGCCGGGCAGATAGCGGCCCGCCACGATGAGCAGGGCTCCGTTGCGGTCCACCTGGCGGCGCGCCCAGGCGTAGCGGGCCTGCCCGCGCGCGTCCCGCTGCAGCCGGGCCAGCACGGCGGGACCGGCACGGCGGCCGATCCCGTGCGACAGGCAGTCACCCGCGAGTGCGCCGATCGCCGCGGTCGCCGCGAGGGCGGACAGCATCGGCAGGTCGGGGCCGATGAGCACGGCGACCGTGATCACCGTGGTCTCGCTGGGCATGAACGGCAGCAGCGCGTCCAGTGCTGCGACGGCGAGGACGACCAGCCACAGCCACGGTGAGCCGAGCATGCCCTGCAGAACCTCGGTGATCCTGCTCAGCAGCTCAAACATGGACGGGCTCGCCCGTGATCACGGCCTGTGCCCGGGCCGCGAGTTCCCGGCGGTCGCCGTCCGGGGCGAACGGGGGATGGGCGGTGAGGTCGATGCGAAGATCGCGGGCGCGGGTGATCCGCCGCAGCGAATCGAACAGGGTGTCGTCGCCGACGAAGGACGCGACGGTGCTGGGGCGCCCGGCCTGGTGGTAGGCGAAGGTCACCGGCCGGATGGGGGCGCCGGCGTCGATGGCGGCCTGGAAGGCCGCGCGCCGGAACGGTCCACCGGAGCCGCAACGCCCGCACCAGGTGGTGCCTTCCGGGAACACCAGGACGGACCGGCCCGCGGCGAGCGTGGCGGACAGCCCGGCGACCACCGCGGGCAGGCCGCGAAGAGTGCCGCGGTCCACGAACCGGGTGCCCGCGCGCGCCGCGACCCGGCCCACCACGGGCCATCGCCGCAGCTCGGCCTTGGCCAGGAAGCCGGTGGGCTCGACGGCCAGCGCGGCGATGATGTCGAGCCACGAGAGATGGTTCGCGACGATCAGTGTGCCCCGCGCCTCGTCCGGCACGCTGAGCCGTTCGGTGTTCGCCGCCACCTCGACCCCCAGTCCCGAGAGCAGACGGCGAGCCGATGGGCCCAGCTCACCGTGCGCGGCGGCGGGCAGGGCGCCGGCCAGGATCCCGGCCGCCGCCGTCCACCGTCGTGCCGTTTCCATTGTCGTCACCGAAGGTCGCGAGTGGGTGACGCAGCGCGGTGTACAGGGTGAACAGACGGCCCAGGAGTTCATCCGGCGTCCCCGAGGAAGTAACGCCGGTATCGCTCGTGCATCCGGTCGAAGGACAGCAGGGTGAAGAAGTCGGCGACCTCGAAGTCCGGGTCGTGGGCGGGCGGCCCGCACACCGCGGCCCCGATCCGCAGGTAGCCCCGCAGCAGCGGCGGGACCTGGCGGACCTGGCCATGGCCGTCGCCGTGCGGGGAGCGCGGTCGCGGAATCCACGGGTGCCGGGGCACGACGCTGAGCCCGTCCGGCGCGGGATGCCTGGCGCGCACCAGTTCCCAGGTGGCCGCCGCGGTGTTTCCACCATCGGCCAGCGACACCGAGGTGCACCCGGCGAGATGCCGGTACCCGGCGTCGAGGGCGTAGCGGGTTATCGCCGACCACATCAGGTTGATCACCGCGCCCGACCGGTGCGCCGGGTCCACGCAGGAGCGGCCGATCTCGACGAGGTGCGGCCGGAGTGGGGCCAGTCCGCCGAGGTCGAACTCGGCTTCGGAGTACAGCCGCGGGCTCCGGCCCGGCAGCAGCAGGCGATAGGTGCCGACGACCTCCCCGCCGTCGGTTATCACGAGGTGGTCGCAGCATTCGTCGAACTCGTCGGTGTCCCGGCCGGTGGCGAAGGTGGGGCCGAATTCGGCGGAGAAGACCCGTGCGCGCAGTTCCTGGCCGGCTCGCACCAGGCCGGGGTCCGTGGTGATCCGAGCCTCGTATCGGATTTCTGTGACTGCGGTCATGGAGCCGATCGTGTCGGCGCCGGATGTCCGATTCCAGACGTTTCCCGGCATTCCAGGGAGAATTAAGGGTTCACCCGTACCGGTGAACCCTCCTGTCGCGGTGGGGTTGTCCCCAGCACGTCACAGGGGTGCGACCGTGCTCCACGGCACGGTCAGCTCGCCGAGGCGCCAGCGGCGTGGCCCGTCGAGTACCGGCCAGCCCCTGGCGACGAGCATGCGGACCGTCTCCAGCCAGCGAAACCGTACCCCGAACGCCTGGTGCGGTGCGGCGGCCGCCCAACATGAATCCAAAGTGGACAGGAATTGGTGCACCGGTTCGCCGGGAACATTGCGGTGGATCAGCGCCTTCGGTAATCGTTCGGCCACAGTGGACGGTCGGTCCATGGTGCTCAGCCGGTAGGAAACGGTGAGGCTGCGCGGCCCGTCTGCGGAGAGCGCGACCCAGGAACAGAGCCGACCGATCTCGTCGCAGGTGCCCTCCACCAGCAGCCCGCCGGGCGCGAGCGAGTCCAGGATCAGCTTCCACGCCCAGGGCACCTCGTCCTCGGCGTACTGCCGCAGCACGTTGAAGGCCCGCGCCACCACCGGTCGCGTCCCGGCGAGTTCGAAGCCGCCCTGCCGGAAGTCGAGCCAGGGCGGGTCCGCGTCCGGCAGTGCGGCGGCCACCCGGTCCTGATCGAGCTCCAGGCCCAGCACGCGGATCCGGGGGTGCACCGCCCGCAGGCGGTGGGCCAGTTCCACCGTGGTCACCCCGGTCGCGCCGTACCCGAGATCCACCACCAGGGGGTCCGCCGCGTGCCGCAGCAGGCTCGCCACCTCCGGGGAGGCGGTCAGCCAGCGGTCGACGCGGCGCAGGCGGTTCGGGTTGGTGGTCCCCCGGGTCGGCGAGCCTAGGAATTCTCGGCGAGCCACTGGGCCGAGTACTCGGCTTCGCGGGCGAGCAGATGGGTGACCTGTTCCGCCACGAAACCCTCGAGCTTGCCGCCGACGAGCGGGATGCGGATCTTCACCTCACCGGTGATCTCCAGCAGGGTCCCCTCGCCCCGGGACAGGAGTTCGGTGCGGGCGGTGATCTCACCCGGCAGCCCGGACACCGTGGCCTTCGCGATCCCGGAGTAGCGCCCTTCGGAGATCGTCCAGGACTCGTGCCGGTCGACGAAGAGGTCCCCGTGGTGCAGGGCGCGCACCACGGACGGCAGCTTGTCGGCGCCGACGCCCTGCCGGAGGTGGAAGCGGACGCTGTCGGGAGCCGCGGAGTAGTCGAGCAACGCCGCGTGGTCGCCACCGATTTCGCTGAGCCGGGCGCGTACCGCCGGTTCACTGGACTGGGCGGCGAACACCTCGGTCACGCCGTAGACGAACTCGGCGCGGTGCTCGATACGGGAGGCCATGTCGGTACACAGTACCGTTCGGATTCGTGACACCTGT
Source organism: Amycolatopsis rhizosphaerae (assembly GCF_007713715.1). Classification (GTDB taxonomy): domain Bacteria; phylum Actinomycetota; class Actinomycetes; order Mycobacteriales; family Pseudonocardiaceae; genus Amycolatopsis_E; species Amycolatopsis_E rhizosphaerae. Next base: position 4,039 of record NZ_VJWX01000579.1, read on the forward strand.
CGAAACCCGAACCGTCCTGGCCGAGCACACCACCCTGCGCCTCGGCGGGCCCGCCAGGGCGTTCGTCGTCGCCGAGTCCACGGAGGACCTGCTCAGCGCGGTGCGCGCGGCCGGAGACCGCCTGCTGCTGCTCGGCGGCGGATCGAACCTCGTGATCGGCGACGCGGGCTTCGACGGGACCGTGGTGAAGGTGGCCACCCGTGGCTGGCGCATCGACGGCGGGTCGGTGGTGGTGGCGGCGGGCCAGAACTGGGA
>NZ_VJWX01000057.1 GCF_007713715.1 Amycolatopsis rhizosphaerae
GGTGAACATCTCCCGCAGTCCGGCGATGGCCGCCAGGTCGGGGTTTACGTGCCGCTGCAGCTGGGTGGGCACGCCATGGCCGTCGATGTCGATCACGGCCGGGCATTCGGGGTGCCGCCGCCCCCACAGTGCCGCGACCATGCCGCCGAGGGACATTCCCAGCACGGCGGGGTTGCCGTCGGCGTGCGGCTCGATCCGGTCGAGCACCGACTCCCATTCCCACGGGCCTTCCAGGGACAGCGGCACGATTTCGTGCTCGCCGTCCAGCTCCGCCACGACCTTCTCCCAGTCGGACGGCGACCCGCCCGCCCCGTGCAGCGCCAGTACCTTCATGAGTTCAGCCTCTCTCTCACCGAGTCCGTGGTGACACCACCCTCGGTGCCCTTGATCAACTTCCCGCGCCGGACGAGGTCGTGGACGCCCTGTTTGGTGACGCCCAGCATGGCTCCGGCCACCGAGTACGGCACGGTCCTCGCGCCGGGATGACCGATCCGCCGGGCCACGGCCCGGCCGAGCGGAGTGCGCCACCAGCCGGCGGGCGGGTCGAACGGGCCGTCGCCCGGGTAGAGCGCGCCGATCAGCCGGGAAAGCGCGTGCACGGCCGCCCGCTCGTCGTCGCCCTCGATGGTCGCGGCGAGCTGCCGGGCCAGGACCTCGGTGCGCGCGGGCAGGTCGCCCGCGTCGCCGAAGAGGATCTCCACCGGGTCGAGCAGACGTGTGCGGATGACGGTCGCGATCTGGTCCGCGAGCATCGCTCACCTCCTTGACGATCATTGTCAAGTACTTGACGACGTGCGTCAAGTAGGGTCTCCTGCTCCACGTCCGAACCATCCCACCGAGGAGACCCACCGTGGCCGGCGCGCACCGAATCACGATCACCATCACCCCGGAGAGCCGCGACGAGCTCCAGCAGGTCGTCAACGCCATCCGAAACGAGTTCGGCCGCAAGCAGGCCATCCACGTGACCGCTGTCCAGGCCACCGGGGACGCCGAGCGGGCCGATGCGGCGCAGGCCCGCGCGCTCGCCGAGATCGCCGCCGAGCGCGCCCGCCAGGACGCCCGCTGGGGCGAGCAGAACCACCCCGACGGCACCGGCGCACCCGCCGACGAGACGGCCGCGGCGACCGCCCGGAGAACCTGCGAGGACAACTTCCGCGACGGCAAGGGCACGTGGCGCGACATCTTCCTCGAAGAGGTCCACGAGGCGCTCGCCGAGGCCGATCCGGTCCGGCTTCGCGCCGAACTGGTTCAGGCCGCGGCCGTCGCCGTGAACTGGATCGAGGCGATCGACCGCCGGAATGGTCCCGGCGAGAAGGACTGAGACAGCCGGGGGACGCATCTCTCCCCCGGCAGCAAGGAGATCCGCGCCCTCATCGACGAACTGCTGGCCGGCAGCGCGGAGTTCACCCACCTGCGGAACGCGCAGGCGGTGCGCGTCGAGCACCACAGCCGCCAGGTGTTCCGGCATCCCCAGGTCGGCCCGGTCGAACTGGATTTCGACGTGCTGACCGTGCCCGGCCAGGACCGGCAACTGGTCATCTTCACCGCCGAGCCGGGATCGCAAGCCTTCGAGACGCTTCAGCTGCTGAAGGTCGTCGGTACCCGACGGCTGGACGTCCCCGGCTGACCGGGCCCCGGCCATGGTCCACACCGAACCGCCGAGCACTAACTCACTGTCGTTGGCGAGGCGGACGGTCTCGTCACCGTCGTAGGACGTGGCGGCACCGGTACCCTTGGTGCCGCCGGTGACCAGCGCACGCCGATCGAGAAGGGATTCGCTTCAGGGACATGAACAAAGACCTTTCGACGGGGACACGACGACGGTCGCACCGCTCCCCGGGTCTCGCATGAGCCCATCTCGACCAAGGGAGAAGTTCGAGGCCTGGCTGGATCAGATCCATGATTCGGACGACGAATTCGCCTATCGGTCCGTGTATGCCGCCTATCTGTACGCTTCCGGCGGCCGCGGGGGGAACAGCGGCGAGGCCGAGGGCAGGCGGCGGGCGGACGGTGGTTTCGAAATCCGGGCGGGCCGGGAGACGATCGTGCTGGCCGACGATGCCGAACGTGAAACGCTGGCCGCCCACATGGTGCGCCGCTACTGCGGAAACCGCTATCCCGACATGCAGGCCTGGGAACGGCAGCAGCACGAATGGTACGTGGCGGACCTCCGCGACTGGACCTGATCTCCGCGGTTCCGCTTCGCACCGACGTCGCCGTCCACCGCGCGGGGGCGAGCAGGCCCGCCTCGGCGGACTCGCCAGGAAGGACGATGCCGGGGGCAGGCACACCGCAGAAACCCGCGGGGCGCGTGATCGCCGAGCTCATCGGTCAGGCCCAGACCCTGCCCAACCTCCCCATCGACGAGGACTTCGCGGTGAGCCTCGTCGGCAACCTCTTCCGCGGAGTCCGGCCCTGACCGCCCCAGCCCCGTTCAGTGGGGGATGCTGCGCGGTGGGCGCGGCCGGCCGCGGGTCTTGTGGTGCGCCCTGATCGCGAAGGCAACTTCGTGGGCGTGCTCGGTGTTTTCGAGCCGAGGAAGGTAGTCGACGGTTCGGGCGAGGCCGGGAAGGTCGAGAGTGAAGTACAGGGCCATGAGCGGGTTGACGAACAGTTCGCTGCCGCTCGTCCGCGCGGTGGCATGCACATCACCGAACTCGCCGCGGACCGCGGCCGCGATCTGCCCGTTGACGATGCTGGGCCGGCGGGGCGTCGCCGCCTGTGCGTGGGCGACGGCATCCAGATACGCCTCCGCCTCCGCCGAGCCGGCCGGCAGGGAGAAGGCACCCAGATACGCACCGAGCCGTTGGAGCGCGGCGAGATTCTCCAGCACATGGGCGTGGCACACTCCGTGGTGGGCGTCTATGCCGAAACCCAGGCACGCGACAAGCCGCACCAGGTCGCCATCGAGACCGGCCACCGCGGCGAGGCTCGTCATGTCCTCCTCGGGGGTGCCCAGCCCCGCCTCGTCTCCGCGCATCAGGATGTCGGTGCCCCCGTCGACGAGCACCACCGCGTCGAGGTTCAGCCGCAGGACCAAGGACCGGTAGGCCGACCGCAGCGGCCGGACACCCGACCTCGGAAACGCCCACACAGTGGCCGGAAGCCCCGAGGCGGCCAGCCAGCGCGCCAGTGTCCGTTCGGGAAAGTAGTCGTCATTGCCCCGGGAAGCCGGGTGGACCGCCGCAACGCCCGGTTCCACCCAGTCGCCGAGGTCCAGCCCGTCGAGGTTGCTGAAGCTGAGATTGGCCAGATGAACCTGTTTACCCTGGCTCCGCAGGGCCAACGCGAGCGGTAGCCCGGCATAGACGTCGAAACCGCCGCCTGCCCCGGCGATCAGGACCCGGCCTGCGCCGCGCAAACGCGTGAACAGCGGTGGTTCGACCAGACCGAACATGTCCGCCAGGTTAGCGCGATGCCGCAGGGCCTCGGCTCACCGGAAGAGCGCTCAGGTCCTCACAGCGGGACACAAACGCCAGAGTGTGGAACTCATGCGCCCGAAGGTGGAACTCATGCACCGGAGCGTGGAACACAAACGCCGGAACGTGGGACACAGACGCCGGAGCGTGGGACTCGGGCCGGAGGGGGAGCGACGTCGCCCCGGCGGTCGCGGCCGGTGCCGATCAGGTCAGCAAGCCGGCCACGGCGTCCGCGAAGGCGTCCGGCGCCTCCTGGGGAACGTTGTGTCCCACCCGCGACAGGAGCCGGTGCTCATAGGGCCCCGTGAAGTACTCGCGGTCTTCGGCCGCGCTCGGGCCGCCCACGCCGTCGGCACCGCTTTCGAGCACGACGGTGGGGACGGTGATGGGCGGCTCCCCGGCAATGCGTTCTTCGAGCTGCTGGTATCGCGGGTCGCCGTCGACGAGTCCGTAACGATGCCGGTAGGAATGGATCACCACGTCGACGAAATCGGGGTTGTGCAGGCTCGGGGCGGTGGCGGGAAAGGCTTCCTGCGCGGCGGCCCAGGTCGGCGACCAGGTACGCCAGAGCAGTTCGCAGAGTTCGTCACGGTTGCGCTCCAGCCCGCGCCGCCCCCGCTCGGAGTGGAAGTAGTACTGGTACCAGTAGCTGCGCTCCCATTCCGGGGCGGCGGGCTCTCCCGCGTAGGCGAGGTTCTGGATGTTGTAGCCGTCGACGGAGACCAGGCCGCGTACCCGGTCCGGGAACAGCGCGGCCGTGATGCAGGCCGCCCGGCCTCCCCAGTCGTAGCCCGCGAGCACCGCACTGCCGAGGCCCAGTGCGTCCATGAAGTCGAGCAGGTCCTGGGCGAGCGCGGCCTGCTGGCCGGACCGGACCGTGGCACCGTCCCGGAACCGCGTCGGGCCGAAGCCGCGCAAGTACGGTGCGAGCACGAAGGCACCCTTGGCGGCGAGGATCGGGGCGACGTCATCGAACGCCCGCACATCGTAGGGAAAGCCGTGCAGCAGGATCACCGGAATCCCGCCGGCCTCACCCGCACATTCGTACGCGACCTCGAGCACGGATGTCGCGACCCGGCCGCGGGAAGGAAAGACCATCTTCCGATCTTGTCACATCCCACGCCGTCCGCCCGCCCCGGCGGCACCGTCGGCGGACCCGGACTCCCGGCGCGCACCCGAAGATCAGTGGCTTCGAATGGGAAACGTGAACGGCAATGGTGACGAATTCATTTCGCGAACCAGCTGGGATATCATCTCTTACCATGGCGGATGTCAGCCGAGACAGCGTTGTTCCTGGCACGGTCTTTCCTGTCGGGGCAGGTCGTCCCCGGGCAGGGGCGTCGCCATGATCTGGGAAGTACTGGCCCTCGGTTTCATACTCAGTCTCGACAATTTCCGGGTTTCGATCGCACTCGGCACCATCCCCTTCGGCCTGAAACGCGCGGTTCAGGTCGCGCTGACCTTCGGACTGTGGGACGCGGTCATGCCACTGGCCGGGTTGCTGATCGGCCACCAGATCGGGAAGGCCTTCGGGGGCGTCGCCGACTACGTGGGGGCGGCCGCGCTCGGGGCCTACGGTCTCTACCTCATCGTCTCGGCCTTCCGGAACCCCGAGCCGGACAAGCTGGACCACCCGTGGGCGCTGTTCGGCATCCCGTTGACGCTGAGCCTGGACAACCTGGTCGCCGGGGCGAGTCTGGGGATCCTCGGGCTCTCGCCCTGGTTCTCGGCCGCCGTCTTCGGCACCGTGACGGCGGTGCTGTCGCTGGTCGGGCTGCAGCTCGGGCGTGCCGCGGCGCGCCTCATCCGGATCCGCTCGGACCTGCTGAGCGGGGTCGCCCTGATCATCGCCGCCGCGTCGCTGCCGCTGGTGTTCGGCGACTAGTTCTTCCTCAGCGGCGGCGAACGCGGTGCGGGCGGGGGATCAGCGGAGGGTCAGCGGGCCGCGATGCGGCGTTGGCGGCCTCGACCGCCCTGACGACCAGGTCGTGGTCGGGCGAGTACTGGCAGACCGGGTCGGTGCGGGCGGCGTCGCCGGTGAGCTGGAACGCCTGGCAGCGGCACCCGCCGAAGTCCAGCTCCCGCCGGGCGCAGCTCCGGCAGGGCTCCGGCATCCAGTCCGTCCCCCGGAACGCGGTCATCACCGGGGCCTCGGCCCAGATCCGCTCCAGCGAGTCCTCCCGCACGCTGGCCCGCGGCAACGGCAGGGACTGCGCGGCCGGGCAGGGCAGGACGTCGCCGTTCGGCGTCACCGTCAGCTGCCGGGAGGCCCAGCCGCCCATGCAGGGCTTCGGGAAACGGCTGTAGTAGTCGGGAATGACGTAGATGACCTCCATGCGGTCCCGCAACCGCTCGCGGGCGGCCCGCACGACGGCCTCGGCCGCTTCGAGCTGGGCCCGGCTCGGCAGCAGCGCGTCCCGGTTCCGCCAGGCCCAGCCGTAGTACTGGGTATTGGCCAGCTCCACCCGGTCCGCGCCCGCCTCTTCGGCCAGCGCGAGCACGTCGGCGACGCGGTCGATGTTGTACCGGTGCAGCACCACGTTCACGGTGAGCGGCCAGCCCAGCTCCTTGGCCACGCCCATCGCCTCGATCTTGCGCTGGAAGGACGGGGTCCCGGCGATCCGGTCGGACGCCGCCGCATCGCCCGCCTGGATGCTGATCTGCACGTGGTCCAGACCGGCGGTCCGCAGCTGCTCGGCCCTCGGGCGCGAGAGCCCGAGGGCGCTGGTCACGAGGTTGGTGTAGAGGCCGAACTCGTGGGCGGCCACCACGATCTCCACCAGGTCGCGCCGCAGCAGCGGTTCCCCGCCGGACAGGTGGCACTGCAGAATCCCCAGTCCGGCGGCCTCGCCCAGCACCCGCCGCCACTCGCCGGTGGTCAGCTCGTCGGAGTAGTCCGCCATGTTCAGCGGGTTGGAGCAGTACGCACAGGCCAGCGGACAGCGGTAGGTGAGCTCGGCGAGCAGTCCGAAGGGGCTATCCATCGGCCAGCTCCACGCAACGCCGGGCGACGAGCCGGGACAGGAACTGCCGCACCTCGTCGTCGGGGACGGCCTGGTAGCGCGCCCCCAGTTCGGCCACGATCTCGGCCACGGTGCGCCGTCCGTCGCACAGCTCCAGGATGTCCGCGCCACTGTCGTTCAGCACCACCACCGTCTCGGGGTGCAACAGGATCCTGCGCTGCCTGGTCCGGCAGAACGTCAGCCGGACATGGCGCGCCAGCCGGGGACGGTCCGAATCGGACACTCCGGCGCCGGGTCGGGTCCTGCCGCCGGTCTGGGTCGGATGCATGACGCTCACTCCGGGTAGGCCTGGTCGACGGCGTCCAGCAGGCTCCACAGGACGTCGCACTTGAACGACAGCGCATCGACGGCGCGCACCTGGGACTCGGCCGACAGGCAGTACGCGGTGACCACCTCGAGGGCGTGCTCGCAGTCCCGGGGGGCCTGCTCCAGCCTAGCGCGGAAATAGGCGAGGCCCTCCGGGTCGATCCACGAGTACCACCGCTCGAACGCGGCCAGCCGCTCCGCCATCAGGTCGGGCGCGAACAGCTCGGTGAGCGAGGAGGCCACCGCCTCCACCCAGGGGCGGGTCCGGGCGAAGTTCACGTAGGCGTCGACGGCGAACCGCACCCCGGGAACCAGGTGCCGGTGGTCCCGGATCTCTTCGCGGGTCAGTCCGGCGGCCTCGCCGAGACGCAGCCACGCCTCGATGCCGCCTTCGCCGTCGGCGGTGCCGTCGTGGTCGAGGATCCGCCGGATCCAGCGGCGGCGGACCCCGGGGTCGGGGCAGTTGGACAGGATCGCCGCGTCCTTGCGGGGGATGTTCTCCTGGTAGTAGAAGCGGTTGGCCACCCAGCCCCGGATCTGCCGCCGGCTCAGCCCGCCGCTGTTCATGCGGACGTGGAACGAGTGCTGGTCGTGGTAGCGCCGCGAGTGGGCCCGCAGTGTCTCGACGAAGCCGTCGGTACCGGTTCTCGTGCTTCCGCTCGTCGTCGTCACGGCACTACACCTCGACCTCGAGGCCGTCCATGGCCACCTCCATGCCGCTGTCCTCCACGATGCGCCGCTCGGGCGCGTCGTCCAGCAGAACCGGATTGGTGTTGTTCAGGTGGACGAAGATCGTGCGCTCCACCCCCAGCGAGGGGAGCTGCGCCAGGCTGCCGTCCGGCCCGTCGATGGGCAGGTGGCCCATCTCCCGGGACGTCCTGCCCGCCAGGCCGAGCCGTATCAGCTCGTCGTCGCGCCAGCACGTCCCGTCGATCAGCAGGCAGTGGCAGCCCTGGATCTCCGCGCGCAGCGCCGGGGTGAGCGCCTGCACCCCCGGCAGGTACACCAGCGTCCCTCCGCTGCGCTCGTCGGTCAGCCGGTAGCCCACGACGCGGCCGTGGTCCGCGCCGGGGCCGAACCGGGCCCGCTTGGTGGTGGGCACGTCGAACGCCCGGCAGGAAAGCCCGTCGGCCAAGGGCACATCGGCACCGGGGAGCACCGCCCGCCATTCGACCGGGCAGTAGCGTTCGAGTGTCCGCAACAGCCCCGAGCCGTCGCACAACGTCTTGTGCGTCGCCGCAGTGGCGTACACCAGCAAGCCCGCGCGCGCTTCGCGCAGCAGCAGCAGGCCGAGCGTGTGGTCCAGCTCGGCGTCGGTGAGCAGCACCGCCTCGATCGGCGTCGTCCGGTCGTCGCGTGGGTGCAGACCGGGGAAGGCCTCGATCTGCGCGCGGACGTCGGGTGAGGCGTTGACCAGGAACCAGCGCCGGCGGTCGGCACTGACCGCCACCGACGACTGGGTACGAGCGGGCGCCGCCCCGCAACGGACGGCCGTGCACACCGGGCAGCCGCAGTTCCACTGCGGAGAGCCGCCCCCCGCCGCCGAGCCCAGCACCCGCAGCAACACCATGGCACTCCGTCCGTCGCAGACCCGGCCGTGAACCGGGCCCTGGGCGGTGCCGGACCCCGGGCCCGGCACCGCCCCACATCCCGCTAGTCCTCCATCCGAGCGACGTACATGGTCACTTCGGGTGCGACTGCGATCTCTTCGAACTCGGGTGTCTCCCACACGACGAGCTCAGACTCCATGAATCCACCTCCTCTCCGCCAAAATCCGGCAGGCGGTCCCGCGGGGCTACGACGTTTCCGGGAGGGCGAACACGATCAGCGCGCTTCCGTGGCCGGCGCCGAGCATGCCGGGGAGGAATCCCTCGGCCCAGGCGCCCCACCCGACCGGCACGGCGATGTACTGCCTGCCGTCGACCAGGTAGGTGGTCGGGCTGCTGTGGTGACCGCTACCGCACTGGAACTGCCACAGCAGGTCCCCGGTGCGGGCGTCCAGCGCGTTGTACTCCCCGGTGGGTTCACCGGCGAACACCAGGTCGCCGCCGGTGGCGAGCACCGAAGCGCACATCGGAAGCTCGTTGCGCCAGCGCCACTTCTCGTCACCGTTCGCGTCGAACGCGCTGATGCTGCCCGCCATGTCCTCGATGTCCACCTGAACACCGGCACCCCAGTACGGGATGCTCTCCTTGAACTCCCGGCGCCACCGGGTGGCCGTGGCCCCGACGTCCTGGACCGGGACGTAGAACAGTTCGGTCCTGGGGCTGTAGGCCGCGTGCGTCCATTCCTTGCCGCCCGCGGGCCCCGGGTAGAAGTGGACCGGTACGCCCTCCTCGTCGGGGTACACCTTCGGCGTCACCTTGCCGTCCCTGGTGATCGCACCCCAGGTGATCCGGTCCACGAAGGGGGTGATGTGGACCAGTTCGCCGTTCGTGCGGTCGAGGACGAAGAAGTAGCCGTTCTTGTCGAAGTGCCCGAGGAGCTTGCGCCCCTCCGACTCGAACAGGATGCACTCGCCGATGCTGTCGTAGTCCCACACGTCGTGCGGGGTGCACTGGTAGTGCCAGGCGATCTGCCCGCTGTCGACATCGACCGCGATGATGGTGTCGGTGTAGAGGTTGTCGCCCTCGCGGACCGCTCCGTCGAAATCGGGCGCCGGGTTGCCGGTGCCCACGTACAGCAGGTTGGTCTCCGGGTCGAAGGTGCCGGTGATCCAGCAGTTCGCGCCGCCCCGCGCCCAGGCCTCGCCGTCGGCGGGCCAGGTCTCGGAGCCGGGTTCCCCTGGCTTCGGGACCGTGTAGCAGCGCCACTGGTATTCGCCGGTCTCGAGGTCGAACGCGTCCAGGTGGCCGCGCACCCCGAACTCCCCGCCGGAACTTCCGACGATGACCTTGTTCTTCACCACCAGCGGCGCGAGCGTGGCGCTCTCCCCCGCACGGACGTCCCCGTAGATCTTGGCCCAGACCTGCTTGCCGGTGGTGGCGTCGAGCGCGAGCACATGGGCGTTGGCCGTGACGAAGAAGACCTTCCCCTGCGCCACGGCGACGCCGCGGTTCACGTTCCCGCAGCACAGCGACACGTCGAAGGGGACGGCGTGCTTGTACCGCCAGATCTCCACGCCCGTCTTGGCGTCGAGGGCCCAGACCCAGCCATCCCAGCCGGACAGGAACATGATCCCGTCGACGACGATCGGGGCCGCCTCGAACGAGTAGGTCGACGCACCCGCGATGAGGCCGGTCGTGCCTGCCTGAAAGACCCAGGCGGGGACGAGCCGTTTGACGTTCTCCGTGGTGATCTGGTCCAGCGGGCTGTACCGCTGTCCGTTGTAGGCACCGTAGTAGGTGAGCCAGTTCTGGGGCTCCGACCTGGCGTTCAGAATGCGCTCGTAGCCGACCTCGCGGACGACCGGCGGCGCTACCTCGCCTCCGGGGATCTTGCCGCTCAGCTTTCCCTGGTCGACGGCCTCGCCCGCGTCCACGTAATCGACGGTCATGGCATTCTCCTCCTTGCTGGGCTCTCTAGGGCCGCGGCTGGTCGGGACGGTCGAGGCGAGCCTCCGGGGGAACGTCTCCCAGCACGACGATGGCGCCGGTCAGTCCCCGGCCTTCGTCGTTGCCGGTGGGCGAGCTGAACCAGTAGTAACCCGGGCCGTCGAGGTTGAGGGTCGCCCTTCCCTTCGAATGGTTCACCAACCAGATGAATTTCCTGTCGCCATTGCTCGGCAGGAGCGCGCAGTGCGTGTTCAGGTCGTCATTGACGAGTTCGAGCTCGAGATCACCTCCGTGGGGCATGACCAGGATCGAGGGGTCCCAGCTGATCTCGTCGGGCCGGATCCGGAGCGTCGCGGCCATCCGGCCGTCGGGCCGCTCCGTGGCCCGTCCGATCCTCCCGGTACCCAGCACCTGCCCCAGTGCCGCCTTGTTCTGTGCGTCCAACCCGATCTCGTCCAGCAGCTCGGTTCGCTCCTGCACCGTCGTCATCGGGCTTCACCTCCTCATCCGGAACCCGTTGTCCGCCTGACACAGAAGCACGCGGTCCGACATGGAAATCGCTCACCTGACCGAATCCCCCGGCGTGGACCGTGATGATGAATTGTCCGAGACGACATCATATCGAAACTAATGGGCGTGTCTCTGATCCAGAAATGGCAACACAAAACTTTACGCCCGGTGAATCGAACCGACAAGGGCGGGCGGCGAGCCCGGCGAGCCGTGCCGTTCGCCCGCCGCCGGCCGCCGTTCGTACCCGGTTTTCCGCCACTGGCCCGGGATCCCGCCGATCAGGCGAGGTCGTAGCGGTCCAGGTTCATGACCTTGTCCCACGCGGCCACGAAGTCACGCACGAACTTCTCTCCGGCGTCGTCGCTCGCGTAGACCTCGGCGAGCGCCCGCAGCTCCGAGTTCGCGCCGAACACGAGGTCCACGCGGCTGGCGGTCCACTCGACCTCGCCGTGCCGGTCGCGGCCCTCGAAGATCTCCGGGTCCTCCGTCGGCCGCCACTCGATGCCCGGGTCGAGCAGGTTCACGAAGAAGTCGTTGGTCAGCGTCCCGGGGGCCGAGGTGAGCACGCCCAGCGGGGACTGCCCGGTGTTCGCGCCCAGCACGCGCAGGCCGCCCACCAGAACGGTCATCTCGGGCGCGGTCAGGTCCAGCAGGTTCGCCCGGTCGATCAGCAGGTACTCCGACGGCAGGCGGTTGCCCTTGCCGCGGTGGTTGCGGAAGCCGTCCGCGGTCGGCTCGAGCGCCGCGAAGGACGCCACATCGGTCCACTCCTGCGACGCGTCGCCACGTCCAGGGAGGAAGGGGACCTCGATGTCGTGACCGGCGGCCTGGGCCGCCAGCTCGACCGCGGCACACCCGCCGAGCACGATCAGGTCGGCCAGCGAAACCTTCTTGCCCCCGGTCCGGGAGTTGCCGGAGGACGCCTGGATCCGCTCCAGCGTGCCCAGCACCCGCGCCAGCCGGTCCGGGTCGTTGACCTGCCAGCCGCGTTGCGGTTCGAGGCGGATGCGCGCCCCGTTGGCCCCGCCACGCCGGTCGCTGATGCGGAACGTCGAGGCCGACGCCCACGCCGTGGACACCAGCTCGGCGACCGACAGCCCCGAGCCGGCGATCTCGGCCTTGAGGGCGGCGATGTCGTCCGCTCCGGCCGGCTCGTGATCCACGGCGGGGACCGGGTCCTGCCAGATCAGCGTTTCGCGCGGCACCAGCGGGCCGAGGTAACGCCGGATCGGCCCCAGGTCGAGGTGCGTCAGCTTGAACCAGGCCCGGGCGAACGCGTCCGCCAACCGGTCCGGGTTCTCCAGGAAGCGCCGTGAAATCGGCTCGTAGACCGGATCGAACCGCAGCGCGAGGTCCGTCGTCAGAATCGTCGGGGCGTGTGTCTTCGCCGGGTCGTGGGCGTCCGGCACGGTGCCGGTCCCCCCGCCGTCCCGCGGAATCCACTGCCACAGACCGGCGGGGCTCAGTTCCAGGTCCCACTCGTAGCCGAACAGGGTCTCGAAGAAGCTGTTGTCCCACCTCGTCGGCGTGGGGGTCCACGTGCCCTCGAGCCCGCTGCTGATGGCGTCGGCGCCCTTTCCGGTGCCGTAGCCGCTCCTCCAGCCCAGCCCCTGCTCCTCCAGCGGGGCACCCTCGGGATCGGGGCCGAGGTGGCGGTCCGGGTCGGCCGCGCCGTGGGTCTTGCCGAACGTGTGCCCGCCCGCGATCAGCGCGACGGTCTCTTCGTCGTTCATCCCCATCCGCCGGAACGTCTCACGGATGTCCCGGGCGGAGGTGCGGGGGTCCGGGACGGTGTTCGGCCCTTCCGGGTTGACGTAGATGAGGCCCATCTGGGCGGCGGCGAGCGGGTTTTCCAGCGCCCGGACGCCGCCGTGGCGCTCGTCGCCGAGCCAGGTGCGCTCGGGACCCCAGTAGATGTCCTCGTCGGACTCCCAGGCGTCCGCCCGGCCGCCGGCGAAGCCGAAGGTCTTCAACCCCATGGTTTCCAGTGCCCGGTTGCCCGCGAAGACCATCAGGTCGGCCCAGGAGATCCTGCGGCCGTACTTCTTCTTCACCGGCCACAGCAGACGGCGTGCCTTGTCCAGGTTGCGGTTGTCCGGCCAGCTGTTCAGCGGCGCGAACCGCTGCATCCCCGCGCCCGCACCGCCGCGCCCGTCGGCGATTCGGTACGTCCCGGCGCCGTGCCACACCATCCGGATCACGAGCGGCCCGTAGTGGCCGAAATCGGCGGGCCACCATTCCTGCGAGGTCGTGAGCACCTCGTCGACGTCCGCGGCCAGTGCGTCGAGGTCGAGGCCGAGGAACTCCTTGGCGTAGTCGAAGTCCTCGCCCATGGGGTTCGCGGCGGCGGAGTGTTTCCTCAGTGGCCTCAGATCGAGCCTGTCCGGCCACCAGTCGCGGATGCTCGCGCCCCTCTCAGCGCTGTCGGACACGGGAATCCCTCCAGGGACAAAGCTTGTGCTGAGGTGGTCAGATATCCAGCGCGCGGCGCACGGCCGGCGCGTTCCGCCGGGAAACCGGCACCATCGTGTTCGCCCGGTCGTCCATGACCAGGGACAGCTCACCCTTGGGGGAACGCTCGATCTCGCGGATGCGGCCGAGGTTGACCACATACCGGCGGTGCACCCGCAGGAAACCCGCGTCCGCCAGTTCACCGTCGAGTTTGTCCAGCCCCGGAGAGGCGGCCCGCAAGCGCCCCCGGTCGGTGGAGAGCCACACGTCGTTCCCCTCCGATTCGGCGAAGGAGACCTCCGGCAGCCGCAACAGCACCATCCGGTTGCCGCGCGTCGCGACCAGCCGGCGCGGCTGGGTTCTCGGGTGCGCCGTCTCCTCGGTCTGGAGCATCTGAGCCCCTTCGGAGGTACCGAACGAGACCAGGTTCCCGATCAGGCGCCCGGACGAGAAGACGGGGCGGATGCTGATCGAGGTCGGCTCGTCGGCGAGGCGGGTGAAGATCTGCGTCGAGCCGACCCAGCCGGGATTGCGGGCCGCCCGCGGGAGGGCATACCGGACGGCTCCGACCAGTTCGGGCAGCCCGGGGGTCCATCGCAGCGTGGGGTCGACCGCCGGGGTGTCCGCCGGAACCCCCATGAGCACGCTCGCCGTGTCGTCGGCGATCACCACCTTGCCCGCGGTGTCCAGCGCGGCGAGCGCCACCCTGGAGCGGCCCCTTGCCTGGGTGTAGGCGGCGATCAGCTCGGCGCCGCTGTCCCGGGCGCGCCTCTTCAGCGTGCACTGGGTCGTGGCGACCGCGTTCGCCAGCCAGCTTCCCACGGTGACGGGAAGCTGGCTGCGCCAGCGGGAGATGTTCAGCACCGCGATCGGTTCCTTGGTCACCACGTCCCGCACCGCGACGCCCGCGCAGACCCAGTTGTGAAACGCCTGGCACCAGTGCTCCGCTCCGGCGATCGACACCGGGCCGTGCGCTTCGAGGGCCGTGCCCATGCCGTTGGTCCCGGCCGCGCACTCCGACCAGCAGAACCAGGGCGCCAGACGGGAGTCGGTGGCTCTGGTGAGGGTGGCCTGGTCGCCCCACTCGGCCAGGATCCGGCCCGTGGCATCGGTGACGGTGACGACGCCGCCGAGGGTGTTCATTTCCTGTGCCACGGAGGCGGCGCGAAAGCCCAGTTCGGCGAAGACGACATCGTGCTCGGGCGTGTGGCCGGGCTCCGCGACGGCCACCGGAGCCTCCGTGAGGTGGGGGTCGACCCGGTACTGCTCCCGGCAGCGGTGCCAGGAGATCGCCACCAGCGGCCGGATGCCCGGGACCTGGTCCTCGCCCCGCACGAACCGTTCCCACGCCGCAAGCACGGCACCGCCGCCCGGGTTCATCGGCATGGGCTCGAGTCGATGTACATCCCTCATGGTGGAGAACCACCCTTGGTCCGTCCCCGGCACCTTCGTCCTTCGTCCCGGGCTGTTTCACAGACCGGTACTCCCACTTTAGTCCGAAATCGCGGCACGGCGACCGCAACTCCGGCCCGCACCCGTCCTTCTCCCGGCATTCGGACGGACTTCGGCTCCGGTGACACCGGCTCCGGCCCCGCAGCGATGGGGCAGCGCGCTATAGTGGCCCGCCAACACAACCAGCAGTAATCATGCGACTTTCTCCCGGGGGACCATCGATGCATGCCAGTTCCGACTACGAGCGTCACCGCGAGATCCTGAAGAACAGCCTCGACAAGCCGCACGTGGCCCGGATCTACGACTACTACCTGCAGGGTGAGAGCCCCAACAACTGGGTCATCGACCGTGACTTCGCCGAGCGGATGCTGCAGATCCTGCCCGAGGCGCGCACCTTCGCGGTCGCGAACCGGGGTTTCCTGCGCCGCGCCGTCCGCCACCTGCGCGCGCAGGGCATCCGCCAGTTCGTGGACATCGGCTCGGGCCTGCCCTCCGCCGGGGCGGTGCACGAGATCGCGGACGAGGTCGGTACCGACAGCCACGTCGTCTACGTCGACAACGACCCGGTGGCGCTGGCGCACGGGCAGATCCTGCTCGCCGACACGGCCGACCCGGACCGGCACCACGCGCTGGGCGGGAACTTCTTCGACACCGACACGCTCTGGCAGCGCATCATCGATTCCGGCTACATCGATCCCGACGAGCCGGTCGCACTGCTGCTCGTGGCGCTGCTGCACTTCATGCCGCCGACCTCCGCGCCCACGCCGACCGAGGCGCTGGCGTTCTACCGTTCGATCCTGCCGCGGGGAAGCGCGCTCGTGCTCACGCACGCGACCGACGAGGGCACCACCGATCGGCTCAAGGAAGTCGCCGACCAGTACGTCCGCGTCGCGACGAGCCCGGTGCACCTGCGCCCCCACGCCGAAGTCAAGGACCTGTTCGGTGACTTCGAACTGGTTGATCCGGGCGTGGTCTGGACCCCGGAGTGGAAGCCGGAACTCGCCGGGGCGAACGAAGAACCCTACAGCGGCGACCCCGCCGCGACGCTCGCCGTCGGCGGCGTGGGGATCAAGCGGTAGCCACCGCGCGAGCGGGAGCGAGCCTTCCTGCGGAGGAGACTGACCCGCCGGCCAGGGGAAACGCAGTGTTTTCGGCGGGCCCGGCGGGTAGCCTCCGGCACATGGGGCTATCGGTGGAAGTACGGGAACAGTTCCTGGCAGAACCTCACGTCGGCGCGCTCTCCGTGGTCGAGAGACCGGACCGGGCACCGCTGACGGTTCCCATCTGGTACCAGTACACGCCGGGTGGGGAACTGTGGGTGCGCACGCCTCCCGGCTCGCGGAAGGCCCGCGCGATCGCCGCGACCGGCCGGTTCAGCCTGATGGTGCAGCGGGTCGTGCCGACGGTCCGCTACGTGTCGGTGGAGGGGCCGGTGACCAGGACCGAGCCGGACACCGGCGAGCGGTCGTGGGAGATGGCCGCACGGTACCTGCCGCCGGACAAGGTCGCCGGATTCGTGGAGTACGAACGGACCCAGCTCGGCGAACACATCGTCATCGCCATGCGTCCCGAACACTGGCTGTCCGCCGATCTGGGTTCGATCTGATTTGTCGGCGGCAGCGCCCGTCACGCGGCGTTCCCGGGGCGTTCGGCGCACAGGCAGCCGACATTGCCGATACCGGATGGTTGTCGTCCTCGGTGGTTGAACTACGGACGCTGCGCTGTTTCATGGCCGTCGCCGAGGAACTCCATTTCGGCCGGGTCGCCGTCCACCTGCACCTGCGCGACCAACCTGACCCCACCCCCTGCGGCGATGGCGAAATTTCTTGCGGCACCCGAAAAGCCGAGTCCAGCTCGTGAAAACCGACGCGGCCGTTGTGATCGGCGTTCCAGCACCCGACGGGAAACGGTCAGTGCCCTCGCACTTCCGGCACGGAACCTCGCCGTCGGCGAGGTAGTGGCAGCCGGTGGCACGCGGGATGCCGTAACCGCGCGAGGGCGACGGAAACATCACGACTCTCACGAAACACCGCCTGGTAAAAACGCATCAGCGTCCTGCTGCCGCGAGGCGTGCATGAGATCACCGCACTGACAGGGATTTGAATCTGATCAGGCGGCGGTGATGAGGGGTTCGGGTTGGCTGCGGTAGGTGCGACCGGCCGGGGTGGTGATCTCCAGAACCCCGGTGTCGGTCATCCGGTGCTGCCAGCCCGGTTCGTCCTTCAACCGGTGATCCCGGCGGCACAGGCCGCAGAGGTTGCTGCTGTCGGTGTCGCCGCCCTGGGCCCAGGCCTGGACCGGTCGGTGACACCCCGGCACCCGACACTCCCGGTCCCGCACCTGCACCAACTCCTTGGTGGCGGCGGACGGCCGGTAACGGTGCCGCCCGACTTCGATGGGTGCGCCGGTCATCGGGTCGGTGATGACCCGCCGGATCGTCGCATTCGCAGCGATCTCCCGCGCCAGTCGGGCGGGAATCGGGCCATGCCCGGCCAGTTCGGCGGGTTCGTTGCGCAGCCCGGTCCAGGTCAGGAAATCCAGATACACAAAGACTTCCGCTCTCGGCGGCTCCACCTCGCAGGCCACGCCGAGGCACAGATCGGAGAACACATCCGCCCGCAACTCGTCCAAGGTGCGTTCCTCACCGTTGCTGCGCAGTCGTCGAGCGACGCGATCGACTCGGGTGTAGATGGTGGCGGCGATCTCGGCCGGGAGATACGCATACAGGGTGGCCATCCCGTCATCCTCATGGCACAGCTGAACACGGCGGGACCGCTTGCGCTCCTCACACCGCCGTGCATGCCCGTCCGGGGCGACCGGGGCGACGGTCCTGTTCACCAGCCGCCGCACCGACGTCGCATCCCGCGTGGTGATCTTCCCCACCACCCGCGCATCCACCTCCCGCGACTGCTCGTCAGACAGGACCTGACCCTCCGCCTGACGCGCACCACAATTCCAGGGCAACCTCCTTCGCCACCGAATCCGCATCCCCCAACGCCGCAATACCCGCCAGTTTCACCGCCTGGCACGCACTCGAACACGCCTCAGCCGCCGCGATCAGCGACAACACCTCATCCCGCTCCAGCGCGGCGATACGCTCATACAATTCCGGATCGGGCCCGGAAAACCCCCAGTTCTCGGTCACACCACAACCCTCTCGACGAAAGAAAGCCAACAACACCACACGATCAGATGGGTTTCACACGTGCGTTCGACGATCCAGCAGACGGTGCTGGACCCAAAACGGAGCAGGGGCACACTCAGGGCGATCGACGACGTTCCTCGCCCGGGGCTCGTCCGGACACGGGAGTCGAGAAGAGACCGGACTCCCTCCCATACCCAACATATAGCGCACCAGGGGGCTTGCGGCAAGACCCCGGTGGTGCCGCAGAATCTGCGACCGAAGCCAGAACCTGCGGAGATCGGGGAATTCGCGAAGTACGCGTGCTCGCGGGTGCGCTCCGCCGACCGTGCGGAGCAACTGGCCGAAAGGCAACCTCAGTGAATGGGTGGTTCATGTTTGACGTGATCATCGCCGGCGCCGGGCCGACCGGTCTGATGCTGGCGGCCGAGTTGCGGCTGCACGGCGTGCGCGCGCTCGTGCTGGAGAGGGAAGCGGAGCCGACCAAGGTGGTCCGCGCGCTCGGGCTGCATGTGCGAAGCATCGAGGTGATGGACCAGCGCGGCCTGCTGGAGCGGTTCCTCGCGCACGGCAAGCAGTACCCGCTCGGGGGTTTCTTCGCCGGTATCGCGAAGCCCTCGCCCGACCGCCTGGACACCGCGCATTCGTACGTCCTCGGCATCCCGCAGCCCGTCATCGACCGGCTGCTGGCCGAGCGTGCCCTCGAACTCGGTGCCGAGATCCGGCGCGGTGGCGAACTGGTCGGGCTGACCCAGGACGACGACGGGGTGACCGCCGAACTGGCCGACGGCACACGGTTGCGCTCAAGCTACCTCGTGGGCTGCGACGGCGGCCGCAGCACCGTGCGCAAGCTGCTCGGGGTCGGCTTCCCCGGTGAACCGAGCAGGAACGAGACCCTGCTGGGCGAAATGGACGTGGACGTGCCACCGGAGACGCTCACCGCCGTGGTCACCGAAGTCCGCGAGACCCACAAGCGGTTCGGCGTCGTACCCTTCGGCGAAGGGGTGTACCGCGTGGTCGTGCCCGCCGAGGGGGTGGCCGAGGACCGCTCGGTCCCGCCGACCTTCGACGAGTTCAAGCAGCAGTTGCGCAAACTCGCCGGCACCGACTTCGGCGTGCACTCGCCGCGGTGGCTCTCCCGTTTCGGGGACGCCACCCGGCTGGCCGAGCGCTACCGGACCGGGCGGGTGCTGCTGGCCGGCGACGCGGCGCACATCCACCCGCCGGCCGGCGGGCAGGGGCTCAACCTGGGCGTCCAGGACGCGTTCAACCTCGGCTGGAAACTGGCCGCCGAGGTCGGCGGCTGGGCGCCGGAGGGGCTGCTGGACAGCTACCACACCGAACGGCACCCGGTGGCCGCCGACGTGCTGGCCAACACCCGCGCGCAGATCGAGCTGATGTCCCCGGAGCCGGGCCCGCAGGCGGTGCGCAGGCTGGTGTCGGAACTGATGGACTTCGAGGAGGTGAACCGGTATCTGATCGAGAAGATCACGGCGATCGGGGTCCGCTACGACTTCGGCGAGGGGCATGACCTGCTCGGCAGCCGGATGCGGGATGTGGCGCTGAAGCGGGGGCGCCTCTACGGCCTGATGCACGCAGGCCGGGGCCTGCTGCTCGACCAGACCGGCCTGCTCTCGGTCGCGGGGTGGGCGGATCGGATCGACCACGTCGTCGACGTCAGCGAGGAACTGGACGCGCCCGCCGTGCTGCTGCGGCCGGACGGCCACGTGGCGTGGGCCGGTGACGATCAGCAGGATCTGCTCGGCCATCTGCCCCGCTGGTTCGGCGAAGCCGCGTCCTGAGCTCCGGAAAGTGGCGTGACGCGGCCGGTGCGGCATCGCACCGGCCGCGGCCGGGACGGCCTCGGAGCCCGCCATTATAATGCCAAGGCATATACTGTGCGGGCAGCTACTTTTCAGGAGGAGACAATGAGCAGGGAACAACGAGCGAAGATCGACGCGATGCTGCGGCAGCCCCAGCCCGAGGGCCCTCGACCGGTGGAGGAGATCCGTGCCGGGTTCAGGGCGTTGATGGCCGGGATGATCGTGCCCGCCGGGATCGGCACCCGGACCGTGTCGCTCGGCGACCGGCCCGCGGTACTCGTCGATCCGCCCGGTACCCCGAAGGCCGGGACGATCCTGTACTTCCACGGCGGCTCCTTCGTGTTCGGTTCGCCGGACACGGCGCTGTCGCTGACGGGGAACCTGGTGGTCAGGACCGGGTTCAGGGCCTTCTCGCTGGACTACCGGCTGGCCCCGGAGCACCCGTTCCCGGCCGCGATCGACGACGCGGTGAGCGCCTACCGCGCCCTCCTCGACAGTGGCGAAGACCCTTCGGCGATCGCGTTCGCCGGGGACTCCGCCGGCGGCGGGCTGACCGTCACCACCTGCCTCGCCGCCCGCGACGCGGGCCTGCCCATGCCCGCCGCGATCGTGGCGTTCTCCCCCGGGCTCGACCTGACCCACACGGGCGAGAGCATGAACACCAAGGCCGGCATCGATCCGTTGTTCCAGCGCGAGGACCTGGAGCGCACCGGCGCGCTGTACCTCGCCGGGCAGGACCCGCGCCAGCCCCTGCTCAGCCCGGCCGTCTTCGCCGATCTGACCGGTTTCCCGCCCATGCTCCTGCAGGCGGGCACCAACGAAATCCTCCTGGACGACTCCACGCGCCTGGCCTCGCGAGCGCGGGCGGCCGGAGTGGACGTCGTCCTGGACATCACCGCCGACGTACCCCACGTGTTCCAGTCGTTCGCCGGTGTCCTCGACGAGGCCGACGAAGCCCTGGATCGGGCGGCGCTTTTCCTCGCCCAGCGCATCCGAGACACCAGGAACAGCACCGCGACGGCATTTCCCCGGTCCTGACGAGCAGCGAGGGCTCTCGCTCAGCTCCCCTGCCGGGTGCTGGCGGCCAGGGAGCCGAGCAGTTTGAGTGCCTCGTTGCTCGCCGAGCCCGGCTCGGCGTGGTAGACGACGAGTT
The DNA here is from genome assembly GCF_007713715.1 of Amycolatopsis rhizosphaerae. GTDB lineage: Bacteria > Actinomycetota > Actinomycetes > Mycobacteriales > Pseudonocardiaceae > Amycolatopsis_E > Amycolatopsis_E rhizosphaerae. The sequence goes on from NZ_VJWX01000057.1 coordinate 20,774, forward strand.
CCTGCCCCGGGCTCGATCGCACATCGAAGGTCTGCATGGTCAGCGTGAGGGATCCGACCTGGCCGTGCTGGAAGCGCTTCCGTTCCAGCGCCTTGCCGCGAGCGTCATGCCGGGCCCACAGTTCGGCGAACTCGCGGCTGTCCGCGAGCAGTTCCCTGAGCACCTGCTGAATCCGGGGGTCGCCGGGTGCCTCGCCGTAGCCGAGCCGGAATCCGGCCACCGAATTGCGGGCGACCTCGTGCCAGTCCCGGTAGAACACCCGCGCGGCCGGATCGGTGAACACGACGTGCATCAGGTTGTGCGAATGCGGCCAGGCATGGAAAAGCGCGTCCGCGATCGTGTTGGACGCCAGCACGTCGAACGCCCGGTTGTAGACGATAGCCGGGTTGTCCGGCCACGCGGCCATCAGCTGAAGCAGGCTCGGGTCGACGTGGGCACGGGCCGCGGCGACCCTGGGGCGCGGACTGAGCCCGGCCACCCGGAACAGGTGCCGTCGCCCGTCCTCGTCGAGCCGGAGTGCGACGGCCAAGGCATCGACCACCTGCACCGAGGGCGTTCGTTCGCGTCCCTGTTCGAGGCGGACGTAGTAGTCCACGCTCACCCCGGCCAGCATCGCCACCTCTTCGCGACGCAGGCCGGGAACCCGGCGGTGCCCGGTACCGGGCAGGTTCACCTCCCCGGGACCGACCTGCGCCCGCCGGGCGCTGAGATAGTCGCCGAGTTCCGACCGAGCCATACCCGCATGGTAGGTGCGGGACGATTCCTTTGCCTGGGTGCGCTACTACCAGGAAGACGGCGCCCTCCCTGCGCGCCTCGCGTTCGGTGAACATGGTGAGAGATCGCCGTACGTCCGGCAGGGCAACGCCGACCCCGGCACGACATCAGGAAAGCAAGGAACACAACCCCACGGCCCCAAAGCCACGAACTCCGTATCCCTACTACTGATTAGGAAACCGTGAGCACCAACCCGAATCCCGGCGCGCTGCCGTCCACTTGGGATCTGACCGGCCGCGTCGCCGTCGTCACCGGCGCCGCCCGCGGCATCGGTCACGCCACCGCCACGCTGTTGCGTGCACGGGGCGCCCGTCTGGTCGTCACCGACCGGTCCGAGGCCGTCGGGCAACTGGCCGCGGACGATCCGGACACCGTGGCCGCCCTCGTCGGCGACGTCTCCGACGAGAACCACGCGCAAGCGACCATGCGGCTGGCGACCGACCGGTTCGGCCGGCTGGACATCCTCGTCAACAACGCGGGCCGCACCCTCAACAAACCGATCACCGACACCACCGTCGACGACTTCGACACGATCATGCGGGTCAACGCCTACGGCAACTTCGTACAGGCCCGCGAGGCCTTCCGCGTGATGGAAGCCAACGGCGGCGGCGCGATCGTCTCCATCGCGTCGGTCTCCTCCGTCGTCGCCTTCGCCACCCAGACCGCCTACGCGGCCTCCAAGGGTGCCCTTGCCCAGATCACCCGCGTGCTCGCCGTGGAGGGCGGGCCGAAGGGCATCCGCTCCAACGCCGTACTCCCCGGAGTCATCGACACCGACATCATGGAAGGCGTCGTCGACAACGGACGGGAGATGCTCGCCTCCTTCGGCGACGCCCACCCGATCGGCCGGATCGGACAGCCCGGTGAGGTCGCCGAGGCCGTCGCCTTCCTCTGCTCCGACGCGGCCAGTTTCATCACCGGCGCGCTCATCGCCGTCGACGGGGGCTGGACCGCCCAGTAGGCACGTTTCGACCGGTTGGCGGAACCGGGCCCCCGGGTCACCCCGCAGGGGGCTCGTCCCCGCCGGCCCCGGCGAACCGGGCGATCAGGTAGGCACCCAGCGCGACCAGCGCCCAGCCGGACACGGCCGCGACGAACACCAGCCACAGCGGGAGGCGGCCGACGGTGAGGGCCGTGACCAGGGCGAAGGCCAGCAAGCCGAGAGTGCCGAAGGTTGCACCCCGCGCCTCGTTCCGGGCCTGGCGAACGCCCTCCTCCTTGGCCACCAGGGTGAGCGAGGCCAGCAGGATCGCCGGAAAGGCCAGGAAGGCGCCACCCACGCGCGGACCGGCCAAAACGGACACCACCCCCGCGACGACCGACACTCCGGCTCCGAAACCGAACCGCGTGATCCAGTCACGAGGACGGCTGTCCTTCAGCGCGGCGGGCCTGAACCTGACCCGATCCGCGGGGTGAGCGGTCATGGCCACACCAGGAGACCGGCGGCGGCGACCAGCCCCCACGCCCCCAGTG
>NZ_VJWX01000580.1 GCF_007713715.1 Amycolatopsis rhizosphaerae
ACAACCTCGCCACCGGCTCCTCGGTGACGGTGCTGGCGAAGGTTTCGGGCAGCACCGCGACGGCGCTGACCATCACCGACTCCGCCCTGTCACGGCAGGGCGGCTTCCCCGGCGGCAACCAGGGTGGCGGCCAGGGCGGCTTCCCCGGCGGCGGCCCCGGCGGCCCCGGCGGCAACTGAACGACCGGCACGGCGGCCGGGCCCCAGGGGCTGGGGCGAGCCGTGAAGGGTCCCTTCACAGTCGATACGACTGTGAAGGGACCCTTCACGGCAGCCTTGGGCCGTGAGGGGGTCCCTCACGGCCGTTCACGCACACAGGACACCTGTGGTCAATAACACACGATATGGAGTAATCGTGGTCAACGGGTCAGATCGAACTGACCGGCCTTGACCCCCACCAGGAACGCTTCCCACTCACCGGCGTCGAAGACGAAGACCGGGCTGTCCGCCAGCTTCGTGTCGCGCACGCCGATGACGCCCGCGGTCCCCGTGTTGACTTCGACACAGTTGCCGCCGTTCGGCTCGCTGGCGAAGGATTTTTCCCACTTTCCCTCGTCGAACAGCGCGCCCGCCGTCGCCGGATCGTAATCCAGCCGGCGCGGGTGTTCCGCCATAGGTGCTACCTCCGTGCTCTTCCGGCCATGCCCGTTGATCTGCTGAAACGAGCGAGCCCCCGACTTTTCCGGCCCGGCCAGGGTCCGGCCGAGTGATCTAATCCTTGACCACTCGACAGCAGGATTATTCCAGTAGTAGGATTAATCACGTCGGTCGGGGCCAGCGCTGGGCCGACCGCTGTTGGAACCCCAGCCGACCTCGTCGCGGAGGTGCACCTTGCCTGGAGTAGACGCGGGTGGCGCCGTTGCCGTTGCGCCGCCGCGCGATGAAGTACCACCGCGCCGCGCCTCCCCCCCGTTCGCCGCGCTCTTGCCGTTCATGGTCGTCGGGCGGGTGCACGGCCGGGACGAGGCGGCCCGGGCGGCCTCACCCCACGACGCACTCGAACGGATGCTCACCTGGCTGCTCTCCGACGACGACGCCACGGCCGTCTGGTACCTGCGGGAGGACTGGCCGACCGCGCTCACCCTGGTAGGCCGACCCGCTCGCGGCGTCGTCGGCGAAACCCGCCGTCAGGCACACCTGTTCCGCCTGGAACCCGGCGCGGTGCTCTACGGCTCGATCACCGCCCGCTGCGGGGCCGAGCTCGGCCTGCCGGAGATCGAATGGCTCCCCGTGGGCGCCGGAATGCCCTGCGAATGCTGCCTCGTGTTGAACGGAACCGGCGACTGAAGGGATTTCCGAGATGACCGTCCGCATCGGCAACACCGAAACCCCCGGCCGCCGCCACCCGCGCGGCGAAGACGGCGAGCAGGCCGTGGAACGCCGACGCGCCAACCTGATCAGCGCCTACCGCAGGCAGCGCAGCGGCTGGTGGTACCACCTCGAATTCGCCCTGCTCAGGTCCCGGTAGACGAGCCGGACGGCTCAGCGTGACATCTCGGCCCGGTAGCGCTCGGCCGTCTTCCTGAGGAACTCCCGCGTCTCCTGGCGTTCCAGTGCCGCACCGCGCAGCCTGTCCCACGCGTCCACGAAGAGCTGGAAGTCCTTCTGGTCGTCGAGGTAGATACCGCCCGCGGAATGCTCGATGTAGACGAAATCCCGCGTCCGGTCGGCGAAACGCATGATCGTGAAGTCGTTCGGCACCGCGGCCAGGCGGGCGTCGAACTCCAGCACGTGGATGTAGACCCGCTGACGCTTGTCGAGTTCCATCAGGTGCTCGATCTGGTCCAGCATCACGGCCGGTGCGTGACCGCCCGGCGCGCGCCGCAGGGCGGCCTCGCTGAGGATGAACCGGTAGTACGGGGGCTGCGGCTGGTCGAAGACCGCCTTGCGGTCCAACCGGTTGCGCACCAGCGATGTGACGTCGGTGGCGCCGAACTCGGTGAACTGCTTGAGCATGTAGTGCTCGGACTGCAGCGGGCCCGGGACGCGCTCACCGGTCCAGGTCATGATCTCGACGGCGGCCGGTTCCAGGTCGGTGAAGGTGCGGAACCAGTGCGGCACCACCGAGCGGTAACCGGACCAGTGCCCTCGCTGGCCCGCGGCGGCGCGAGCCAGGTTCATCAACGTCTCGGACTCGTCGCCGTTGATGCCGAAGGCGTCGAGCATCGCCCGCACGTCGCCGAGTTTGACGCCCACCGCACCGGATTCGATCTTGTTGACCTTGCCCTGGGTGCAGCCGAGCACCTCGGCGACCTGCTGCTGGGTCATCTTGGCCGCGATACGGGCGTGCCGGAGTTCGTTGCCGAGTGCCTTGCGCCGGGAGGTGACGGTACTAGCCATTGCTCACTTCCCGGTGCCATCCCATTCCGCTGTCGTCCATGATCGTAAGTCGCCGACCGTACCGAAGTCCGTACCCGTTTTCCACCCGATCGCCCACACCGCCAGCGGAATGATCCCAAGAAACCGGCCGGAACGCCAGTTACGGCGTCCACCAGGACGAACGCCACAACGCGCTAGTGTGCGGATAGGCCAAGACGGAAGGCAGGCTATGAGCAAGAAGGCGAGCATCGGCGTGACCGGCCTGGCGGTGATGGGCCGCAACCTGGCCCGGAACCTGGCACGGCACGGGCACACGGTCGCGCTGCACAACCGGTCCGAGCAACGGACGCGCGACCTCGTGGCCGAGTTCGGCGACGAGGGTGACTTCATCCCGACCTACTCCGCGCAGGAGTTCGTCGACGCGCTCGAACGCCCGCGCCAGATCGTGATCATGGTGAAGGCCGGGGCCGCGACCGACGCGGTGATCGAGGAGTTCGCACCGCTGCTGGAGAAGGGCGACGTCATCGTCGACGCCGGCAACGCGCACTTCGCGGACACGCGCCGCCGGGAGGCCGCGCTGCGCGAACGCGGGCTGCACTTCGTCGGGACGGGCGTGTCCGGCGGCGAAGAGGGCGCCCTGCACGGCCCGAGCATCATGCCGGGCGGGTCCGTGGAGTCCTACCAGTCCCTCGGCCCGCTGTTCGAGGATATTTCGGCCAAAGTAGACGGTGCGCCGTGCTGCACCCACATCGGCCCCGACGGGGCCGGACACTTCGTGAAGATGGTGCACAACGGCATCGAGTACGCCGACATGCAGCTCATCGCGGAGTCCTTCGACCTGCTGCGCGGCGCACTCGGCTATGAGCCGGCCCAGATCGCGGACGTGTTCCGCACCTGGAACACCGGGCGCCTGGACTCGTACCTGATCGAGATCACCGCGGAGGTCCTCGCGCACGTGGACGCCGCCACCGGCAGGCCGTTCGTGGACATCGTGGCCGACCAGGCCGAGCAGAAGGGCACCGGCCGCTGGACCGTGCAGATCGGCCTCGACCTCGGGGTGCCAATCAGCGGTATCGCCGAGGCCGTGTTCGCGCGGTCCCTGTCCGGCAGCGCGGGTCTGCGGGCCGCCAGCCGGGGGCTGCCCGGTCCGGTCCGGACCCCGCTGACGGGTGCCGAGGCCGAGCGCTTCGCCGACGACGTCGAGCACGCGCTGTACGCGTCGAAGATCGTCGCCTACGCGCAGGGCTTCAACCAGATCCAGGCAGGCGGCGCCGAGTACGGCTGGGACATCGACCTGGGCGCGCTCGCCTCGATCTGGCGCGGCGGCTGCATCATCCGGGCGAAGTTCCTCGACGACATCCGCGCCGCCTACGCCGCCGAACCCGGCTTGCCCACGCTGCTCACCTCGGGCGACTTCCGCAAGGCCGTCGAGGAGGCGCAGGACTCCTGGCGTTCGGTGGTGTCCACCGCGGCCCGGCTGGGCATCCCGACGCCCGGGTTCTCCACCGCGCTGGCGTACTACGACGGCCTGCGCGCGGAGCGCCTGCCCGCCGCACTGGTGCAGGGACAGCGCGACTTCTTCGGCGCGCACACCTACCGCCGGGTCGACCGGGAGGGCTCGTTCCACACCGCCTGGGCCACCGAGGACCGCACGGAATCCCCCGCCTGATCCCGTTCTGCCGCAGGGCCGTGAGGGACCCCTCACGGCCCTGTTTGCGGGAAGGGGACCCCTCACGGCACAGGGTGAGCTTCACGCGTTGGGGAACATGCTTTTGAGGAACGCGCGGATCTCGCGGTCCACGGCGTCCTTGGTGACGCCGAGCCCAGCGAGAAGCTCATATGCCGGCCCTTCGCCCTGTTCGAGCAGGGCCAGCAGGATGTGCTCGGTGCCGACGTAGTTGTGCCCGAGGCGCAGGGCTTCACGGACGGTGAGTTCGAGCGCCTTGCGGCTGCGGCCGGTGAACGGG
>NZ_VJWX01000581.1 GCF_007713715.1 Amycolatopsis rhizosphaerae
TCTCGCTACTCACCGTGCTGACTTTGCCGGGGGTTCGGCAGCAAGGAACGTTTGCTACGGAAAAACTGGAGCAAACATCCCTTGCTCCCGTCACCGCGGTGCCATCCCGGTTATGGACCGTGCTGGACGGGCTGGGGGCGGCACTGGGCAAACCGGTCCTGCTCGCGCAGTACACGGTCGCGCTGCTGGCCATGGGGGCGTTCGTCGCGATGTACAACGCCGCGGGATTCCGGCTCACCGGCCGTCCGCTCGACCTCTCGCCCGCGATCGCGTCACTGGTGTTTCTGTCCTATGCGATCGGCTCCGTCTCCTCGGCGACCGTGGGCAGGCTGGTCGGCCGCTTCGGCCGCACGCGGTCGGCGGTGGGCGCGCTCCTCCTCACCGCGGCGGGTATCGCGCTGACCGTGCCGGATTCGCTGGTACTGGTCGTGCTGGGATTCCTCGTGCTGACGGGCGGGTTCTTCGCCGCGCACGCGGTGGCCAACGGCTGGACCGCGGCCGAGGCCCCCGAAGGCGCCCGCGGTCAGGCCTCGGGCCTGTACACGCTCATGTACTACCTGGGCAGCAGCGTGGGCGGCACGGCGGGCAGCGTGATCTACGCGGGCGCGGGGTGGGGCTGGCTCGCCTTCACCACCGTCGGCTGGCTGGTGCTCGCGACCGCCGTGGTCGCCATGGCCGCCGCACGCCGGACCGCCGCGGTGCCCAGCCCCGCGTAACCCCGGTGCAGCCCGTGACGAGGGTGCGAACCGGCTCAGGGCATGGGGACCGGGGGGCCGGTGCGGCGCGTCCTGGCCGAGGCCAGCGGGGGCAGGGCGACCAGCACCGGCACCGTCCAGTCCGCGTGCACGTCGAGCCACACGTCGCGGTGGTGCAGCGGGGCCTGCCTGGTCACCAGCACCGGCTCCGCCGCCATACCCGCCACGATCCGCCCGGGCACCAACTGGTCCAGCGCGCCGCCCGCGGCGGGCAGTGCCGAGGCCAGTAGCCAGTACGTGCCCGGCGGCACCGCGGTGAGCAGGAAGCCCGCCGACTCGCCCAGCAGTGTCCCGCTCACCGGGCATCCCCGGGCCGACCGCCTCGGGAACAGCCCCACGTACACCGCCGCCGCGCCGCTCAACAGCGCCCTCGCGGCCGGTGTCAACCGGGCGCTTCCGGTCACCACACCGCCGTCGCGGTCGGCGCCCGGCACGATCACCGGCCGGGGTGGGAAGTCCGCGAGCACGTCCGGAAGCCGCCGGAACTCCACCGGCGAATGCCCCACGACCGCGGTGAACCGCTTGGTGAAGGTGCCCACCGAGGTGAACCCCACCTCGTGGCACACGTCGACGACCCGCTCGTCGGTCGACAGCAGCAGCCGCTTCGCCCGCTGGAACCTGTGCGCGGCGAGAAACTGTCCCGGTGGCTGCCCGAGCAGCCGCTCGAAGGACCTGGACAGGTGGAAGGGGCTGTAGCCGACGTGATCGGCCACGTCGCCGAGGGTGATCGGTTCACCGCTGTGGCCGACCAGGAAGCGAGCGGCTTCGATCACGGCTTCCCGCATCTCGGCGCCCACCTCCCAGCGTCTTTGTCAGGCTCGCACCGCCGCGACGAGCAGCCCGCCGCCGACCGGGAGTAAACAGGGCACCAGCCGGTCGTCCTCGCGAAGGGCGCGGGCCAGTTCGCGAGCCGCCAGCGCGCCGGGATCACGCCGTGACGGGTCGGCCCGGGGCGGCAGCACCCCGTGGAAGGCGAGTACCCCGCCGGGGCGCAGCAAATCGACCCCGAGTTCGTAGTAGCCCGGGTACTCGGTGCGGGCGGCGTCGACGAACAGCAGGTCGTAACCGCCACTGGTCAGCCGGGGCAGCACGTCCAGTGCCCTGCCCATGATCAGGCGGGTACGTCCGGGCGGGAAGCCTGCCTCGACGAAGGTCTTGCGGGCCACCCGGTGGTACTCCGGCTCGATGTCGATCGAGGTCAGCACGCCCTCGGGCGCCATGCCACGCAGCAGGTAGAGGCCGCTGACCCCGGTGCCGGTGCCGATCTCCACGACCGCCCGCGCACGCAGGCTCGTCGCCAGGAAACACAGCGCGGCCCCGGCCAGTGCTCCGAGTGGCGCGCAGCCGAACTCCTCCGCCCGGGTACGGGCGAGGAGCAGGGCGGTGTCGTTGCGCTCGTCGGGCAGGTAGCTCTCGACGTGGTTAGCGACGCTGTCACCGACACCCGCGTGCGTCTCGGAGGTCACCGGCAAAGATTAGCGGCGGCCGGGATGGAAATCGTGCAAGACGTGCAACAGTTCTCTCAGGCATCTCTTAGACCGGTCTCACCACCCACCTAAGTAGACCGGCCAAGCTGGGACCCAGGAGACGGGAACACCGCGCGGAGTATCCGCGTTGGAGCAAACAGTAGGGAGAACAGCCTGATGGAGGTGCCTTCCCCGACGATGCAGACGACCCCGACGAACGAGCAGCTCGCCACCGAGGCCCGCCCGGTGACCGTGGACGAGTCCTCGTGGACGCCGCCGTCCTGGGACGAGGTCGTGCGGGAGCACGCCGACCGGGTCTACCGGCTGGCATACCGCCTCACCGGCAACTCCCACGACGCCGAGGACCTGACCCAGGAGACCTTCATCCGGGTCTTCCGCTCCCTCGCGGCGTACAAGCCCGGCACCTTCGAGGGCTGGCTGCACCGCATCACCACCAACCTCTTCCTCGACATGGCCCGCCGCCGCGCCCGCGTGCGGATGGAGGGCCTGCCCGAGGACACCGACCGCATCGTGGGCGACGACCCGAGCCCCGAGCAGGTCTACAGCGACACCCACCTCGACCCGGACCTGCAGGCGGCGCTGGACGAACTGCCGCCGGAGTTCCGGGCCGCGGTCGTGCTCTGTGATGTCGAAGGTCTGTCGTACGAGGAGATCGGCGCGACGCTCGGCGTCAAGCTGGGTACGGTGCGCAGCCGGATCCACCGTGGCCGGCAGGCGCTGCGTGCCTCGTTGGAGCGCCGCCGCGCGCTGACCGGGGAATCCGTGGAGGCTTCGGTATGAGCGATCCGCGAGGTTGGAGTCTGCTTCCCGAGTCGCATCTTCTGCCCGACGCGATCGTCGCCTTCGTCGACGGTGAGCTGTCGCTGGGTGCCAGGGACCGGGCCGCTTCGCACATCACCCGATGCCCGGGCTGCGCGGCCGACGTGGCGGCCCAGCGGCAGGCCCGGGCGGCGGTCAAGCGCGCGAGCGCGCCCAGCATGTCCGCCGGTTTCCTGGCGAGCCTGCGGGCGATTCCGGAGCACACCGACCTGCCCACCACCCCCGACAACCTGGCGGTGACCGAGGACGGTCAACTCGTCGCGATCCAGCGGCCCGACCGGGTCGCCGGCTTGCGGGACATGCAGACCGCACTGGGTTCGGGCGCCCCGCTGGGCTCGTCGACCCCGCTCGGCAGCGGTTCCTCGGTGCTCGGTTCCCAGCGTTCCACGGTGCGGCGGCGAGCCGCGCAGGGTGCGGGCGTGGTGGTGTCGGGGATCGTGCTCAGTGCGCTCGCCCTGGTCGCCACTTCCGGTGGCGGCGGGAGTACCGCTCAGGTGAATCCGCAGCCCGGCCCCAACCCGGGAGTGCTGCGCGCACAGATGGGTGGTCAGCAGCACGCCACCCCCGTCACGACCACCATTTCGGCGTGCCCGGCCCTGCACGCTCGCTGACGCGCGTTTCACCAGCCCGACGGGACAATCGGTGGTGGCGTATGGTCGCGCCGAGTCTTCAACCGTCTATCCCGGGGAACGATGAGCCAGCCGAACACGCCAGAGGACAACTCCGGCGCGCCGCGCGAGCCGCGGCTCGCACCCCGGCCGCTGGACCGCCCCGCGGTCGATCCCGTGCAGGCCGTGGCCTTCGGCCGCCCGCGCGGCGTCGAGGGCGCCTTCGACAAGCTTTACGCACCCGCTTCCCGCAACGGCAGCCCCATCGTCGCCCGGCCTCCGGCCCCGGAATCGCTGGCCGAGGCCTTCGGACGCCCGCCCGGTGCCGAGAACGTGCTCCTGCAGCGCCCCGACGGCGACCCGGGCGGACGGCCGGTGGAGCAGCCGGAACCCCCGCTGTGGTCGTCTGCCGGTGATCCGTGGCGCGATCCGTCGGCCGCCGCGGTACTGGGCGGTCCGGCGCTGTCCCCGGGCGGAGACGAAGACGAGGACGAGGAGCGTCAGCGCGGCGCTCTGCTGTCCCTGCCCGAGGTGCTGTTCGGCCGGCGGGTCAAGCCGGTCGCGCTGGGGCTGCTCGGGGCGATCTGCCTGCTGATCGGGGCGGTCG
>NZ_VJWX01000582.1 GCF_007713715.1 Amycolatopsis rhizosphaerae
GGAATCAACGGCTTCGGCAGGATCGGGCGCGACGTCCTGCGCTGCGCGCTCGACCAGGCGGGCGGCAAGGTCGAAGTCGTCGCCGTCAACGACCTGCCCCCCGCCGCGACACTCGCCCACCTCCTGCGCTACGACTCCACCCACGGCCCGCTGGATCTCCCGGTCCGCGTCCACGAGGGCAAGGGCGAGAGCGAAGCCACCCTCGCGGCCGGACCGCACCTCATCCACGTCACCAGGATCGCGGACCCCGCCCGGATCCCCTGGGCGGCACTCAACGTCGACATCGTCATCGAAGCCACCGGCCGGTTCCGCACCCGCGAAGCCGCCGCCGCCCACCTCGACGCCGGGGCGGGCAAGGTCGTCATCACCGCCCCCGCCAAGAACGCCGACGCCACCATCGTCATGGGCATCAACGACGACGTCTACGACCCGGAGAACCACCACGTCGTCTCCAACGCCTCCGGCACCACCCACTGCCTGGCCCCGATGGTCTCCGTACTGCACCGCGCCTTCGGCCTCCGCCGCGGCCTCGTCACCACCATCCACAGCTACACCAACGACCAGTCCCTGCTCGACGGCCCCCACCAGGACCTGCGGCGAGCCCGCTCCGCCGCGGTCAACCTCATCCCCACCGGCACCGGCGCCGCCCGCACCCTCGGCGAGGTCATCCCCGAACTGGCCGGGAAACTCGACGCCATCGCCGTGCGCGTCCCCCTCGAAGACGGTTCGCTCACCGACCTCTCCGCCACCCTCGACATGCCGGTCACCAGCGGACAGATCAACCGCGCCTTCGCCGACGCCGCCGCCGGCTGCCTCAAACCCGTCCTCCGCTACACCGAAGACCCCATCGTCTCCCGCGACATCATCGGCAACCCCGCCTCCTGCGTGTTCGACGCGAGCCTCACCAGGGTGGAAGACGACCTGGTCAAGATCTTCGGCTGGTACGACAACGAGTGGGGCTACGCCCACCGCACCCTCGACCTCGTCGACCTCATCGCCAGCTACCAGCTCGGGTCCGTCTCAGCAACGGTGTTTCCAGCGTTGTTGATCAGTAGGTTTCGGCGGCCGGCCAACGGTCACCGAAGGTGACGGCGAGCGCGTTCAGCACGGGCTTCCAGCGCATCGCCCATCGGGCGCGCCCGGCCCCGGTCGGGTCCAGGCTGCGGGTCACAAGGTACAGGCACTTCATCGCGGCCTGCTCGGTGGGGAAATGCCCCCGCGCGCGGACCGCCCGCCGGTAGCGCGCGTTCAAGGATTCAATCGCGTTGGTCGAACACAACACTTTCCGGATCTCCGCATCATAGGAAAGGAACGGAATGAACTCCTCCCACGCGTTGCGCCACAACCGGATCATCGCCCGGTATTTATTGCCCCATTTTTCCTCCAGATCATCGAGAGCGACGAGCGCCGCATCCTGATTAGGTGCCGTGTAGATCGGTTTGATGTCTTTCTTGATCGCATCCCAATGTTGCCGGGGAACGAGCCGGAACGTGTTGCGGATCAAGTGGATGATGCAGGTCTGAACAATGGTTTGCGGCCACACCGCGGTCACCGAGTCCGGCAACCCCTTCAGGCCGTCGCAGACGAGGAAGAACACGTCGTTCACGCCACGGTTCTTCAGGTCCATCAGGACCGAGAGCCAGAACTTGGCGCCCTCGCCACCGGTGCCCGCCCACAGGCCCAGGACGTCCTTGCGCCCGTCCAGCGTGACACCGATGGCCGCGTAGACGGGCTGGTTGGCGACCTGCCCGTCACGCACCTTCACCACGATCGCATCCACGAACACCGCGGCATACACCGCGTCCAGGGGACGGTTACGCCATTCCTCCATCTCCCCGATCACCGCATCGGTGATCCGGGAGATCGTGTCCTTCGAGATCGACGCACCATAGATATCGGAGAAATGTGCCGAGATTTCCCCGGTCGTCAATCCTTTCGCATACAGCGACAGCGCAACCTCGTCCACACTGCCCAGACGTCGCTGCCGCTTCTTCACGATCTCCGGCTCGAAGGTTCCCTCCCGGTCCCGCGGGACCGCGATCTCGATACCGCCGACCGCGTCCGAGATCACCGTCTTCACCCGTGACCCGTTCCGCACATTCCTCGACTCGCGACCGCTCTCGGCACGGTTTTTCTCGTGCCCGAGATGCGTGGTCATTTCCTCGTTCAACGCTGTTTCCAACACGTTCTTGGTGAACAGCTTCAACAGGCCATCCGGGCCAGTCAGATCCAGACCCTTCTCCCGGGCCAACGCCACCATCTCCGCGGCGGCGGCCTGCTCCGGCGACAACGATCGTCCCGACTTGTTGATCTTCTTCCGCTCTGTGCTCACAGCATCAGAGGTCATCACTCACAGTGCCCATCCCGCCGGACCTCTGTCCGGCGCGTCAGGCTGGAAACACCGTTACCGAGACAGTCCCACCAGCTCTGACTGGAGAGAATCAGTTTGCGTGGCGGTGCGGGTGGCGGAACCTCAGGCGTCTTCTCGCCGCACCTCTTGCGCGTCAGTCCGGCAGCCAGTGCAGTTCGTGCGCCAGGGTTTTGGCGACGGCACGGACGCGGCGGTGTAGTGGCGACTGCTCGCGTGGGAGGACCAGGTGGAACGTCAGGCTGGGCGCGCCCCGCAGCGGTCGCCAGGTGAGACCGGCCGGTTGCGCCGTGGCTGCGGCTTCTCCGGCCGGGGCGAGGGTGACCCCGTCGCGCAGGTCGCGCTGAGACATGTCGAAAGAGACTGCGGGCGTGTGGAATCGGGGGTGTGGTCGGATGTCTCGGAACAGCGCGGACAGCTGATCGTGGATCACGGGGTTGGCCGCACGGTCCGGGAGCCGCAGCGGATACGCGGCCGCGTCGGCGATCTCGATCTCCGGGCGTTCGGCCAGCGGATGGTGCTGCGCCAGCTGGACCCCGACGCGGGCACGCCGCAGCAGGAACCGGCGCACGCCACGGCCCGGCTGTTCACCGCGGGTGATCCCGGCATCGATGCGGCCGTCGGCGACCGCGGGGGAGATCTCCGGTGTCGCCATCGGGACCGCGCCGACCTCGAGTCCGCTGTTGCCGCGATTCAGCCTGTCCACCAGGGCCGGTGCCGTCTCGGCCCCGGCGCTGAGGCTGTAACCGATGCGCAGCGTGCCCAGTTCACCGGCCGCCGCGCTCCGGGCGGTGTCCCACGCCCGGTCCAGCGCCGCCAGCGCGGGCGGCGCGGACTCCGCCAAAGCCGCACCGGCGGTGGTCAAAACGACGCTACGCGTGTCCCGGACCAGCAGGGCCGTACCGAGTTCCGCCTCCAATCGGCGCATCCGGGCGCTGAGTGCGGGCTGTGCGATACCGATTCGTGCGGCCGCGCGGGTGAAGTTCAACTCCTGCGCCAGCACCAGGAAGTACCGCAGGCTCACCGTATCCGGCGCCACCTGCCCTCCCTGCCGATTGATAACGATCCGTTCTGAGTCTATCCCGTACCGGTCTTTCCCTCGACCACACATCAAGCCCTAACCTGCGCATGCCGGGATCGATCGATCCGAGTGTCGATCCGAAGTCGGACGTGTCCGGCCGAACACAGGAGGTTTCCATGGCCAAGGGCTACTGGGTCAGTGTCTACCGCGCCATTTCCGACCCTGAGCGGCTGACTGCCTACAACAAGCTGGCCGGTCCGGCTGTCCGGGCCGGGGGCGGGCGCCTCCTGTCCCGTAACGGCCGAGTCGTCGCCCACGAAGCCGGAATCACGGAACGCGTCGTTCTGATCGAGTTCGACAGCTTTGAACAGGCCGTCGCGGCATACGAGAGCGAGGCATACCAGAAGGCGCTAGTGGCCCTCTCCGACGGCGTCGAGCGCGACTTCCGCATCATCGAAGGCATCGAATGACCGGCGGGCCCAGCCATCGCCGAGCATCCATCACCTGAAACGCACACAGTGCTGAACGACGACTCACGAGACGAGTTCGAAGCGTTGCCCCGCGTCCCAGAACCCCGGAACCCGGGACAACGCCGGGCCCCGGGTGCTGGATCCGCAGCAGGCAGTCAGGACTTCAAGATCATCCCGTGGCGGCTATTGGGCTCACCTTGGCTGGCCCCCCACAGAGCAAACGGCTCCGCCGCTCATAAAGCGCGACCTACCGCCCGGCCAGTGGCGGAGCCGACCACAGCGGGAACCAGCGGCCCAGGTCCGGCTCCACCGGCAACTCACCCTCCAACTGCGCCCGGATCTGCAACTCCAGCCCGTTGTCCCGGCGCGTCCCGCCGATCGGCGCGAACGGATACACCG
>NZ_VJWX01000583.1 GCF_007713715.1 Amycolatopsis rhizosphaerae
AAGAGACAGTCAGCGCACGGTTCGAGGCGTCCTCTGCGTCTTCTGCGTCTTCCATGGGCCGGTGAGCACCAGGGACTCGCCGGGTTCGAGCATGTGCAGCCGCTCGCTCAGCCCGGCGTTGGCGAAGGCCTTGCGCACCGAGTCCGGTCCCTCACTGAAATGGGCCCAGCCCCGCGTGTGCAGCGGGATGACGTGGCGGGCGCCGAGGATGCGGGTCGCTTCGGCGGCGGCCTCGCTGGTCAGGGTCAGCGGGGCCCCGTCGAACAGCGAGGTCCGCGCCGCGCCCGCGAACAGCAGCGCCACGTCCACCGGCCCGATCCGCCGGGCGATCGCGCGGACGACGTCCAGCGACGCGTTGTCGCCGGAGACGTAGACCGTCGGCAGGTCGCGGCCCCGCAGCACGAAACCGGTCACCTCGCCGGTCATCGATTCGCAGCCGGGCGGGCCGTGCTGCGCGGGGACCGCGATGACCTCCAGCGAGCCGAGCGCGACCATCGCCCACGGCGGAAGGCCCTGGGCGGTGCCGCCGAGCCTGCTCGCGCCGCTGCGCGTGGTCAGCGTGAGCAGCACCTCCCCCACCAGGGCGCGGCCGGCCGGGTCGAGGTTGTCGGCGTGCTGGTCGTGCGAGAGCAGCACGGCGTCGACCTCGCCGATGTCCTCGCGCGAGAGGCCGGGCTCCTCGGTCTTGGTGAGGGGACGGCCGGGGGCGCTCTCGTGCACTCCCGCGGGGCTGAACGTCGGATCGGTCAGCAGCCGCTTGCCTGCGAGTTCGAGCAGCGCGGTCGGCCCGCCGGCAAACGACACTCGAAGATCATCCGTCATACCCGCCACAACAGGCTCCCTCCGCCGATTCTTCCTCCGCCACCACGCTTTTCCCGCCGGGGAAGGACGCCTCAGCGGGGCGACGGGCGCCGGGAGCTGATCACTCCGGTGTCGAACCCCGCCAGGTGCAGCCCGCCCGCGAACCGGGCGTGCTCGATCTTCACGCACCGGTCCATCACGACGTCCAGCCCGGCGCCGCTCGCGCGTTCGGCCACCGGTTCGTGCCACAGGCCCAGTTGCAGCCACAGGGTGCGGGCGCCCGCTTCGATCGCTTCCTCGGCCACCCCGGGCAGGTCCTCGTGCCTGCGGAAGACGCTCACCAGGTCCAGCCCGCCCGGGACGTCCGCCAGCGCGGGGTACACCGGGTGGCCGAGCAGCTCCTTCAACCGGGGGTTGACGAAGTTGACGCGGTAGCGGCTGGAGGACAGCAGGTAGGTGGCCACGAAGTAGCTGGGGCGCGCGGGATTGTCCGAGGCGCCGACGAGGGTCACCGACTCCGTGCGGTCCAGGATCGCCCGCCGCTGCCGCGCGGTGGGGGAGGCCCAGGTGCCGGTCACCGCGCCACCGCCTTCGACGCCGCCGTCAGCGCCTGGTCGATGTCCCACAGGATGTCTTCGACGTCTTCCAGCCCGACGGAGAGCCGGATGAGGTCGGGCCCGACCCCGCCCGCGCGCAACTGCTCTTCGGACAGCTGCTGATGCGTGGTGGACGCGGGGTGGATGACCAGCGAACGCGCGTCGCCGATGTTGGCCAGGTGCGACAGCAGTTCGACCGATTCGACGAACCTTTCGCCCGCGGGGCGGCCGCCCCTGACGCCGAAGGAGAACACCGCACCCGGACCCTGCGGCAGGTACTTCTTCGCGCGGTCGTGGTGCGGATGACCGGGCAGCCCGGCGTAGGCCACCCACGCGACCCGGTCGTCGGCGTCGAGGAATTCGGCGACCGCCTGGGCGTTGCGCACGTGCGCGTCCATCCGCTGCGGCAGCGTTTCCACCCCCTGGAGCAGGAGGAAGGCCGAATGCGGGGACAGGGCCGCGCCGATGTCCCGCAGCTGCTCGGCCCGCAGCCGGGTGCAGAACGCGTACTCGCCGAAGTTCTCCCAGTACTTCAGCCCGCCGTAGGAGGGCACCGCCTCGGTCATCCGGGGGAACCTGCCGTTGCCCCAGTCGAACCGGCCCGACTCCACCACGATCCCGCCGAGCGTGGTGCCGTGCCCGCCGAGGAACTTCGTCGCCGAGTGCAGCACGATGTCGGCGCCGTGCTCGATCGGACGGCACAGGTAGGGCGTGGCGAGCGTGGCGTCCACGACGAGCGGGATGCCGTGGGCGTGCGCCAGGTCGGCCAGGGCGGACAGGTCCGCCACGGTCCCGCCGGGGTTGCCGATCACCTCGGTGAAGATCAGCTTGGTGCGGTCGGTGATCGCGGCCGCGTAGTCCTCCGCGGTGTCTCCCGCGACGAACGTGGTGTCCACGCCGAAGCGCCGCAACGTGCCGCCGAGCTGGGTCACGGTGCCGCCGTAGAGGCCGCTGGCCGCGACGATGTGGTCCCCGGCCTCGGTCAGCGCGGAGAAGGTGAGGAACTCGGCGGCCTGGCCGCTGGCGGTGGCGACCCCGCCGATCGCGCCTTCGAGGCTGGCGATCCGCTCCTCGAAGGCGGCCACCGTCGGATTGCCGATGCGCGAGTAGATGTTGCCGTACTTCTGGAGTGCGAAGAGGTTCGCCGCGTCCGCCGCGTCTTCGAACACGAAGCTCGTCGTCTGGTAGATCGGTACCGCCCTGGCGCCGGTCGCGGCGTCGGGCAGGCCGCCGGCGTGCAGGGCCCGGGTCCGGAACCCCCAGCTTCGTTCACTCACGCCAGTGACGTTACCCAGTGGGACCGTCACGGGCCATGGTTCCCAGGCCTTGATCGCCCGGGTGCGCCGCTCCTGGCTCAGCCGAGCGCCTCGCGCAACCGCCGGAGCCGTTCGGCGGGGACCTGCCTGGGGCAGCTGAGGCATTTCGGCTGCCCGGCCTGGTAGAGCAGGCAGCAGGAGGCCCGGCGCACCACCACGGTCCCGCCCACCTCCGTGAAGCGGGGAAGCGGCAGCCCCCCGAGCGAGGCGACCAGCGGTGCGGCGATCTCCCGCGCCCGTTCCGGCTGCCCCGTCCACAGCAGGCGGTTGGCGATCGAATCCGTCGCGACCGCCCGTAGCGCCGCGGCCCGGGCGCCGGTGACCGACTCGACGGCCGCGATCACGGGATGGATCGCGGCGGCCAGCGCGGGGCCCAGCTCGCCACGGAGGGGACGGGAAGAGGCCGCGCCGAGCAGAGTGCCGTCTTCGAGCAGGCTCACGGCGAGCGCGTCGAGCGCCGGATCGGCCGGGTGCCCGGCCCGCACCAGTCCCTCGATGGCGGGCGCGACCAGGACCGAAGAGGCCGAGTACCACCAGATCGTGCCGAGCACCGGCGGCTTCACCGGACCGTGACGCCGCCGCGTCAGCGCGATCTGCCCCCGCACCCAGCCGGGGTCGGCCAGTGCCGTGCCGGGCACCGTGCTCACGGCACCCGCCGGTACGTCGCGATGGCGACCGACAGGGTGGCCTCGCGCGGCTCGTCGAGCCGGTCCAGCCGGGTGAGCCGCTCGGGGTGGTGCGCGTTCGGGCCCATGCCCACCACCTGGCGTACCTCATCGGGAGTGAGCGTGAGCGTCCTCGTGTACGGCTCCCTCGCCACGAGTTCGAAGTACCCGCCGAGAGCGGCTTCGATCCGCTCCTGTTTGCGGTCGTCCACTTCGAGCAGGTCGACCACGGAAGCCAGCTCGCGCAGGTGCCCCGCCTGGGGGGACACCACGACGAGGGCGCCGCCGGGGCGCAGCACGCGGTGGAACTCCGGCCCGTTGCGCGGCGCGAACACGTTCAGCACCACCGAGGCCGTCCCGTCGGCCACCGGCCAGGGCCGCCAGAGGTTCCACACCGCGGCCCCCAGCCGCTCGTGCGCGCGGGCCGCGCGCCGCAGGGCGAGGGCCGAAACGTCGAGCGCGAGCCCGGTCGCCGCGGGCAGCCGGTCGAGCACGCGGGCGAGGTAGTAACCGGTACCCGCGCCCGCATCGACGATCAGACCCGATCGGGTGAGCCGGGCCGCCTGCTCGGCGACGCGCTCGGCCACCGGCGCGTAGTGGCCGGCGGCGAGGAACGCGACCCGCGCGGCCACCATGTCCGCGGTGTCGGCGGTACCGGCGGGCACCTTGGCGTGCAGGAGATTCACGTACCCCTGTTTCGCGAGGTCGAAGGCGTGACCGCGGGGGCAGCGCAGGCTGCGGTGCTCCGGCCGCAACTCCTCGGCGCAGACCGAGCAGCGCAGGGCCCGCACGACCGGCGCGGGCGGGCCATCGGTGCGGGGAGCGGTCGGGGTC
>NZ_VJWX01000584.1 GCF_007713715.1 Amycolatopsis rhizosphaerae
AACTGATCGCCCGCAACATTCCGGGCGCGCGGTTCGAGGTCGTCGAACAGGCGGCGCACCTGGGCAGCTACGAACAGGCGGAGACGTTCACGGAGTTGATCATGAGGCATTTCAAGGAGGTCGCGTGAGCGACAACGTGAGCGACAACGTGAGCGACGAGGGGTACGAGGCGGGGATGACGGTCCGGCGGGAGGTGCTGGGGGACGCGCACGTCGACCGCGCCATCGCCGGAACCACCGAATTCACCCGGAAGTTCCAGGACTACATCACGCGCGCCGCGTGGGGGTCGATCTGGACCAGGGAGGGGCTCGACCGCCGCACCCGCAGTTGCATCACCCTCGCGGTGCTCACCGCACTGCACTGCGAGAACGAGATCGCGATGCACGTCAAGGCCGCGATCACCAACGGCCTGACCCCGGACGAAATCGGCGAAGTGCTGCTGCACACCGCGGTGTACGCCGGGGTGCCCGCCGCCAACGCGGCCTTCGCGATCGCCCAGCGGACCCTCGCCGAGCTCGGCGAGCCGACCGCACAACCGCAGTGACGGCCGCGCCGGACAAGCCACTTCCCGGCATTCTTCCGGCGCTGAACTAGGGTGAGCGGTATGGACGAGCGCGCGGCACATCACGTGCAGTCCCTGGATCGCGGGCTGGCGGTGATCAGGGCCTTCGGTAAGGGCACTCCCGAACTGACACTGTCCGATGTGGCCCGTCTGACGGGACTGACCAGGGCCGCCGCCCGCCGGTTCCTGCTCACCCTGGTGGACCTCGGCTACGTCCGTACCGACGGCAAGTACTTCTCGCTCACCGCGCGCGTACTGGAACTGGGTTACGCGTTCCTGGCCGGCATGACCCTGCCGGACGTCGCGCAGCCCCACCTGGAGCGGCTCTCCGCCGAGGTGCACGAGTCGAGTTCGGTGTCGGTGCTGGAAGGGACCGACATCGTCTACGTGGCGCGCGTTGCGGTGTCCCGCATCATGACGGTCAGCATCAACGTCGGCACCCGCTTCCCCGCGTACGCGACCTCGATGGGGCATGTGCTGCTCGCCGGGCTCGACACCGACGGCCTCGCGGCCTACTTCGAGGAGGCCCAGCTCGACCGGCTCACCTCGCACACCCTCACCTCACCGGCGGCGCTGCGGGCCGAACTGGCGAAGGTGCGCGAACAGGGCTGGGCCATGGTGGACCAGGAACTGGAGGAGGGGCTGCGCTCGGTCGCCGCGCCGATCCGCGACCGGCGGGGCACCGTGATCGCCGCGGTGAACCTGTCCACCCACGCCAGCCGGAACACCCGCGAATCGGTGGAGGCGGACCTGGTTCCCCCGTTACTGGCCGCCGCCCGGCGCATCGAGGACGATCTCGCGGTGGCCCCGGCACAGGCGTGTCGTGGCTAGCTGCGCGGGGCTGCTGCTGGCGGCCGGAGCCGGACGCCGGTTCGGGCGGCCGAAGGCACTGGTCGAACTGGACGGCGAACCGCTCGTGCGCCGCGCGCTGCGGGCGCTGACCGACGGCGGCTGCGCGCCGGTCCGCGTGGTCCTCGGCGCCCGCGCCGACGAGGTGCGGGTGCTGCTGCCGGACCCCGCGGTCTCGGTCCGCGCCCCGGACTGGGCGGACGGGATGGGCGCCTCGCTGCGGGTGGGCCTGCGTTCGCTGCCGGAGGCCGACGCCGTGCTCGTGCATCTGGTCGACCTGCCCGGTGTGGACGCGCGAGTGGTCGCGCGGCTGGCCGCGCTCGCCTCGCCCGAGATCGTCGCGCGGGCCTCCTACCAGGGCGTACCGGGACATCCCGTGCTGTTCGGCCGTCGCTGGTGGGAAGAGATCGCGGACGGCGCGCGGGGAGACCGCGGGGCCAGGGACTGGCTGGCCGGACGGGAGGACCTGCGCCTGGTGGACTGTTCGGATCTCGGCACCGGCGGCGACGTGGACACGCCGGCCGACCTCAACCCGTAGGCTGGGTGCTTGTGACGGTCAACTCTCCTGAAGACCTGGCGAAAACGCTCGAAACCACCGGCTACCTCGCCGACGAGGGCGTGGCCACGGCGGCGTTCCTCGCCCTGCGGATGCAGCGGCCGCTGTTCTGCGAGGGCGAGCCCGGTACCGGTAAGACCTCGCTGGCGGTGGCGCTGTCCCAGTCGCTGGAGTTGCCCCTGATCCGCCTCCAGTGTCACGAGGGCATCGACGCGTCGCAGGCCCTCTACGAATGGGATTTCCCGCGTCAGCTGCTTCACCTGCGCGCGCTGGAGGCCGCCGGGCACACCGTCGACGTCGACGTGGCCGAGCAGTCCCTGTACACCGAGCGTTTCCTGCTGGCCCGGCCGTTGCTGCGGGCGCTGACCACGGCCCCGTGCGTGCTGCTGGTGGACGAGATCGACCGCGCCGACGACGAGTTCGAGGCGTTCCTGCTGCAGCTGCTCGACGAGAACGTGGTGACCATCCCCGAGTTCGGTGAGGTGCGGGCCGCCCAGCCGCCGCTGGTGATCCTGACCTCCAACCGCACCCGCGAGGTGCACGACGCGCTCAAGCGACGCTGCCTCTACCACTGGCTCGAACACCCGGACCTGCCGCGGGAGATCGCGATCCTTCGGCGGCGCCTGCCCGGGATCGGCGAGCGGCTGGCCACCCAGGTGGCCACCGCGGTGCGCCGGCTGCGGGAGCTGGAGCTGCTCAAGCCGCCCGGGGTCGCCGAATCCCTGGACTGGGCACAGGCACTGACCGCACTCGGCCGCGACGAACTGGACGCCGAGACCGCCGCCCGCACCCTCGGCGCCGTGCTCAAGTACACCGAGGACATGGACCGCGTCCGCGCCAAACTCGACGCTTTACTGTCCTAGAAGCGATTTGCGTGGCGGTGCGGGTCAATTCACCACGTCGGCGCTGTCCTCGCGAGGGGCCACGTCAGAACCCGCGGCGGTGCAAGTTGAGCGGGTGCTGCAAGCGGCTCCGCCGCTTGGGAAAAGACGACCGCTTCATTGGGAGTCCCTAGCTGGGGAGGGTGTGTTCCAGGCGGAGGAGGTGCTCGATGAGGGCGCCGGGGTGGCCGGGGGCCAGGTGGATCTCGGCGTCCCGGCCGGTGCCCACGGTGTAGTTGAGGTAGCGGCCCCAGTCGGTGTCGGCGTAGTGCAACGGCTGTTCCAGTCGGGTGTACCGGTTGAGCTCGTCGCGGCGGCCCACGTACAGCTCACCGGAGCCCGAGAGCGGACGGCGAAGCACGTCGACGAGGTCTCGCACGTCCCGGCCGGGGGTGCGGTTCTCCCGGGCGGCGTCTTCGAGGTCGGCGACGCGGATGGTCAGGGGGCGGCCGCCACCGGCGTGTCTCTCGGGCAGTTCGGCGATGAGGGTCTCGGGCAGGCGGTCGCGGGGGGCCGGCCGCAGCGCGATCCCGTCGCCGACGCGGACCGCGACGATGCCCTGCAGCCCCCGAGCCGCGGCCAGCACGCCGTAGGTGCGCTCGCCGTCGTGTACCCAGCCGTAGTACTCCAGCGAGGGCCGGGTCAGCAGGGGGAGCCAGTCCAGGAAGTCGGCGTCGAGGCGTCCCCGGCGGTCGAGCAGTCCCGCTTCCGCGAGCGTGTCCAGCATCTGTTGGCGCGCCGCGGCTTTCTCCGTGTCGCTGAGCCACAACGGTTCCGGGCTCAGCACCAGGTGCAGGGTGCCGGCCTTCTCCTGCTCGACGGCCCCGGCGAGCGCCGCGAGCGGCAACGAGAGGTAGTGACCGGTCGCAGGCCCCATCGCGCCTCGCCGCCTACTCGCCGATGACGGGCGGGGTGGCGCGGACGTCGCTGCCGAAGACCGAATCGGGGTCGGCCTCCAGCAGGTAGTCGGGACGCTGGTGTTCCTGGTCCTCCTTGCCCTTGCCGCGTTGCCCGGCAGCACCGGCACCCATGGGGGAGCCGCCCGCGGTCCTGGCCGCGCCGCGGCTCGCCGCGGCCTCCTCCGCCGCCAGCGTGCGGCCCAGTGAACCGGCGTCGCTGCCGCGACCGGCGCCGAGTCCGCGCCCGCTGCCTTCCCCGGCCGTCGCGCCGCCGCGGCCTCCTCCGCCGCCACGGCCGCCGCTCTCGGCGTCGCCGCCCAGCAACCGGCCCGCGGCGCTGTTGCGCCCGGGCCCGCCGCCGGTCGGCGGTGTCCCGCCGGGGCCGGTACCGGTGCGGTAGGAGGACCCGCCGCGTTCGGGGTCGGAGGTGGGGCAGTAGCCGTTGGCCTGGCCGGGGA
>NZ_VJWX01000585.1 GCF_007713715.1 Amycolatopsis rhizosphaerae
GCGATCTGGGAATCACTGCTGCTGCGCAACACCGAACCCGACCAGCTCATGCTCGATCTCGGCGCCGCGACCTCCAGCGAGACAGCCGATGTCGTGCTCAACAAATGGGTTGACGCCGCCGAGCGGGAAAAAGCGTCCCGATCCCGGTTCCGGCAGGCAATCCTACGACCCGACGAGGTCGCCAAGACCCTCGCCGAGGTCCGCCGCAGCCTCGGCGGCCCCGCCGACGCCGAGCGATTCACCCGCGACGCGCTATCCCTGCTCTCCGGCCAAATCAGCGATACCCCCGACGGATTCACCGTCCGCACCGAAACCCTCCCCCGCCCGCTGCTCGATCACCTTCCACCAACCAAGGGCACAACCGTGCGCTTCCACCGATCGCTGCCGGCCCCACCCGGAGAACCGCTGCTGACCCGCACTGATCCGACCGTCGAGGCGATCGCCCGCTACGTTCTCGACGCCGCCCTCGACCCGCTACTCCCCGACTCCGATCGCCCAGCCCGGCGTGCGGCCGTCATCCGCACCACCGCCGTCACGACGGTGACCACGCTGCTCGTGGTGCGCTTCCGCGTCGAACTCGCCATCCCCGGCTCACGCCGTACCATCACCCAGGTCGCCGAAGACGCACAGTTCCTCGCATTCACCGCGAGCGGCGGTGAAATCTCCTGGCTGGACAACGACACCGCCGATCGGCTGCTGGCCGTCGACCCCAGCGGCAACGTGCACGACGACCTCGCTCGCGCCCAGCTGCAGCGCGCGCTGGACCGCCTGCCCGGACTCGCTGAGCACCTGAACCGGCTTGGTGAGCAGATCGCCACAAACGCCGTGGAAACCCACCGGGCGGTACGTCGCACCAGCCGGGTCGCCAGGCGTGGGCTCGACGCCCGGCTGTTGCCGCCGCCCGACGTCCTCGGCGTCTACGTCTACCTCCCCGCACCCAGCACGCAGAACGGCCCTCGCTCGTGACCACCCTGTCCGCTTTCCGCTCCGCCCGCACCGTCGGCGCCGTCCTGCCCAGCGACGCGCTGGTCCGCGCCGTCGACCTACGGATGCCGGGCCAGAACGCCGAGGGCTACCAACTCACCCCCGGCATGACCGTCAACGCCGCAGTCGCGCGAGCTTGGGAGGCCTGTCTCGGTGCCCACCGCGCCTGGCATGCCGCACTCGACCGGCTCCCGCCCGGCGATCCGGCCATCGGACTCACCCGCGACAAATGGCTGCTCCCCCTGCTCTACGAGCTCGGCTTCGGCCGGCCCGAAAAACTCACCTCCGGCATCGAGCTACCGCCGGGGCTGGGCGAGACCGAACCGGCTCGCTTCCCGATCTCCCACCGTCTGGCCTGGCCGACCGGAGCCGTCGACCCCGCGGTCGGGGTGGCATTGCACCTGCTCGGCGCCGGGGTGGGCCTCGACACCAGTACCCCCAACGTCGCCGCCCGCGCGCCGCAGTCGACGCTGCAGAACTTCCTCAACCGCAGCCCCCGCTACCTGTGGGGCATCGTCACCAACGGCCGCACCCTGCGCGTGCTGCGCGACGCATCCAGCCTCACCCGCCAGTCCTACATCGAGTTCGACCTCGACGACATCTTCGACAACCAGCGCTACGCCGACTTCCGGCTCTTCTTCCTCACCGTCCACGCCAGCCGGTTCACCCCCATCGCCCCCGAAACACCGCCCACAGCCGCAGACACCGAAGAAGAACCGGAAACCGACTCTCCCGGCCTTTCCCCGGAGACATGCTGGCTTGAACGGTGGCGCGCCGTCGCCATCGTCGACGGCGCCCGGGCCCTGGCCACCCTGCGGGTGGGTGTCGCCCGTGCCCTCGAACACCTCGGCACCGGATTCGTCGCTCACCCGGCCAACACCGAACTCCGTGCCACGCTCGCGGCCGCCCGCGACGCGGACGCCGACCTGCATCGTGCGCTGCTCCACATCGCCTACCGGCTCATCGTGTTGTTCGTCGCCGAAGACCGCGACCTGCTCCACACCGGTAACACCAACACCGACGCCCAGGCGCACTACCGCGACTACTTCTCCACCGCCCGCCTGCGGCGGCTCGCCACCAGCCGTGCAGGCACCCGGCACACCGATCTGTGGGACGCCCACCTGATCGTCACCGACGGGCTCGCCGGTGACGGCCTCGACGCGCTCGCCCTGCCCGGGCTCGCCGCCTCGCTGTTCGCCCGCGACAGCCTCGGCGTGCTCGCCAGCACCAAGCTCCCGAACCGGAACCTCCTCGCCGCGGTCAAGGCGCTGGCCGAGATCGTCGACCCCGTCACCGGAGTCACCCGTCCCGTCGACTACCGAAACCTCGACAGCGAAGAGCTCGGCGGCGTCTATGAAGGGTTGCTTGCCTACAAACCCCGATACGACGCAGCCGCCCGCTCGTTCACCCTCGAAGAAACGAAAGGAAACGACCGCAAGAAATCCGGCTCCTACTACACTCCCTCCCAGCTCATCGCCCTCGTCCTTGAGGAAGCCCTCGACCCACTCATCGGCGAAGCCCTGCACGCCGCCGACCCCGAGGCCGCGCTCCTCGCACTCACCGTCGTCGATCCGGCGGTCGGCAGTGGGCACTTCGTCGTCGCCGCCGCCCGCCGCATCGCCGCCGCGCTCGCAACCGTCCGCACCGGCGACATCGAACCCGGCCCGCAAGCGCTCCGCACCGCCACAGCCGACGTCATCGCGCGCTGCGTCTACGGCGTCGACGTCAACGACCTCGCGATCGAAATCACCAAAGTCGCACTCTGGCTAGAGGCCTTCGACGGCTCTCGCCCCCTACCCTTCCTCGACGCCCACTTCAAAGTCGGCAACTCACTGCTGGGCACCACACCGAAACTGCTCGCCGACAACATCCCGGACACGGCGTTCGTCGCCCTCGAAGGGGACGACAAGCCCTGGACCAGCAAACTCAAGGCCCGCAACAAGGCCGAACGCAAACGCGGCGGCAAGCAACTCACCATGTTCGACACCGAGATCCTCGACGTCGAAACCACCGCGCTCGCCAAGAAGGCTCGCGAACTCGACAACCAGGCCGCCACGACCCTCGCCCAGGCCAGGAAACGGGCCGACGCTTGGCGACGCTTCGAAGCCGACCCCGACCTCGCCGCGCGCAGGCTCGCCGCCGACACCTGGTGCGCCGCCTTCGTGCAACCGAAGAGCCCCGACCACGGACCCGGCCTCACCCACGACACACTGCGCGAGATCGTCGAAACCCCCGACAGCGCCCCCGCAGGTGTCATCGCAACAGTTCGCGACCTGGCTCGCCAATATCGGTTCTTCCACTGGCACCTGGAATTCCCGACAATCTTCACGGTGCCCGAGCCCGGCACCGCCGACGTCGACCCGAACACCGGCTGGCAGGGCGGCTTCTCCTGCGTCATCGGCAACCCACCCTGGGAACGCGTGAAGATCCAGGACAAAGAGTTCTTCGCGGCCGCCGCCCGCGCCGACATCGCCGACGCGAAAACCGCCGCCATCCGCGCCACAATGATCGAGGCTCTGCGCGATGAGGACGGGGATCTGCACGACGCCTACCTCGACACGCTGCGGAAATCCAACCGTACCGCCCACCTGCTGCTCCGCAGCGGCCGCTACCCGCTCACCGGCCAGGGCGATGTCAACACCTACAGCGTGTTCGCGGAGACGTTCCGGACAATCGTCGCACCCACCGGCGCGGCCGGGATCATCACCCCCACCGGCCTCGCCACCGACAAGACCACCGCCCCGTTCTTCGCCGACACCCTTGACGCCAAACGACTCCTGGCGTTCTACGACTTCGAAAATGAAGCCAAGATCTTTCCAGAAGTACACCATTCGTATCGGTTCGCTGTTACCGCGATAAGCGGTGCCGATCGCTTGGCACTACGCACCCGGTTCGCGTTCCTGACCCGTCACCTCGCCGACGTACCTGACCGTCGCTTCGAACTGTCCCCCGACGAAGTTATGGCGATGAATCCGAACACCGGTACGCTGCCGATGTTTCGCACCCGCACCGACGCCGACATCACACTCGGCATCCACCGCCGTCACCCAGTCCTCATCCACGACTCAACGGTCGATGGCAACCCGTGGGGACTGTCATTCGGCACGCTCTTCCACATGGCCAACGACTCCGGGCTATTCCAGCAAGCACCCGACCTGGCCGGGGCGCACTTCAACGGCTGGTCCTACGAGGACAGCGAACGCGAGCAC
>NZ_VJWX01000586.1 GCF_007713715.1 Amycolatopsis rhizosphaerae
AGCACACCCTGGCGCTGACGAACCGGGGTTCGGCGAGCACCGAGGAGCTGCTGGTGCTCGCCCGCGAGGTGCGTGACGGGGTGCACGCCCGGTTCGGGGTCCGCCTCCGGCCGGAGCCCCTGCTGATCAACTGCTCCCTCTGAGCCGTCGAGCGTTCCGCCACCCGCACCGGCTACCCGAAATCACTTCGAAGGATCACTCGCGGTGGACGCGGGAGCCGTTGTACTGGGCCCGCGGCTTGAGCACGATCGAGTCCAGGTTCACGTGCGACGGGCGGGTGGCCGCGAACGCGATGACGTCCGCCACGTCCTCGGCGGTCAGCGGGGTCAGCCCTTCGTAGACCTTCGCCGCGCGGCCGGTGTCCCCGTCGAAGCGGTTCACCGAGAAGTCGGTCTCGACCATTCCGGGGATGATTTCGGTGAGGCGGACGGGATCGCCGAGGTGTTCCGAGCGCAGCGTCCGGTGCAGCGCGGACTGCGCGTGCTTGGCCGAGGTGTAGCCGGAACCCCCGTCGTACACCTCGTGTCCGGCGATGGACGTGACGGTGATCACGTGGCCGTCGCCGGAAGCGATGAGCTTGGGCAGCAGCGCCTTGGTGATGCGGAGCGTGCCGAGCACGTTGACCTCCCACATCCAGCGCCAGTGCTCCTCGTCGGCCTCGATGGCCCGTTCGAGCCCCCGCGCGCCTCCGGCGTTGTTGACCAGGACATGGCATTCTGGGACTTGCTGGACAAACGCGGCAACCGAAGCGGGATCGGTCACGTCCAGTGCCTGTGCCGTGCCGGACAATTCGGCCGCCAGCTTCTCCAGGCGGTCCTGTCGGCGCGCGCCGAGCACGACGTGGAAACCGGCTCCGGCCAGCGCGCGGGCGGTCGCTTCGCCGATACCCGCGCTGGCCCCCGTGATCACAGCGGTTCGCTTGCTCATGCCGCCATCCTTCCAGCGGGGGGCGGCAGGAGTCCGGTGAGAGGCATTACCCGGAGGGCAATCGGCCTGGGCGTCCGGCGGCGCGGCAGGCGTGGAGGTGATCGGTGATCGACAGGCGGACGGTGGTCAAGGCCGCACTGGCCGGCAGCGCCGCGGTACTCGCGGCCGCCTGCAGCGGCGGCGGTGACGGGAGTGGGGGCAGCGGTGGCAGGGCCGATGGCGGCGGCCCGAGCGCTTCGGCCCAGCCACTGGCGAAGGTCACCGCGGAACCGGCGGTCGACGCGAAGGACGTCTCCGTGCTGCAGCCGATCACGCTGAAGGTCACCGACGGGTCGTGGACCGACGTCAAGGTCACCAATCCCGAGGGCAGGACGGTGGACGGCGAGTTCAACGGCGACCGCACGGTGTGGACCAGCAAGGACGAGCTGGGCTACGGCAGGACCTACACCTACGCGGCCACCGCCACCGGCACCGACGGCAGGCCGGTGCCGCTGTCCGGCACGTTCAGCACGGTGAACCCGGCCCAGCAGGTCCGGGTCACGGTCAACCCGGCCGACAACGCCGACGTCGGGGTCGCCATGCCGATCAGTGTGAAGTTCACCGCGGACGTGAAGAACAAAGCGGCGGTCGAGGCGGCGCTGCGCGTGGAGACGAGCACGGCGGTCGAGGGGGCCTGGGGCTGGCTGTCGGCGCGGCAGGTGGACTGGCGGCCGAAGGAGTACTGGCCGGCGGGCACGCAGGTCAAGGTCACCGCGAACCTGTACGGCATGGATCTCGGCGGCGGTGCCTACCCGCGCGCCGACGTGGGCACCAGGTTCAGGATCGGCCGCAACCAGGTGGTCAGGATCCATACCCCGGACCATGTGATGAACGTCTACCGCGAGGGTTCCCTGTACCGCAGCTATCCGTGCAGCAACGGGCTGGACTCCGACGTGGACCGCAACACCCCCAACGGGGTGTTCATCATCATGAGCAGGGAACCGCACGCGATCTTCGACAACGCGCGCTACGGCTACACCAACGTGAACAAGAAGTGGGCCTGCCGGTTCTCCAACCATGGTGAGTTCATTCACGAAAACCAGGACAACGCGGCCGCGATCGGCCGGATCAACAACTCCCACGGCTGCGTGAACCTGCTGGAAGCCGACGCCAAGAACTACTTCGATTCCGCGCTGGTCGGGGACCCGGTGGAGGTCAGCGGATCGCGTCTGCCCGGACCGATCCACTCCGATGTGATGGACTGGCTCGTCGACTGGCCGGTCTGGAAGGCCAAGTCCGCCCGATGATCCGCTTCACCCGTTAGGGAAGATGGCGGCGCCCGTGCGCGTTGGGCGTTGAAGCGGGGCCGGTGCGGACGGCGGAACACACACGGGAGTGAACAGGGTGACGATCTCGCTGCGCGGATCTCGGCGGACTCCATCGATCTGGCCGCGCAGGGTCGCGGTGCTGTCCGTGCACACCTCGCCGCTGGAGCAGCCGGGGACCGGGGACGCCGGCGGCATGAACGTCTACATCCAGCACACGGCCGTGGAAATGGCGCGGCGCGGGATCAGCGTCGAGGTGTTCACCCGCGCGACCGCCTCGGAGCAGCCGCCGATCGCCGAGCTGGCACCCGGGGTGCTGGTGCGGCACATTCCGGCCGGCCCCTTCGAACCGCTCGGTCGCGAGGAGCTGCCCGCGCAGCTGTGCGCCTTCACCGCCGGGGTGCTGCGGGCCGAGGCCTTCCACGAGCCTGGCTACTACGACCTGATCCACTCGCACTACTGGCTCTCCGGCCAGGTCGGCTGGCTGGCGCGCGGCCGCTGGGGGGTGCCGCTGGTGCACACCGCGCACACGCTCGCCAAGGTCAAGAACGCCGCGCTGGCCGAGGGGGACAAACCGGAGCCGCGGACCAG
The DNA here is from genome assembly GCF_007713715.1 of Amycolatopsis rhizosphaerae. Taxonomy (GTDB): domain Bacteria; phylum Actinomycetota; class Actinomycetes; order Mycobacteriales; family Pseudonocardiaceae; genus Amycolatopsis_E; species Amycolatopsis_E rhizosphaerae. Next base: position 2,823 of record NZ_VJWX01000586.1, read on the forward strand.
GGTGATCGGCGAGGAGCAGGTGGTCGAGGAAGCGGACTGCCTGGTGGCGAACACGCAGGTGGAGGCACGCCAGCTCGTCGGCCTCTACGGCGCCGATCCGCACGCGGTGCACACCGTCGAGCCGGGGGTGGACCTCGAGCGGTTCACCCCGGGGCCGTCGTCGGCCGCCCGACGCGCCCTCGGCCTGTCCCAGGACGCCATCGTTTTCGCCTTCGTCGGCCGGATCCAGCCGCTGAAGGCGCCGGACGTGCTGTTGCACGCGGCGGCGCACCTGCTGCGGCGTCGTCCCGAGCTGCGTGAGCGGCTGGTCGTGCTGGTGGTCGGCGGCCCGTCGGGGACCGGGCTGGAACAGCCGCAGGCGTTGCGGGAGCTGGCGGTGAGCCTCGGCATCGAGCGGCAGACCCGGTTCCTGCCGCCGCAGTCGGGCGAGGCGCTGGCCCGGGTCTACCGCGCCGCGGACGTGGTGGCCGTGCCCAGTTACAACGAGTCGTTCGGACTGGTGGCGCTGGAGGCACAGGCCTGCGGCACCCCGGTGGTCGCGGCCGCGGTCGGCGGATTGCCGGTGGCGGTGGCGGACGGGGTTTCCGGGGTGCTGGTGCCCACGCACACGGCGGGCGACTGGGCGGCCGCACTGGCCGGACTGGCGCTGGATCCGGCGCGCCGCACCGAACTGGGGGCGAACGCCGTGCACCACGCGCGGCGGTTCTCCTGGTCGAGGACGACCGAAGCGCTGCTCGGCACCTATGCCGCGGCGGCGAGTTCCTTCCAAGACGCGCTACGCCCGGAGGTGGCGGTGTGAGCAGCATCGACCAGATCGTCCAGTCCGCCTTGGCGGAAGCTGGGCTGGAGTACGACGACAAGGGCGGGGGCCGCTATTTCGTCACCCTGCCGGGAACGAAGAAGCTCCAGACCAACTGCTGGCTGATCGTGGGTGAGCACGCGTTCGCGGTGGAGGCGTTCGTCTGCCGCCGCCCGGACGAAGCGCACGAGGAGGTCTACCGGTTCCTCCTGCGCCGCAACGCGAAGCTGTACGGCGTGCACTACACCCTGGACGCGACGGGGGACATCTACCTGGTCGGCAGGCTCGGCCTGGAGTGCGTCACCGCGGGCGAGCTCGACAAGATCCTCGGCCAGGTCCTCGAAGCGGCCGACGGTGATTTCAACACGCTGCTGGAGATCGGGTTCGCGACTTCGATCAGGCGTGAGTGGGATTGGCGGGTGTCGCGCGGCGAGTCGCTGGCGAACCTGCAGGCCTTCAGGCATCTGGTGGAGCCGGAGCGCCCGCACGAGCCGGGTTCGCTCACCGTTTCCTGAACAGGGGGAAGGCGGGACGGCTCGAGGGAGGGGG
>NZ_VJWX01000587.1 GCF_007713715.1 Amycolatopsis rhizosphaerae
GCCTTGCGACCCCCGCTCCGCGGCGCCGGTGCCGCCGCGAGGGGTCCCCTCACAGTCGTTTCGACCAGGGCCCGGCAAAGTCGGTCCTTGCATGGGCGAGTCCCACCCTCCGGCGCTTGTGTCCCACCTTCCGGCAGCCCGAGTGCCACGTTCGGCCCGTGCGAGGGCGCCTTTCTCCGCGGTGACCCGCCCGCAACCAGGGCTGCGCGGTGCTGTGAGGGGCCCCCTCACAGCACCCAACCCCGCCCGAACGGGCAACTCACCTGCACGAGCGTGGAACTCACCTGCCTGAGGGTGGGACACAAGCGCACGAGCGTGGGACTCGCCCGGCGGGCGCGCCCTACACCGCGAGCGGACCGGACCTTGCCGGGACCCCGGCCAATACGACCGTGAGGGGTCCCCTCACGGCGCTCGTTCCCGCACTTCCCGGCACTGGTGCATGGTGTCCACAGTGGAATGGGACGGGCGTTTCGAGAGGATTGTGAAGATAGTTCATGATTCGTGCCGGCGTCGGCCGCCGTTCAGCTCGCGTTAGCCCGGACAGTGCCCGGTGGACCTACCGTCTGGCGGTCGGTCCACCATACGGAAGGTACAGTCCATGTCCGATCTGTCCCGAAGAGGTTTCCTCGGCGCCGCGGCGGCGGTGACCGGCGCCGCGGTGGGCGCCGCACTGCCCGGCGCCGACGCCAAGGCCTCCCCCGAGCAGGAGCGCAGGCACGAGCGTCACGGGGATCTCCGCGACATCAGGCACGTGGTGATCCTGATGCAGGAAAACCGCAGTTTCGACCACTATTTCGGCTCCCTCAGGGGCGTTCGCGGTTTCGCCGACCGGTCGACCATCACACTGCCCGGCGGACTGTCGGTGTTCCAGCAGCCCACGTCCGCTCCGGGCATGCCGGTCACGGGCACGCAGTACCCCTGGCGCCTCAGCGACGCCCCGGCCGCGGCCTACCCCGCCGGGCACCAGCCGCCGAGCCCGGAGACCGGGGCACAGGGCTACGGCGGGACCGCGCACAGCTGGGACGACCAGCACGGCGCCTGGAACGGCGGCCTGATGAACGGCTGGGTGTTCGCCAAGCACGGACCGACGACGCTGGGCTACCTCAACCGCGACGACATCCCGTTCCACTACGCCCTCGCCGACGCCTACACCGTCGGCGACGCCTACCACTGCTCGGTGCTCAGCGCCACCGGTCCGAACCGGACCTACCTGTGGAGCGGCACGATCGACGCGCAGAAGAAGTACAGCGACTTCGTGGCCTACAGCGGCGGCGACGAGATCGGCCGGAACCTGCTCTGGGAGTCCTACGCCGAGACCCTGCAGAAGGCCGGTGTCTCCTGGCGGGTCTACCAGGGTTCGGACAACTACGGCGACAACGGCCTGGAGTACTTCGCCTCCTTCGCCAAGTACGACCCCGAGCAGGGCGGCACGCCGGCCCCGGGCAACGTGCTCTACGACAACGGCGTGGCCACCGTCCCCGAGCCGGTCACCGGGATCACCGGCAACGCCGACAACCTGGCCAACGCCATCAGGGCGGACGTGCTCGCGGGCCGGCTCCCCCAGGTGTCGTGGGTGGTCACCAACCAGGCCTTCTCCGAGCACCCGGACGGCGCACCGAACGACGGCGCCTACTTCGTCAACGGCGTGCTGGAAGCGCTCAACGCCGACCCCGAGGTGTTCAACTCCACCCTGGTGATCATCAACTACGACGAGAACGACGGGCAGTTCGACCACGTGCCGCCGCCCGTGCCCGCCCCGGGGACCAAGGACGAGTTCTACTACGAGGCCTCGGGAACCCTCGCCGGCTACGGCGTCAAGGAGCCCATGCCGGTCGGCCTCGGCTTCCGCGTGCCGCTGCTGCTGATCTCGCCGTGGACGCGCGGCGGCTGGGTCACCTCCGAGGTTTCCGACCACACCTCGGTGATCCAGTTCCTGGAGAAGTGGACCGAGGCGCTGGGCACCCCGGCGGCCTGCCCCAACATCAGTGCCTGGCGGCGTGGCGTCTGCGGCGACCTGACCGGCGCCTTCGACTTCGACTCCCCCGTGTATGGCCTGCCGGAACTCCCGGCGACCACGGTGATCGGCGACCCGCAGGGCGGCTCCTACCACCCGCCGGTGACGAGCAACCAGATGCCGCGGCAGGAGCCGGGCGCCCGGCCTGCCCGCGCGCTGCCCTACCAGCCCAACGCGAACCTCGACGGGTTCACCTTCGGGGCGGACGGATCGGTGCGGGCGGACCTGTCCTTCGGCAACGCCGGACCGCACGTCCGCAAGGCCAGCCACTTCTCCGTCTACGACAACACCGCGCCCGCCCCGTCGCCGGCCGACTACCCGGCCAAGTTCCCGGGGCAGTACACGGTCGCCCCGTCGAGGGAGGCGGGGAAACCGGCCGTGCCCGGCTCGGTCGCGATCAGCTCCGGTGCCTACGACCTCACGGTGGTGGGCCCGAACCGCTTCCTGCGGCACTTCACCGGTGACGTCACCGCCGCCGGGAAGACGGCGCAGGTGAAGGCGGAGTACCACCGGGGCGGGTTCGGCCCGAGGCCGCAGCTGATGCTCGAACTGGTCAACGACGGCACGGAACCGGTGACGTTCACCGTCGCGCCGAACAACTACTCGAGCGAACGCGCCCGGACCTACCGTGTGCCCCCGCGCGGCCGCGCGACGCACGTGGTGGACCCGCTCGCGACCGCCCACGGGTGGTACGACCTGTCGGTCACCCTCGCCGGCGACCGCTCCTGGTCCCGCCGCTACGTCGGCCACCTCGAAGACGGCCGGGACAGCGTCTCCGGCTGACGCACGGTACGTCCGGGACGCCCTCAAGGCCGGCCTTGAGGGCGTCCCGGACGGCCGGAAGGGGCAGCTCACTCGCCGGAGCGTGGGACTCAGGCCGCGGCGGCCGCCAGCAGTTTCTCGGTGCGCCGGACCGCGGCCGCCCGTTCCTTCTCGTTGGCCGCCAGCGCCCGCACCACCGGATCGTCCGGGCCGCGCCGGGCCCGCAGTTCCGCCATCCGCTTCGCGAACGAGACCGGCTCGCCGTCCGGGCTGGTCGTCATGTCGCAGTACCACAACGCATCCCGTACCGCGGTGCGCTCGTCGGCGTATCCGGCGAGCCGCCCGGACAGGCCGATCAGCTCCGCCACGGCGGACGCCCCGGCGTGGTGGGCCACCAGTGCGCAGATCCGCCGCGGTATCCCCTGCCGCAGCAGGAAAGCGGCCCCGTCCAGCTGGTGCATCCCGGTTTCGGCCAGTTCGGCGGCGTAGCCGATGTCGTGCAGCCACGCCGAAGCCACCAGCACCGGCCGGTCCCGCGGCGGCAGCGCCGGGGCGACCGCGACGGCCTGGCGTGCCACCCCTTGTGTGTGCGCCCACCTCCGCGGGAGTCCGGTGGCCAGCAGGCGTTGCGCGGTCTCGCGGGCCCAGGCCACCAGGTCCACCTCGCCCCGGGTGGCCCGCAGCCGACGCCGCACCTCGCGCTCGACCAGCACCGGTACGAAGTCGGTGACGGTGGCGCCGTCGAACTTCGACCGGGCCTGTTCGACCCAGTCGTGCAGGACCTCGGGTCCCACCAGATCCTGCCCGCCCGCGAGCCTGGCCTCCAGCCACCGCATCCGCCGGTCCAATCGCGACAGACGGTCCTGCGGCGAGGCCAGAGTTGTCGTCATCACTCCCCGATTCCCCTTCATGCCGCCGGCTCGGCGCGGCGAACCCAGTCTGGAGTCCCACGGTGACGTCCACAAGCGCCGGAGATCCCCACCGCAGGGGATTCCCCGTTCCCCTCCCGCCACGGTAATAGGGGCCGCGCAACCGGATGTGGCGGCGGTGAAGGAACTCACAGCCCTTCGGTCCGGGCAAGCGCTTTCCCATCCACACCGCACTGGCCGAAGCAGCCGGGGCACAGCAACTCCTCACCCGCGCTGCCGAGCAGGGCGCATTCCTGGTGCCGGTCGCAGCGCGGGCAACGGAACTCGGTCAGCTCCGCGAGACTGTGCAGGCGCAGCGCGGCGGTGACGAAATACGTGGAGACCACGGCCACCGCTCGCCCGTCCACGAGCACCACGACCGGATGGTTCCCGGCGGGAGGGCGGGACCGGCGCCGGGCCGGCGGTCTGTCCCACGCTC
>NZ_VJWX01000588.1 GCF_007713715.1 Amycolatopsis rhizosphaerae
CGTGAGGGACCCCCTCACGGCAAATAGGGCCGTGAGGGGGTCCCTCACGGCCCTATTTCCCGCTGGTCGGGGTCAGCGGGTTTTCGCCGGGAACTGGGCCGGGGTCGGCACGGCGTGGCTGGTCGGGGCGTCGCCTTCTCCCCGTGCCGACGGCAACCGGTGTGCGTGGCCGGTGCGGTGGGCCAGTTCCTCCTCGACAGCGTCGAGGAACTCGTCGACTTCGCGCTCGTCGTATCCGCGCTTGCCGAGCATCGGCTTGCCGAACAGCACGTGATGCACCTCGGCGGCGGTGAGGTCGTCCTCTCCGGCGAGGGTCTTCGCGATGCGCTCGACGAACCTGTCGACCTCGTGCTTGGCGTAGCCCCGTCGGCCGACGGGGGCGTTGCCGAATTCCACGGCGCGGACGTCTTCGACGGTGAGGGCCATGACCGTTCTCCAGATTCAGCTCGGACGAGGCGTGTGCCGTATTCCGTCCTAGCCGGGCAGGAGAGCCCGCGGAAGCCTGAAAACGAGTATCAAACTCGATCGGGCAGAATTTCCCATACCACTGAGTGAAACGGTGCTACGGGGCGTGGAAACGGTTCTGTGCCGCCGTCAGCCCCTCGCCGACCAGCGCCTCGACCGCGTCGGCGCACCGGTCCACCTCGAACGGGAGCTCCTTGCGCTCGACCGTCGAGAAGTCCTTCAACACGAAATCGGCCGGATCCATCCGGCCCGGCGGCCTGCCGATGCCGAATCGAACCCGGTAGTAGTCCTTGGTCCCCAGCGACTTGCTGATCGACCGAAGCCCGTTGTGGCCGTTGTCGCCGCCGCCGAGTTTGAGCTTGAGGGCGCCGAAGGGCAGGTCCAGCTCGTCGTGGACGACCACGACCCCGTCCGGTCCGGCCTTGTAGAACTTCGCCGTGCCGGCCACCGGGCCCCCGGAGAGGTTCATGAACGAACGCGGCTTCACCAGCACCACGCGGTGGCCGGCGAGGCGCCCTTCGAGCACCTCCGCGCCCGCCTTGTGGGCCTTGAAGCGGCCGCCAACGCGGGCGGCGAGCTCGTCGAGCACCATGAACCCCACGTTGTGCCGGTTGCCCGCGTAGCGGGGGCCCGGATTACCGAGGCCGACGAGCAGGATCTGCTCGCCGGCCCCGGGCAGATCGGCGGTCACTCCGCGGCGGCCTCGGCCCCAGCCTCGGCTTCGCCCTCCTCGGCGACCTGGGTCGCCTCGGTGACGGCCGTGACCAGGGTCTCGGGGTCGGTCAGCAGGGTCGCGCCCGAAGGCAGCGAGACCTGCGAGGCGAGGATCTGGGTGCCGGCCTCGGCGCCCGCGACGGAGACCTCGAACTGCTCGGGGATGTGCAGCGCCTCGACCTCGACCGAGATGGTGTCGAGCTCCTGGCGCACCAGGGTGCCCGGGACCGGGTCGCCGGTCAGCACGATCGGGACGTCCACCGCGATCTTCTCGCCACGCTTGACCACGAGCAGGTCGACGTGCTCGATGTAGTTCTTCAGCGGGTGCACGGTGATGGTCTTGGTCAGCGCCAGTTCGGTGGCGTTCTCCACGTTCAGCGTGAGCACGGCGTTGCTGCCGTTCTCGCGGATCACGCGGGCGAACTCCAGGGCCGGCAGCGCCAGGTGCCGGGGGTCGGTGCCGTGGCCGTACAGCACGGCCGGGATCTTTCCGGCGCGACGGGTGCGGCGCGCGGCGCCCTTGCCGAACTCGGTGCGCGGCTCGACGGACAGACGTACCTCGGACACGGTCTTGCACTCCTTCAAGTGTTGAACACGTAGCGGCGGGAACCAGGCGGGTGGTGTCTGCGGCGGCGAGCCTGCGGCATGAAGACAGCGCGGGGCCTCAAGCCGCCGCGTCGATCACGCCGGGCACCGGGTGCGGTAACCGGTTACCAAATGCCCGCCTCGCCGAGACAACCTGTTCAGTGTAGGCAACCGGCGATCGTCGGGTTGCGGTGGGTCGCTCTGGCCAGTAGGAAACACTTAGTCAGGGGGTGCCGAGATGCCGCGACGTCTGGTGGGTTACTTACTCGGGTTCGCCGCGGCCATGGCCCTGACCGGGTGCGATGCGCCGTCACCGCCGCCAGGGGGCGAGGCGGCACCCGGCACGGCGGCCGCCGTCCAGAGCGCGCTGGCCACCCTCGCCGACCAGGTCGCCATCGGCTACGGCCTGCCATCGGGTGCCCTGCTGTACGTCACCCGGAACGGTCTCGCCCAGGGCTCGCTGACCCTGAACGGGCAGCAGGTCCGGGTGTTGCGGGCGGGCGGACGGCTGTTCGTCTCGGCCTCCGCGGACTACTGGCGTGCGCAGGGCGTGCCCCCCGAGCGCGCCGAGGGGTACGACGCGCGCTGGACCCGCACCACCCTGGGCTTCGACCTGGGCGGCAGCCTCAACCCGACCACGGTCGCCCACGAACTCGGCGCCGGTTTGACCCCGGACCAGCAGGTCGCACGCGAGACACTGCCCGACGGGACCGAAGTCCTCGACGTGCACGGCCTGCGGGTGACCGCGGCGCCACCCCATCGGGTGGTCAGTGTCGCGTCGGGGCTGCTCGGTCCCGCGGTGGCACAGGCCCTCGGGGACCTGCCGGTTTCGGTGACCGTCCCTTCCGGACCGAAGCTCGCCGACATGCGGGCCGCCTTCGACGCCACCGTGGATGCGCTCGGCAGGCCGCTGGTGGCCGGGTCCTCGATCACGGCGACCGTCACCGGGAACACGCTGCGGTGCGGCTCCGGCGGCGGGTGCACCGACCAGGTACGCGTGGTGAACCGGAGTTCCGGAGCCGATCCGGGCACGGCGGCCCGGATCCAGTTGAAGACCTCGGTCAGCTCCACCGAACTCGGCACGCGCTCCTGTGGTCAGGACCTGGTGGTGCCGGTGAACAGCACCGTGGACCTGAGTTGCAGCGTGCGGTTCAGCCTGCCCAGGGTCTCCGGGACCACCATCACCACGGTGACCGCGGTGCCGGAGGTGAGCGCCGAACCCGTCGCCATCCTCGACCCCGGCACGCTCAAGCACGAGGTCGCCGCCGAACTCGGCTCGTGAACCGGACGCTGTCGTGAGGGGTCCCCTCACAGGAAAGAAAGCCACGGCGCGGCTGGCACGGTCCTAGCGTGAACGCAGTTCGGCGATGACGGGGGCGAAGTCCTCCAGTGCGGGCTCGAACACGGTGAAGTAGCTGAAGCCGAAGCGTTCCCGGCGTGCCTGGAGTTCGTCCGCGATCCGTTCGACGGGGCCGGCGAGCACCTGCGGTGCCTCGAGAAGTTCGTCCACCGAATGCGAGAGGTGCGGTGCGGGCGCGAGCCATTCCCCCAGCGGGCCGGTGGGGTCATCGCCCACCACGACCTTCTGGATCAGCATGTTGAATTCCAGCTCGTCCGCCCGCGCGCCCGCCTCACGCCGCACGAATTCCACGCGCTCTTCCAGTTCGGCGGACGAGGCGATGTCGAAGGTGCCGGGCGGTTTTCCGGGCAGTTGCTTCAGCCCGGCGAAACCGACGATGTCGGCCTCCCGCGCGGCGAGCCTGAGCACCCCGTCGCTGTTCCCCGCGATCAGCAGCGGCGGCATCGCGTCGAGACGGCGGCGCAGTTCGGCGAGTGTGTCCTCCAGGCGGGCGATGCGTTCCTTCGCCGGCCGCCACGGCAGGCCCGCGTCATCGAATTCCGCCTTCATGTGGCCCGAACCGAGGCCGAGTTCGAACCGGCCGCCGGTGAGCGTGAGGGTGGATTCGATGTCCCTCGCCAGCAACGCCGGGTTGTAGAACGGAACGTTCAGCACCAGGGGGCCGACGTGGGGGCGCGTGGTGGCGGCGGCCGCGCCGACGCAGACGGGAAAGGGTGCGGGCGCGCCCAGATGATCGGGAATCGTGATGACGTCGTAGCCGAGTTCCTCGGCCCTCCGGCATTGCGCGGCGAAATCCCCGTCCACCGCGCGCAGCGAGACACCGAAACGGAAGTCGTTCATGACCGGAAGCTATCGGCATGCGGACCGCGCTCACACCGGCTTTCGCGCAAGGCGGAACGGTGAAAAACGGCGGGGTGGTTTCGCCACGACCCTTGCGAAACCACCCCGCCCGAAAACGATCAGGGGGGGGCGGCGAAGAGGCTGGTTGCC
>NZ_VJWX01000589.1 GCF_007713715.1 Amycolatopsis rhizosphaerae
GTCCTTCAGCGGGGACGGCGCGCGAGCGCGACGCGCAGGTCCTCCCGGCGCAGCACCCCCGAGGGGCGGCCCTCGTCGTCCACCACGAGGAACTGCCAGGCGGGCGTCTCGCGGACCCGTTCGGCGATGTCTTCGCCCGGTTCGGAGGCGATGAGCACGGTTTCGGCCCGGATCGGCTGGGCGGCCAGTTCCGCGGGCGCATGCGGGGAGGTGGCCGCCAGCCGCTCGGCCTCGGTCTCGTCGAGCAGGCCCGCCGCCACCCCGTCGGCCCGCACCAGCACCACCCCGCGCCCGGCCGAAGCGGCCAGCGCGTCGGATACGGGGCTCTCCGCGGGAAGTTGCAGCACGGGCCGGACCAGATCGGCCAGGCGCAGCCCCTCCGGCCAGCTCCGGCTGGTTTCCGCGGCCAGTTCACCGCCCGCGCCCATCGCCACGAACCAGGCGGTGACCACGCACACGCCCAGCCGCAGCCACTTGTCCTGGCTGTCGTCGGCGAGTCCGAAGATCGCCCAGACCAGCAGTCCCGCGGCGACCAGGCCACCGCCGAACACCGCGGCCCTGGTGCCCCCGGCCCGCCGTCCGGTCAGCGCCCACACGCCCGCGCGCAGCAGACGCCCGCCGTCGAGGGGCAGCCCCGGCAGGAGGTTGAACACGCCGACGGCGACGTTGGCCACCGCGCACTCGGCAACCAGCAGCCAGGCCGCGCTCTGCCCTGGCACGGCGAGCAACAACAGGCCGCACAGCGCGGCGAGCGCGAGCGAGACGACCGGTCCGGCGCCGGCCACCAGCCCCTCCTGGCGCGGCCGCTTCGGTGTCCTCGCCACTTCGGACAGTCCGCCGAGCAGGAACAGCCGCAGCCGCCGCACCGGGATGCCCAGCCGCAGCGCGACCACGCAGTGCCCGAGCTCGTGGGCCAGCACCGACAGGCCGAGCAGTACCGCGAAGGCCGCCGACAGCAGCCACGAGGTCAGCGTGCCGGCCTCGGGCAGCAGACGGCTGACCATCGGTTCGTAGAGCACGATCACCGCGAGCGAGCCGATCCACCACGAGGGCGCGAGCACGACCGGAACCTCCTGCACGCGGAACAGCAGGAGGCCGCCGTCGGCGGTGGTGACGTACCGCCTCGCCCGGCTGGGGTGGTGCTCGCTGGTCGCGGCCATGCGAGCAAGGGTAGAACGCGCGGTGTGGGACGGACGTGACACCGGCGGCGCGGGGGCGGGGAACTGTCGGTGCGCTGCCATAGGGTGCACGCATGGCAACCACGGCAGCGGAAGACGAGCAGGCCGGTAACCGGGGCGAGGTGCGGCGCCCGGCGCTCTCGCCGTCGCGGGCGAGCGATTTCAAGCAGTGCCCGCTGCTCTACCGCTTCCGCGCGGTGGACCGGTTGCCCGAAGTGCCCACGAAGGCGCAGTTGCGCGGCACGCTGGTGCATTCCGTGCTGGAGCGGCTGTTCGCGCTGCCGGGGCCCGAACGGCTGCCCGCCCGCGCCAGGGAACTGCTTGCCCCGGCCTGGTCGCAGCTGTCGGACCAGCGCCCGGAATGGGCCGAACTGTTCGCCGGGGAGGGCGAGGAGCAGGTGCGGTCCTGGCTGTCCAGCGCGGAAAAGCTGCTGGACAGCTACTTCGCGCTGGAAGACCCGCGGCGGCTGGAACCGGAGGCGTGCGAGCTGCACGTGGAAATCGAACTCGGCTCCGGTGTGCTCCTGCGCGGCTACGTCGACCGGCTGGATGTCGCCCCCACCGGCGAAATCCGGGTGGTGGACTACAAGACCGGGGCCGCGCCGAGGGAGATCGGCGAGGCCAAGGCGATGTTCCAGATGAAGTTCTACGCGGTGGTGCTGTGGCGCCTGCGCGGCATCGTGCCCCGCCAGCTCAAGCTGATGTACCTCACCGACGGGCAGTCCCTGGCCTACACGCCGGACGAACCCGAGCTGCGGCGCTTCGAGCGAACGCTGGAGGCGATCTGGGAAGCGATCCTGCGGGCCGGGCGGACGGGGGATTTCCGGCCCAATCCCGGCAGGTTGTGCGACTGGTGCGCCCACCAGGCGCGGTGCCCGTCCTTCGGCGGGACCCCGCCGCCCTACCCGGGCTGGCCGGAACCGGACGCAGGCGACGAAACCCCCTTGGACCGAGCGGACTGACATGACCGAAAGCGCTTTTTACCTTCCCCGCGGCGAGGACCGCTTCCTGGCCACGGAGCACACCGCCGGGCCGTGGTCGCCCGACGCCCAGCACTTCGGCCCGCCGTCGGCCCTGCTGGTCCGTGCGCTGGAACGGCTTCCGCTCAGCTGGCCCGGCAGGCTGTCGCGGGTGACCGTGGAGATACTCGGACCGGCGCCGCTGGCCGAGTTTTCCGTGCAGGCCAAGGTGGAACGGCCGGGCCGGTCGGTCGAGCTGGTCACCGCCGAACTCGTCACCGACGGGCGCGCGGTGGCCAGGGCCTCGGCGTGGCGGGTGATCGCCTCCGACACCGCCGCACTGGCCACCCCCGCCCCCGTGGACTGCGCGGACTGGCCCGCTCCGCAGGAGTGCGGCCCCTCGGGGTGGCCGGAGGGCTGGCATACCGGCTATCTGACCGCGATGGAGTGGCGCACCGTCTCCGGTTCGGTGACCGGTCCCGGCCCCGCCGCGGTGTGGGTGCGGCAGCGCGTACCGCTGGTGGCCGGGGAGGAACCCAGTCCGCTGCAGCGGTTGTTCACCGTCGCCGATTCGGGCAGCGGGATCTCGAACTTCCTCGATCCGCGCCGGTGGTGGTTCATCAACAGCGAACTGACGGTGCACGTCCAGCGCGTACCGGAGGGCGAGTGGATCGGGCTGGACGCCGCCACCGTGATCGGCCCTGACGGCGTCGGCGTGGCCACGAGTACCCTTCGCGATCTCGGCGGAGCGGTGGCGCGGGGTGCGCAGGCGCTGATGGTGCGGGAGCGCTGAAGCGCCGCCTGCCGTCCGGGTGGGAAGAACACGCAGGGGACCTCTCCCGCAGCCTGCCCGAGATCCACTAACCTTGGCCAGAACGACGGACACCTGGGAGCGCTCGAGTGCAGATCACCTCGGTGGTCAACCAGAAAGGCGGCGTCGGCAAGACCGCGCTGAGTGTGGGCACGGCAGCCGCGCTCGCCGAGCGCGGGCGCCGGGTGCTGCTCATCGATCTCGATCCACAGGGGCATGCCACGACCGAGATGCTCGGCCTCCCCGAACTGCCCTCGGAGGCGCCGAGCCTGGCCAAGGCGCTGACCAAGGCGTGGAAGGGGCCGGTCGAGGAACTGGTCGTCCCCCATCCCCGCAGCAACATCGGGCCGGGCGGGGCGTTCGACGTGATCCCCACCGCCCCCGGCATGTTCGACCTGATCCGGCGTCTGGACAACTTCCGGGTCCCGGGCTGGCAGCTGGCGCGGGTGATCCAGTTCGCCAACTACGATCACGTGATCATCGACTGCCCGCCCGCCCTGGACCTACTGACCAACAACGCGCTGGCGGCCACGCACGGCATCCTGGTGCCGGTGCAGCCGGACCGCACCAGCATCCGCGCGCTGCGGCTGCTCAACGACCAGCTGGCCTTCGTGCAGCAGGCGGTGAACCGCGATCCCATCCCGTACTTCGGGGTGGTGCCGGGCCTGTACCGCAGGCCGATGTCGAGCTATGCGGCCGCCGCGCTCAACGAGTTGCAGAGTTTCGGCTACCCGCTGCTGCCGCACGTCCCGCTCGGCGTGGTGATGAACGAGGCGGCCGCGCACGGGGTGCCGGTGACCACGTTCGCGCCGGAAACCACGCAGGCGGTGGCGTTCCGTCAGATCGCCGCGGTCCTCGACGACTACAGCATCCAGCGACCGGCACCGGCCGTGGTGCCGGTCGCGGACGAGTTCGTCTTCGAGGACTTCATCACCGAAGTGGCGCGCACCCGCGACGCCAACGACACGGGCACCCGCAAACGCCTCTACGACCTGCTCCCCAAGAAACCGAAGCAGTAGGCAGGCCTACAACCGGCAGGAGCGGATGTCCGAGGCGAGTACGGCCTTGGCGCCGATTTCGGCCAGCTCGTCCATGATGTGGTTGACCTTCTTGCGCGGCACCATGGCC
>NZ_VJWX01000058.1 GCF_007713715.1 Amycolatopsis rhizosphaerae
GGGCACGGCCATGGTGCAGGTCGCCGCGGTCTCCGGGGCGCACACCGTGGCCGGCGTGCGTCGGCCCGAACTCCACCATCGCGTGCGGGCACTCGCGCCGGACGGCCGGGTGGACGTGGTGACTCCCGGCCAGGAGGCCGCGCACGCGCCCTACGACGTGATCGTGGAGCTGGTCGGCGGTGAGGACTGCCTGCAGCGGGTGGCTCTGCTCCGCAGCCGGGGCAAGATCGTCATCGTCGGAGTCCAGGCAGGCGCCACGGCGCCGCTGCGCATGTTCGACCTCATGCTCGCCCGTGCCCAACTGATCGGCACCACCATCCGCGGGCGCTCACACGCCGAAAAGGCGCTCCTCGCCGCCACTGTACGGACATCCGTGGTGCCTCTGCTGGCGCAGGGCCGGCTGCGGGTACCCGTCGACACGGCCTTCCCGCTCGACCGGTTCGCTGACGCCTACGCCCGCCTGGCCGGCCCGGGCAAGTTCGGCAAGGTCATCCTGCTGCCGTGACGCTCTGGTCCCAGATGATCCAGAATGATCCGATGGTCACGCTTGAGACTCCCCGTTTGATCCTGCGTCGCTGGCGCGAGGACGACGTGGCGCCCATGGCTGCCGTCAATGCCGACCCCGAGGTCATGCGGTGGATCCGTGACGGCAGCGTCCGTGATGAACAGCAGACTCGCGACGGGGTCCAGGCGTGGGAGAGCGAGTGGGAGTCACGGGGCTTCGGCCTGTTCGCCGTGGAGATCCGGTCCACTGGCGAGCTGGCCGGTTTCACCGGCCTTTCGGTGCCCGGCTTCTTGCCGGAGGTACTGCCGGTGGTTGAGGCCGGTTGGCGGCTGGGACGTTCCCACTGGGGGCAGGGCTTGGCCACCGAGGCCGCCGAGGCCGCTGTCCGGTTCGGGTTCGAAGAGCGAGGGCTGGAGCGGATCGTCAGCATCATCCAAGTGGGCAACGACGCCTCCGAGCGGATCGCGACCAAGCTGGGGATGCATCCGGTCCGGGAGACCGTCAATCCCACCTGCGGCCGGCGAGTACGGGTGTTCGAGTTGTCGTCAGACCAGTACGTAACAGCCACGCGTTGATGGCGGCAGCGGACCGGAAAATTGCGAGCCAGTCGCATCGAACAACCATGCCTTCGACTTCTCCGCAAAATCCGATTGACCGGGCGGGACCGGTGAGCGATGATGATGCACATCAGCGAATGAAGGGGCAATCATGACGAACATGCGGAAGCGAGGGGCGCGACGCCAGTATCTGGCCGCGACGATCGCTGTCATCTGTTCGTCGAACGGCGGCCCCCAGGAGTCACTCTCCTGGCTGGAAGACAGCCTTCTGGGCGGCGCGGGCTCCCCACCATGACAGAGAACTCGTCAGGTCGAGGGAGCCGCCCATCGGGAAACCGATCCGGGCGGCTTTCTCTGTTGAGCGCACCCTGAAAATCAATTAATTCGCGAGCTAGCGGTAGCGCGGCGGTCTCCAAAACCGTTTGCCGGGGGTTCGACTCCTCCCGCCGGTGCTTCACGCCGCCCATTTCGCGATGGGCCGGTGCAGTTCATTGACATCTACACAGCGGAGCAAGACATTTCCCAGGCTCGCTCTGGCCGCCGCACCGGCGGCCAGAGCGAGCACCGGGTCCGGTCGCTACCGCGCGGCCGGACCCTCCGGTGAAGATGGGGCTGTAGGAGCCCCACCCGGCGGTAAACCGGGCGTCCTCGTGACACAGGGGGTTCGACTCCCTCCTTCACCACTCATGCCCCCGTAGCTCAGCAGGACAGAGCGCCGCACTACGAATGCGGAGGTCCCAGGTTCGAGTCCTGGCAGGGGTACTGGCCGGTGCGAACTCAGCACCGGCGTCCCGACGCTCACGTAGCGGCGAGGACACCGCACTGTCCCTACGACGATCGCGGGTTTCCGACGACACTTTTTCCAGCACGCTCTTTAGCGCAACGACATGAAGCCCCGGCGATCAAAGTCCGAGTCCCTGGGGAGCCATCACGCACGACTTCGACGTCACCGCGGCGGGAGCGCCGGTGACCGTCTCGCGGCTCTAGCCCAACTGGCAGAGGCACCTGGTCGAGAACCAGTCCAGTCGGGGTTCGACTCCCCGGAGCCGCACGCGAACGACCTGCCGCACAAGCTCACCTGGCCGAGCACCCGTCTCGTAAGCGGGGGGCACTGGGTTCGATTCCCAGGTGCGGCTCCACCGCCCCGTCCGGCTCGCCCGGGTGGCGGCGACGCCCCTGTAGCCCAACTGGGAGAGGCACCGCGCTCAGATCGCGGACAGTCCAGGTTCGAATCCTGGTGGGGGCACGCATCTTGGAGGGCTGGCCGAGCCAGGCAAGGCACCGGGCTGCTAACCCGAGGTCCCGGCGCGCGTTCGCATCGCGCGCCCTCCGCGCATCGAGAATGAGGTGGAACATGACGGTCCGTGCAGCGCGCTGATGAACCGACGGATGGCACCTCGACCACCACGACACTGCGGGAAACCCTGTTGTCGTGCCTGGAGGATTGGCCGAGCCCGGTAAGGCAACCGTCTCGAAAACGGTGGTCGGCGTGATGAGCGCCGCGCAGGTTCGAATCCTGCATCCTCCGCCGCACCGCCCCGCCAACGGCGGTGACCTGGGTCGTTAGCTCAATTGGGTTCGAGTCCCCTGCGGCAACTCAACGGCGCGCGACCCTGCCCGGTGTTCCGCCGGTACCGTGGCCCACTGCACGACGGTCGTGGCGCGGCCTGCAAAGCCGTGGTAATCAACCGGGTTCGACTCCCGGGTGGGTCTCCGCCGATGCCCTGCTCCGCTGTGCAGATCCCCGCGTGAGCGCTGGGCTGTCCCCACTGCCTCGACCCCGACTGCGGCTTTCGCCAACGACAGGCGCGCTTCCCGTGCAGCGGGACCTGCGCGGTTCCGCTGCTCAGACGGTGACGACGATTTTGCCGAGCGGGTGCAGGCGGGCGTAGTCGATCGCCGCTTCGACGCCGTCGTCGAGTGAGTACCGGCGGGCGATCGGCGTGGAGAGCCGGCCCGCGATCGCGGCTTCGGCGACGGCCCGCGCGCCGTTGGCCTCATCACCTGTATGCATGACAAAGACCAGCTCCACGTCATCGCGTTCCAACTGCTTGGGCTCCGGTGGCGGGAAGATGATCGAGATCAGCCGGCCGCCAGGGCGCAGGCTGCGTGCCGCAGCAGGCAGGCCGTCGGCGAAGAGTGCGAGGTTGAGGACGACGTCGACGCCGGTGGGGTAGCCGTCGTAGCCGACCGCGTGGTGGGCGCCGAGGCTGCGCAGCAGGTCGGCGGCCTCGGTGGTGCGGGCGGTCACCGTGATCTCAGCGCCGGCGGTGGCCAGGACCGGGATCAGGGTCAGGCCGACCGCGCCGGTGGCGCCGATGACGAGGACGGACTCGCCGGGGCGGATCTTCGCGGTGTCCATGAGCGCCAGCGTGGTGCCGCCCGCGATCGGCAGGGACGCGGCCTGCTCCGCGCCGAGGGCGGCCGGGCGGTGGGCCAGCGCGGGCGTGTCCGCCTCGAAGACCGCGTAATCGGCGAGGGCACCGGTGCTCAGTGACGGTCGTACGGGGTCGGCGGCAGCGCGTAGCTGGCGGGGCAAGGCCATGCCGAAGATTTCCTCGCCCGCGCGGAAGCGGGTGACGCCCGGTCCGGCTTCGGTGACGGTGCCCGCGAACTCGTTGCCGAGTGTGTAGGGGAACCGCAGTTCGACCAGGTCGCGGAAGCCGCCGGCGATGACGCGCAGGTCGGTGGGGTTGATCGTCGAGGCGGCGATCTTCACCAAGATCTGGCCGGGGCCGGGACGTGGCACGGGCAGTTCGGTGATCGTGAGTTGCTCGGGATCTCCGTAGCCGGTCGCGACGAGCGCCCGCATGGTGTCGGCTGTCATGAATTCACCGTATGGAGCAGCTCGTGAGCAGTCGATGCTTGAAACACTCACTTTCTTGCTCATTTGCCTCATCTAGCATGGCCGCATGGATCTCGTTGCGGACGTGCTGGAGATCTCCGGCGTGCGGGGCACGATCGGCACGTGCCTGGAGGCGGGCGGGAGTTGGTCGGTCCCGATGGCAGGCTGTAGCACGGCGGTTCTGTATGCGGTCACCGCCGGCAGCGCCTGGCTCGGTCTCGAAGGCTTTTCACCACAGTGGCTGGAGCTGGCGGCGGGAGACGTGGTGCTCATGCCAGGCGGGCCGTCGCACGTGCTCGGCAGCGCGCCAGGGACGGGTACCCCGGTAGCCGATCCTGCAGTGGTGGCTCGGGCGTTCGAGGCAGGTGGGGTGATCCGCCTCGGGGCGCAGCCCACCCGCACCCGCATCCTGACCATCAGCTACGACTGCGACCACACCGTGCACACCCAGATCCTCGGCACGCTGCCGGCGGTGGTGCACATCCGCGGGGACCAGGGCGAGGCTGGTTTCGACGACACCGTCCGGATGCTCGGGCGAGAATTGAGCCACCCTGGCCTGGCGGGAAGGGCGGTGCTGAACAGCCTGGTCGACGTCCTGCTCGTACAACTCGTGCGGGCCTGGCTGCCCACGCAGTCCGGACATCGTGGCACCTGGCTCGGAGTGCTGGGAGACCCGCTCGTGCACAGCGCGATGGAACATCTGCACGCCGAGCCCGCACGGCCATGGACCACGACCAGGCTGGCCTTCGCTCTCGACGTCTCCCGGGCGACTCTGTCCCGTCGGTTCTCGGCAGCCACCGGACAGAGCCCCGCCGCCTACCTGACGCAGTGGCGTATGGACCTGGCCGCGGTCCGCCTCCGCAGGACCCAGGACCCGGTCGAGTCCGTGGCCGCGGCGGTCGGCTATCAGTCGGTCCCCGCCTTCAGCAGGGCTTTCGCCCGTTCCCACGGTGTGGCTCCCGGGCGATATCGCACCGCGGCGCGCGACGACGGCCGCCTGTCGGCCTCAATTCCCTGACCTGCTCTTCCCGTCCGTAGTCGTGAACAGCCGCTACTGCCTGGCTTCGAAATCGACACATCCTGCGCGAAGTCCGATGGACCGTCTTCTTCGCCGCCTTGTCCGTGCCTTTGACGGTCTAGGTGAGGCGCTGGGCTTACCGGTGCGGCTACGAGGCTCCGGGCGCGCGCGAGTAGCTCTCGTGCCTGCTGGGTCAAGCGGCCGACGCCGGGCAACTGTGCTGTGCGGCGAACAATCTCCTCATCGCTGTCCCCTGGGCGATCGTCGGCGACCGTGGTCATCAAGGCCGCCAGCTCGGAGGGCGGCACATGGTCCAACGAGCGCGGGTCACGTTCACGGATACGCACCTCCGGTCGCTCCGGCAACCGGTAGGTCTGTGGCTTTACACCGGCCTGGACGAGCGGGCGAACCAGTACACTCGGCCGGACTGAGGTGGGCAGTTTAACCATATAGCTAACGGAGGCGGTTTCGAGGAGTGCAACCTTGTCGATCGACGATATAGATGCCGTAGATTTCGAGCTTTATTTACTTGACAGCATGAAGCCTCCGGTCGACCTTTTGTCCCAGACGCTTAAACGGTTGGGGCAAACCAAGGGAGAAATGGAAGAAAGATGCGGGAAGGTATCTCAAATAATGCGGCAGTTCGCTAATGCCGCAGATAGTTTCAGGTCCATTTTGAGAGAGAATCTCCTGGCTGAATGGAGCCGAATTCAACAGGGAATATATCTGTATCACCTGCCTCTTTGGTGGGAATTCGCATTCGAGTTGTCCTTGGATAGCAGCGGTAGGTACATTGAGAATATGAGATTTCAGAAGCATCCGGCAAGGGGGCTTGCCGGTGAAAGCGTTGCGCCCTGGAAGTTTCTGGAAGTTGACCTCGCTGCGAGTTTTGATCAAATTCGAGAGGGTGACAGTTGGGGGCACTATAAGAGTTACTTGGCTCGAGATCGCAAATCCGATAAGTGGCACTTTCTGAGGTTTGGCTGGGGGCTGCTTCAGGAGGTGAAAGAATTGACGCCCGGCGAGATGTGGAGAAATGGATTACTAAGCTGACCACGTGCGCTGGTCAACGCCGCGAATGGCGCTAGTGCTCCAGGCGCGCCCGCCACGCCGGTCAAGATCGTCCCGGAGGGGCGCGTCACATGGTCTGCGTATGAGATCAACTCGTGTTGAAAGAGTAAATAGGCGACTTGGCCGATGATCGGTCTCCAGCGCGTCAGGCGATCAACGACATGATCGATGCTGGTTTGCTGGATCAGGTGATGTCCAGGGTGGTTGGGCGCTGATCGGTGAGGGTGGTTTCCTCCCGGGTTGGTCAAAATCGTTCTGGCAGCGCTCGTGAGTTGCCGCGCCGGAAGGGGCGCCGCTGGCGTGCTCGGTGCTGAACGCCTGGTTGCGCCTTCGATCATCCGGCCTCGTGTATCGAGTGGCCGAAGCCGGCGGCACGACTTACCTAAGCGAGGTATAGTTTACTTGTGCCGGTAAGCCGGAGGGGTGGGGGATAAGTAGTTCACGGCGACGGCCCGTCGCACGCAGATCGTGGCGGCCACGATCGACACCATCGCCGCGCCGGGGTACGGAGAGGCGTCGTTCACGCGGATCGCTGAGCGGGCCGGCTTGTCCAGCACCCGGCTGATCTCGTACTACTTCGCCGGCAAGCAGGAGTTGATTGAGCAGGTCATCGCCGAGGTTTACGGCACGATGGGCCGGTTCATGGCGGAGCGGATGGCCGAACAGTCCACGGCGCCGGGCGCGTTGCGGGCCTACATCGAGGGGCAGGTCGAGTTCATCGCACGTCATCGCACCGAGATGAAAGCGCTGCTCAGCTGCTTCCTCAACGGCACGGTGTCCTACGACCCGGCCGAACATGAACTGGTGGCGCTCGACCCCATCGAGCGGATCCTGCGCGATGGGCAACGTGACGGAGAATTCCGCCAGTTCGAACGCCGAATCATGGCGGCGAGCATCCGACGCGGCCTGGACGGGCTACCCATGCTACCGGAGTCGCATCCGGACCTCGACCTGGCGGCCTGCGCCGTCGAATCGGTCACCACCTTGGATCTCGCCACCAGGAGCGCCCGGTGAATGCGCCCGCACGGCGGGGTCGCGCCGGGCTGATGATGCTGCTGGACACGGCGGCACCCATAGGTCTGTACTACCTGCTGCACAGCCTCGGCGTGGGCGTCTTCCTCGCGTTGCTGATCAGTGCGGTGGTGCCCGGCCTGAGCACGCTGGCCCAGATCGTGCGGCATCGGCGGCTGGACGGTCTCGGGGCGTTCATGGTCGGTATGACGGTGGCCTCCGCCGGGGCGGCGCTGATCAGTGGCTCGCCCCGATTCCTGCTGGCCAAGGACGGCTGGATGACCGGGATCGCCGGCCTTTGGCTGCTGGTCAGCACCAGGCGCACTCGACCCGTGGTGTTCTACTTTGCCCGCGCGCTGCTTGAAGGGCGTGTCGGCCCGGCTGGCGATTCCTGGGACTATCTGTGGGATCGCCTGCCTGGTTTCCGCCGTGTCTGGCGCGTCGCCAGTGTCATCTGGGGTGTCGCGACAATCGCGGATGCGGCGCTTCGCTTCGTCATGGCCTACACCATGCCGGTCAATGCGGTGCCGGGGCTCAACGGCGCGCAGTACGCCGTGCTGTTCGTCGCACTTCAGGTGATCACCAACATCTACTACCACCGCACCGGGCTCTACAACCCACGATCCGCGCTCTACGCGCCGATCCGTTCGGGGTGACCGGACCACGGTAAGAGTCGTAGTCGGGTCGGGACGCGTCCGGCAAGCCCAAGGGGGAACCGAGATGATGGTGCTGCCACCCGCTGGCGCACGAGGGTGTCGCGTCGATGCGTCTGCTGGGCAGCCGGGACACGCTATGCGCTGACGCCCCGATCTGACCAGAGGTCGGTCATGCCCGGGGCGCGGATTGAGCCGTTGTTGCCGGTCGTTGTCCCTCGGCGCAGCGACCGTCCGGGCCGTCCTCGGCTGGATGACCGCAAGGCCTTGTGCGGCATCCTGTTCGTCCTGCATACCGGGATTCCGTGGGAGTTCCTTCCCCAGGAGCTGGGCTTCGGATCGGGTATGACCTGCTGGCGGCGGCTGCGTGACTGGAGCGAGGTCGGAGTCTGGCAACGGCTGCACGAGAATCTGCTCGCCGAGTTGAAGGCCGCCGGTCAACTGGACTGGTCGAGGGCGGTGATCGACGGTTCGCACCTGCGGGCGATGAAAGGCGGCCCAAAACCGGACCGAGCCCGGTCAACCGTGCCCGAGCTGGCTCGAAACACCACGTCATCACCGAAGGGCACGGCATCCCGTTGCAGGTGTCGCTGACCAGCGGCAACCGCAACGACGTCACCCAACTCATGCCGCTGATCCAGGCCATCCCGCCTGTGCGCGGTCGCCGGGGCCGTCCGCGTCGGCGCCCGGACACGATCTTCGCTGATCGTGCCTACGACCACGACACCTATCGCAAGCAGGTCCAGGCAGTCGGTATCACGCCGGTCATCGCCCGTCGCGGCACCGCGCACGGTTCCGGGCTGGGCAAGTATCGCTGGGGCGTCGAGCAGACCTTCGCCCTGTTGCACTGGTTCCGGCGGCTACGCATCCGCTGGGAGATCCGCGACGACATCCACGAAGCGTTCCTGCGCTTGGGCTGCGCGATTATCTGCTTCCGCCGACTGCTCTTGCCTCCGCCAATCGGTCATCAGGCCCCGGCTGACCGTCCGTCGTCGCGGATTTCGTCCTTGAGCGCTTCGACCGCGTATCTCAACACCTTGGGGCCGACCAGGTTCATCAGCAGGAGGCCGAGGGCATAGGTGCGTTGAGTGTCGGTCATCTTGCCCGCGGCCAGGGCGTCGATGGCGACAGCGAGGTCACGTTGCTCCTGGGGAGTGACGTTCTGCATGAGTGCCAGGCAAAAGGCGGGCAGGGCTGCCTGGGCCTTGGCGAACGAGACGGCGGCCATGATCTTGGTTATCTGACCGGAGCGGTCCCTGGCGCGAACCCGGTCGACGCTGCGATCGGCGACGTTGAGCAGCGTTATGAGGAGAGTGCTCGGGCCAACGCCGATGTCCTGCCCACCGATCCGCACGGTGAAGAGTGAGCTCCGGAACAGCGCCAGCGCGGAAAGGCTCGCGACGAGTACCTGGACAGCGGCGGCGTGCGCGTCGGTGTCGGCGCCGAACCGCCAGCCGAATGTCCGGATCAGCAGCAGCGCCACACCGCTGGCCGCGGCATTCAAGACAACGTAGAACCATGCACTCGGCACGCTCACGAGCGTGGCCGGCCGATCCCGGTAGCGGGACGCGAGCTCGGCCGCGCCCACCAACGCTCCGACCAGACAAGCGACCAGATAGCCCATCGGTCAGTCCGGGTTCTCGGTACGGGCGGCCAGTGCGGTGCGTCCGGCCTTGGTGATCATTGCGATGTCGTCCTCGTCGTCCTGTAGGACCCGGGCGAGGCCCCGCTCCTCAAGCATCGCCAGCAGCCTGACCACGAGCATCGTGGGCAGCGTGGTCGCCGCCTTGAGGCTGGCCACCTCGGCGGCCCGCTCCCGGCCCAGCACGCGCAGCACGGTCCAGGCCTCGTCGGGCAACTCGCTCACGGCACTTTCGGCCGCGGGCGGGCCCCCGATCGAGACGTGACCCGACTGCGTGTTCAGAAACGTACTGAACGGATCGACCGAACTGGAGTCCGTCATGCACCTAAGGTAACCACCATGGCATTCGTCGACGACCTCCGGGACGTGCCGGAGCTGGCCCAGTGGCTGATCGGGGAGGAAATCGGCCGCGGCGGCATGGGCGTGGTCTACGCGGCGACCGACCAGGACACCGGTGAACCCTGTGCCCTCAAGATCATCACAACCGGGCCGGACGCCGCCGCCCACGTGCGGCGGGAAATCGAAAACAGCCGTCAGCTCGAGCACCCCAACATCGTCCGTACTCATGCCGGCGGGCTGGTGCGCGACATTCCCTATATGGCATTGGAACTCTGTGCGCACGGCAACCTGGCCCAACGGGTGCGCGAGCAGGGGCCGCTCCCCGCCGACCAGGCGGTGTCACTGATCACCCAAGTGCTTGCCGGGCTGGAGTACGCGCACGCCGCACCGGTTACCGCCACCGACGCGCACGGCGGGCGAGTGGACACTGTCGGACTGGTACACCGGGATGTCAAGCCGCAGAACATCCTGCTGGCCGGCGCCGGTGACGTCGCCAAGGTCGCGGACTTCGGGCTGGCCAAGGCGTTTCAACTGGCCGGGCTGAGTGGGCTGACCCGCACCGGCAGTTCGGCCGGGACGCCGGCGTTCATGCCACGCCAGCAGGTGATCGACTTCAAATACGCCACCCCAGCCGTGGACGTGTGGGCCGCGGCGGCGTCGCTCTACTTCGCCCTCACCGCGCACACCCCGCGCGACTTCCGGCCGGGCAAGGATCCCTGGCTGACCGCGTGGCGCAGCCGTCCCGTGCCTCTTCGCCAGCGGGGCGTGCCGGTGCCGGACCGCCTCGCGACGCTGCTCGACGAAGCCCTTGCCGACGATCCCGATCTGCGGTTCGGCACGGCCACCGAACTCCGCGCGGCGTTGGAGGCGATATGACGGCGTGGGAACCGGGCGGCACGGTGCTCGCCGAGTTCACCGTCGAACGCGAGTTGGGGGCCGGGGGCTTCGGCCGGGTCGCGCTGGTGCGCAACCGCCGGTCCGGCGAGCGGTACGCGGCCAAGCGGATCACGGTGGACGATCCCGTCGCGCGGCAGGGATTTCTGGCCGAGGCGCAGCGCTGGATCGGGTTGCCCGAACACCCGCATCTGGCGGCCTGCCGGTTCGTGCGCACATTGGGCGAGGAGCTCGTGGTGTTCAGCGAGTACGTCCCTGGCGGCTCGCTGGCCGAGTGGATCCGCACCGGCCGCCTGTACACCGGCGACCACGCCGTGCGCACCGCCTGCCGGATCGCGATCGAGATCGCACGGGGCCTGGACGCGGCGCACACGGCCGGCCTGCTCCACCTGGACCTCAAGCCCGCCAACGTGTTGCTCACCGAGAACGGCACCGCGAAGGTCACCGACTTCGGGTTGGCCACCGGCGCGATGCGGACTCCGGAGGAGGCCGTCCAGCTTGAGGCGGTCCTCGACTACATAGCCGGCGGTCCGGACATGAACGAGGACGAGCGGAAGGCGGCGAAAGCGGTCCTGCGCCAGATGATCGACAGACCGGACTCCTCGATCCGGGCGGTGGCGCAGGGGCACACGCTCGCCTATGCCTCGCCGGAGCAGGCGGAGGGTGAGTCGCTCGGCCGCGGCGCGGACGTGTGGAGCTGGGCGGTCACCGCGCTGGAGACGTTCGCCGGTGAGCGGACCTGGCCGTCCGGTGCGCTGGCCGACGCGGTGCTCGAACGACTGGCGCAGCGGCCCGCGAGCGCATGGCGGTTGCCGCCGCCCGCCGGTCTGCTCGAGTTGCTGCGGGCGTGCCTGCGACCCGAACCCGCCGAACGCCCACGTTCCCTGGGCGAGGTGGCCGACCGGCTGGCGACGGTGGCCGGCCTGCCGACCACCCCGCGACCTGCCACTTCGGACGAGACGCGGGTGGTCCACGAGCGCCGTCTGCTGAGCGGCGGCGAGTGGTCCGACCCGGGACGCTGGCTCGCGCTGGCCTACCAGGCGGCAGGGATCGATCTGCGCGAGACCGGCCGGTTCCTGCCCACCCAGCGCGGCAACCGCAGGTCGCAGGCGCTGGAGGATCTCCGCGCGCTGGCCGAGGCGCGCCGGGTCCTCGACCAGCTGCCCGACTCTCCGGTCAGCCGTTGGGAGCGTGCCCGTATTCGCGGGGACATCGCGCGGATCCAGCTCAGTCTCGGCGATGCGGCCGGCGGCATCGCCACCCTGCGGGCCGCCGTCGACCTCGATGCCGGCGCCCCTTTGCAGGCGGCCCTGCTGAACGAACTCGCGCTCGCGTTGCGCGATATGGGCGATATGGTTGCCGCGCTGGACGTGCACGACAGTGCCATCGCCACCGCTGAAACGCTCGGCGATGGTGAGGAGGCGTTGCACACTCAAGCGACCGCGCTGCTGGGCATGGCGAACACGCTGTTGTCTCAGTCATCGGAAGCGGTCGCGTTCGACCTCTACGACCGTGCCCTGGCCGCCTATGAGCAGGCGGGCGACGACGAGGGCGCGGTGAAGGTACTGGCCGCCAAGGCGGACGCGGCGTTTCGAGCGGGTGAACCCGAGCGGGCCAGCGAGCTGTGGGAGCGGGCCGACGAGCGGTTGCGCGCGCTCGGCACGGTGGGTCGCTCCGACCTGGTCGCCACCCGCGCGCAACTCGCCTACAACCGCGCGGTCCTCGCGGCGGCACCGGCCGAGCAGTTGCGGTACGCGCGGATCGCCGTCGACCTGCTCGGCCCACTGGTCCGTGAACAGGGGTGGCACGAGCTGACCGGGCCCCTCGGGCAAGCGCTGTTCCAGGTCGGGCGGGCGGAGGAAAGCCTGGACCGCCCACGGCCTGCGCTCGAGGGCTACCGCGCGGCGGCGAAGATGCTCGCCGAGGCCGTGCAACGCGACGGGCGGTCGGACTTGGCCGACGAGCTGGCACTGGCTTACGACCACGAGTCAACCCTGGTGCGGAGGCTGGAAAGCCCGCAGGCGGGCGCGACGGTCGCCCGGCGGGCCGTCGACTTGTGGCAACGGCTGGCCGATCTGGACGGATCGCAGACGTGGCTGGCGCAGCTGGCCGATGCCCGGGAGAAACTTGCCGCCGCGTTGATGGACGCCGGTGACGCCGATGCCGCCCGCGAACAACTCGACTCGGTACTGCGCCTTATTCCCGAGCACGAGGCTACCTCCGCCGACCTGAGCGCGTTGGTCGCGATGGCACACCGCCAGCACGGTGTGCTGCGCCGACGCGCGGGGGACCCGCTCGGTGCCTGCGAGCGTTACCAGCACGCGCTGGACGTGCTCGGCGACGGGCCGGAGCCGCGCCGCGACGTGGCCAGGGTCCTCATCTTGGAGAGCATGGCCGCCGCACTCGGTGACGCCGGCTACCTCGCCGAGGCCGTGGGCGTGATCGAGCAGTCGGTGCGCATCGTGGAGTCACTGGTCAGGCAGGGTCTCCGAGGTGAATCCGAGTTGGCAGGCTCCTACCATCGGCTCGCCAACGACCACCTTCGGATCGGCGACTACGAGCGCGCGGCCCGGGCGGCCGAGACGGCGCTGGAGGTCTACGACCGGCTGACCGGCGCCGGGCGTGACGACCTGGTCCTGGAGGCGGCCCGGCTCCGCGTCGCCTACGGCACCACCCTGCATCGACTGTCCGATGTAGACGGAGCGATCGCCGCCATCGCCGCCGCGCGACCTGTGTTCGCCGAGGCTGGCCGCACGGATGAGCAGCTGGCCTTCATGGCACGGGGCATCGACGCCCAGCTCGCCGAGTTACGTGCCCTCACCGCGCTCGGCCCGGCGGACCTCGGCCGCTGGCTGGAGCAGGCGCAGGCTCAGGTCAACGACGCGGGCCGGTTGTCCCGGGCCGGACAGACACATTATGCGTCCATGACCCTCGAGTCGATCATCGCTGATCTGGCGTGGTTGAGCCGGTATCACCCGACCGAGGCGGTCCTGCGGCTACTCGGGCAGGCCGGCTGTCACCAGGGCGCGATTGCGCTACACGCGCACCGCGATGCCGCGGCCTTCAACGGTTTCACGATCGCCAGCAACGCCTACGCCGCCATGGTGGACGGCGGCCTGGTACACCACCTGGAGGACCTGGCGAAGGCGCTCATCGGGCTCGCCTCGCTGCAGGCCCTGCTGGGCGATGACGCGGGTTCGGCCCGGGTGATCGATGAACTCGTGGGCAGGGTGGCCAGGATCGCCCCGGCGAGCGCACCGGCTTGGCGCGCCCTCGCCGAGCGCACCGTGGCGCGGATGCGGGCACCCTGACCGTCTGGGTACCGCCTGCCTCAGGCCCGGCCAGTAACCGAGCGCAGAGTGGGCCTCGAGGTCTTCGATGAAGGACTCCGAGCTTAGAGGCGGTCGAATGCGGGCCTCACGGTTAAGCGTCCTGATTCCATGGAGGGAATCGTCTGTG
Source organism: Amycolatopsis rhizosphaerae (assembly GCF_007713715.1). GTDB lineage: Bacteria > Actinomycetota > Actinomycetes > Mycobacteriales > Pseudonocardiaceae > Amycolatopsis_E > Amycolatopsis_E rhizosphaerae. The sequence goes on from NZ_VJWX01000058.1 coordinate 13,995, forward strand.
CAACCAGTTTCCTTGATATTTCAAGGGAGGGCAGGGCGATCATAACGGTTCCTGGCAGCAGGCTTGCCATCGTCGATAGGCTATGTGAACACGTAAAAGAGGTCGCGTTTTCCTGGTTTAGATCTTCTGAGAATCCTGAGACTTTGGCTAGTATTGTATCCAATTCACTCCTGCGTCCGACCGGTTTTGCTCAGATTGATCAACTTCGGGGGGTACGGCTGCTCCATGTCGTGGGGGATGACGAGCGCCGACGGGAACTGGTGGTTGAAAGGATGGCCTCGGGTGGCTGGACGGCCAAGTAGTTCCCGGCGGATCGACAGGGATCCACGGCAACGGCAGATCCTGCAGGTCCGGTCGTATTGCCTGCTCATGGCCGCACTGAATCTGGTCATCGTGGCGTTCATTCTCTTTGGTCCACGGTTGGCCGAGCTGCTGGTCGGCAGTCGGGACCCGGTCATCCTGACTCCATTCGTGTTCCAGACGTGGTTCTGCGCGGGCGTACTGATGACTCTGGCCGTGCTGTTGTTGCGAACCCGGTGGGGGCTCGCGCGGTTTCCTGATGGTCGATCAGCACGGCACACCTGCACCACCGCGTTCGTTCTGGCCGGGATCGCAGTCGTCAGCGAGATCCTCATCCAGCTCTCCGAAGGGACCACGATCGATTTTTCCGCGTTGATCTTCACGCTCTTACTGGTGTTCATCGCTGTCATGCTGCGGTCCGGGTTGGCGCGCGTGCTGCGATAGCCACACCGTGAGCGATATCCGCCGTACCGGCCGGTGAGGGCTGTGACTGTGGAGCGAGAACCGGGCTTCCTTCCTGCAGTCGTGGTACGCCGTCGGTTTTGCGCACGATGTGCCCGACATAGTCGGCCGCGTTTCTTGCGGGAGAGCATTTCTAGCTCCGCAGAAGTCGGATTGCCAAGACGGTGACAGTGCCGTTGTAGAGGACCAGGACGGTGGGCACAAGCACGCTCACAACGATCACTGGCGCACCGATCGGTACGTGCGCCAGACCAGGGCCGGTCCCTAGTCCGAGCCAGCCGAGGCATGCCATGAGGACGCTCAGGTTCCAGAGCACGAGCAGGTTCCGCGAGCTCGTGAATACGACGTGCCCGCGCCGGATCGATCGGGCGATTGTCTCGGCCGCGATGATGTGGCACGGCTCAGCCCCGGCGGAGCCGGCGGCGCATGACCACGGCCGTCACCCCAGCGCAGATCACGGTGACGGTCGCAACGGTGAACGCGATGACCAGCACACCGGTGCTCAGCGGGGTCGTACCACCCCTGCCGCCCGCAATGGCCCGCACGATCAAGGTGCCCAGGCCGTCCATCACCAGCGCGCACAGCCACATCGCCATCATCATCGTGCGAACCCCGCCGAAAAACTGCGAGTCCAGAGACGGGGAGCTAGGGGTACGGTCGCGCGCGAAAACAACGCCGATTCCGCCGAAGAGCAGACTAATTGCCCCACCCCCGAAAAAAGCCAATCCGAAATAGAAGAAAGGATGGGTGCCGGTGGGTGCCGCGAAGCCCAGCCCGATGAACACAATGATCGCGATGAGGCTCACGCTCAACGACATGGCAGCGATCCGGCCTGTGCCAGCGAGGTCTGGCATCACTGCGCCACGTGCCAGTCGGTTTTGGCCTGCATGGCGCCGGTATTGGACTTGGCCCATTGGTCGCCGAGGTCGTGCACCTTCTGGGCGATGGTGTTCTGCTCGCTGGAGATGGTGTTGGTCAGGGACTGCAGCGACAGAAGCGCGGTCGCGACCAGTCCGATGGAGACACCGGCCGCCCCCAAGATCGCTGCGATCGCGGCAGGGATGCCGACTACCGTGCAAGCCGCAATGATCGCGCCGGCAACACCGACCACAAAGGTGACCAGGGCGATGACGATGGCCGTCAAGTCGAAACCCCACCGCTGATCGTCCACGATGGCTGACCGTAGCGCACCTGCACCCACATCCGCAGCGACTTGAGCACTTTCAGTCATGATGCGGTACACATCCAGCCAGTACGGGCCCCCAGCGCCTGCAGTGCGGGACTGCGAAACCCGACCCGCGGTACGCGCAATGACACGATTGGCGCAGTGAACCAGCAGGTCAACCCGGGTGGTGTCTGGCGAGAAACTGGCGGACGGCTCGCCGCCCAGTGACACCGGTGGATCCGGTCGCACAGCAGTGCTCAGGTCGAGGTGAACGCGCCCGATCGTGGCATTGTTCAGAACAGGGTTGCGGGCTTGGGGGGTTCCGGCTCGGGCAGCGCGTCGAGGGTGGGCACGAGTGTCCGCACGTCGTCATGAAAGCGGCGGGCGAGCGTCGGCGCGTTGTCGTTGTCGGGGGTGTGCACGAAGATTGTTGGTAACCGGCCCTCCCGCAACCAGCGGGCGACCACCCTGGTCCACGGCTGCCAGCCCTCGATGGTCTCCTCGAGCGAATCCCGGCCCAGGTAGCGGACGATCGGCCGGTCGGTCAGTGCACGCGTCCGCCGCGGCAGCCGAGGTTTCTTGGCCCACGCGTCGCGCTCGGCCTCACTGGTCGGCGGGTTCTGGAAGAAGACCGTGGTGTCGAACGGCACCCACTCGGTGTGCGCGTCGGCCAGCGCCCGCTCCAGCCGTGACGTCGAGCTGGCATCGGTGAAGAACCCGGGGTGGCGCACCTCCACGGCGCGTCGACGGTCGGTGGGCAGCCGGCGCAGGAAGCGGCCGAGGGCGTCGACGTCGGAGGGGCCGAAGGAGCTGGGTAACTGGGTCCACAGGACCGCCCGTTCGCCGAGGGGTTCGATCGCCTCCAGGAAAGCCCGCATCTCGGCCTCGACAGCCACGAACCGGCGCTCGTGCGTGACGACCTTGGGCAGCTTGACCACGAACCGGAAATCGGGGTCGACCTGCTGCGCCCAAGCCGCGACGGTGTTTCGGGCGGGGGTCGCGTAGAAGGTGGTGTTGCCCTCGACCGCGTTGCACCAGCCGGCGTAGGCCCGCAGGCGCTCCTTGGCCGGCAGCGACTGTGGCAGGAACCGCCCGGACCACGCCTTGTGGGTCCACATCGCGCAGCCAACGTGAAGACGTGCCACTCCACCCGCCTCCCGTCGGTCGTGAGGGAAACTACTACCCGGGCAACCGCTTTCACTCACGGCCCAGGACCGGCGTCCGGGGAGCATGCCGCGCGGCAGGACCTTCTCGGCGCGTCTCGCCCCGGTCTTCGCGAATGGGGAGGCGGGTACGTTCGTCTCCTCTTCTGGCATAGTCGATCTCCGGTGTGCTTTCGGGCTGGGCGGCAGGGGGACGAGGATGATCTTGGTGACCGGCGCGAGCGGGAACGTCGGATCGGCGCTGCTGACGCACTTGCGTGCCGAGGGGGTGGCGACCCGAGCCGCTTACCGCGATCCGGGCAAGACGGCCGAGGCGAACGAGTCGGGCTGGCAGGCGGTGACGCTCGATCTCGGACAGCCGGAGACGCTGGCGCCGGCGCTTGATGGTGTCGATGCCGTCTTCCTGCTGGGGGCGATGGGTCCGGAGCAGACCGCGCAGGAACTCAATCTGGTTGACGCGGCCCGCGCGGCGGGTACGCGAGTGGTCAAGCTGTCGGTCTGGCGGGCGGATGAAGGCCTGACCCCGATCGCCCGGCTGCATCGGCCTGCTGAGCAGGCGTTGTCCGCCTCCGGGCTGTCGTGGACCATTCTTCGGCCCAACTTCTATCTGCAGAATTTCCTGCGTCAGCCCTCCATTCGCCAGGCCGGGGAGTTCAGTTTTCCGCTGGTCAACGCGCCGATCAGTTTTGTCGGCGCCGGTGATATCGCCCGGGTGGCCGCGCGGGTGTTGACAAGCGACGGCCATGATGGGCGCATTTACGACCTCACCGGGCCGGAAGCCCTGACCTACGTCGAAGCTGCGGAGGTGTTTTCCGGCGTGTTGGGCAGGCCGGTGCGCTATGCCGAGCTTGCCGACGATCAGGCTCGCGTCGCGATGCTGAACCGGGGAATGCCAGAGTTCTACGTCGACGCTCTGATCGAGGTGGCCCGCGCCTACCGGAACGGTGGCGCCGACGCTGTGACCTCGACAGTGCCTGATCTCACCGGCCGTGCTGCCCTCAGGCTCGCCGATTTCGTGCGCCAGAACCGCGATGTGTTCGGTTGACCGCCGCCGACATGAGGAACTTTCCGGGCGGGGCTCAAGGCGCCGGTCGCGTCCACTGATCCGGCCAGGACGAGTTCGGCTATTCCGGCCGTGATCGGGGGATGTCGAATATGCCGAGGGGTCCACGGTTGCGGTCCTGGTGAGTGAGCCGGTGCCGAGTGGCACGGAAGTGCTGGCCGGGCGCTGCGCAGCGCGCTTCCTTGCCGCCCGGTCCGTGCCCTTGACCGTCTCGGTGAGATAGCTGAGCAGACCCCGGCCCGCTCGCTTACAGGGTCACGGCCGGCGGGAATGTGTTGATGGCGTCGGCGAGGGTCTGGGCGAGTTGCTGGTAGTAGGCGGCGTTGGGTTGGTTGCTGGTCAGGTAGCTGGGGTTGATCTGGTTCGGGTGGCCGCCGGTGTTGTCGGCGACGGCGTGGTCGAGGACTTCGCCGGCTCCGTATTGGCTGTAGTTGCTGCGGATGTCCTGGTTGATCGCGACCCGGACGGCTTCGCGTGGATCTGACGAGCCAAGGCCGAGGGGCGGGATGGTGGCCAGGATGACGTGCATCGGGGTGCCGTCGGACCGACTTGCGCTCTGTATGGAATAACCGTAGACGTCCCGGGTCGCGCCACGTACCTCGACCAGTTCGGTGAACTCGTTCTTCAGAACGGTGTCGCTCCGGATGAGAGCGTTGCGCGGGATCTGCGATTCCCGGGCGAGCGCGACACCGGTGGGTCCCTTCCGGTCCGAATCATCTGATACCGGGTGAGCGCGTGCGCGACGGGCGCGCGCCGACGTTGATCGTCTCTTATGGACGGTGTCGGATCCCCTCGTCGCGGAAGGCCGCTACCGCACACTCGGCCGCGCTACCCGCGTCTTCCGCGACGACGACGCTACCGGCGATCGTGATCGCCGGTTCGAGCGGGATCGCCCGAACGCGGGTGGAGTGGATCTCGGCGACCTGGTCGGCGGGCAGCACCGTCCAGCTCCGCGAATCCGAGCCGACTTCGACGATCGTGCCCTGGAGCGTGCCGGTCGGCCTGCCTGCTCGCGGACACACCCCGGTTTCGCGCAGCGCCAGGCCCACGGCGTCGTGCAACGGCGGGTCGTGCTCCCGCGCGGGCAAGCGCAGCGTGTCGCCGGCCAGTTCGGCCAGGCTGACGGCACTCCCGTCGGCGGCCGGATGATGCTTTGACACCACCGCCAGCAAGTTCTCCTGCCAAGCCGGTAACACCGTCAACCCTGGTACGGAGCCCACCCCACGGGTCAGTGCCAGGTCGAGGTCACCCTGCCGGAGAGCGTTGAGCCGGGCCTCGACCGGCAGATCGACCAGCACCACGTCGAACTCCGGCGCCCCCTCGCGCAGAGCGTCGATACCGCGTTCCAGACGAGCGGTCATGCCGGCGGCAGTGCCGATGCGCACAACCGCCGGGACCTGCTTCGCCGCTATCTGTACCTGGTTGGCCGCGGCGAGCGTGCTGCGCGCCGCATCGAGCACCCGCCGCCCGGCCGCGGTCAGCCGGACGCGCCGGGGCGACCGGTCGAGCAGCCGGACCCCGAGTTCCCGCTCCAGCCGGGCGATCTGCTGGCTGACCGCGGGCTGGGCGATGTGCAGCCGCTCGGCGGCCCGGCCGAAGTGCAGCTCGTCGGCGACGGCGACGAAATAGCGCAGCGCCCGTAACTCCATGGTTCCTACCTGGGACTGGATCAACGATAAGCTCAGCTTATCGCAGCACATACGGCTTGGCGCTGGTTCGCGTGGCCAGCCGGTGCTGTAGTCGTGGTCATGACCATCGAACTCGGGCCGCTCGGTGCCTACCTGACCGCCGCCGACGCGACCGCGACGGACGCCGTCGCACTGGAGGAAGCCGGCTACAGCGCGATCTGGCTGGCGGCGTCGCCGGCCGCCGATCTCCTCTCGGCAGAGCGGCTGCTCGACGCCACGAACCGGATCGTGGTGGGCACCAGCGTGCTCAACGTGTGGCAGGCCGACGCGGGTACCGTCGCGGACTCCTACCACCGGATCGCGAACAAGCACGCCGAACGGCTGCTCATCGGCATCGGCGCCGGCCACCGGGAAATCAACACCGGGTACACGTCACCGGTTGCGAAGACCGCGAGCTACCTGGACACCCTGACCGCGGCCGGCGTCCCCGCCGAGCGCGTGCTACTGGCCGCACTCGGCCCCAAGATGCTCCGGCTGGCAGCCGAGCGCGCCGCGGGCACACTCACGCTCCAGGTGACGCCCGAACACACTCGCCGCGCCCGTGAAGCCCTGGGACCGGACAAGCTGGTGGCGCCCGGCCACGGCGTGCTGCTGGACACTGACGTCGACCGGGCCCGGGAGACCGGCCGGGCCGGGCTGCGCCCCATCCTCGGTATCGCCAACTATGCCGACAACCTCCGGCGGATCGGCTACACCGACCGCGACCTCACCGACCCGTTCAGCGACCGGTTGATCGACGCGCTCGTGCTCCACAGCGACGCGACGGCCATCGCGACAGGCATCCGCGCGGAGATCGCGGCGGGAGCGAACCACGTCGGCCTGCACGCAGTGGGCGAAGACCCGATCGGTGTTCTGCGCGCGATCGCCGCAGCAGCGCGCGAACCGGAGACGCTGCGGGCATAGCACATTGGCCACCGCTCGGGCCGAAAGCCCCAGCCTTCCGCCCGCCGCCGGCTCCGCCACGACACCTACCCGCCGGCCCCGAAGTCCACGACCAGACCAAGCTTCACGGGCGGACCAGGTTGCCGAATCCGGTAAGCCCGTGGCCCGCGCACCCGGCGTCCGGGCCGTCACCTCGCTGGGCGGCCGCCTGGTGGTCGAGGTCGGTTCGGGCAGCTACCGGTTCGTCGTCTCGGGGGCGACTCGCTGAGTCTTCCAGCGTGGCCATCCTCGAGACGGTTCCGGTTTCGGCACCGTGACGGACGGCGCTGGCCGGGCTGGTCCAGCTCCGGACCTGTACCACCTGGGCCACCGCGCCGGCCGTTGGGCGACTTTCGCGGGGTTGGAGCTGATCCACTCCCACCGTGCGGCCGCGCTGAGCACTCCGTTGAGGATCGAGTGAATCTGCCGCACCGATGAGGAAGCCATGGGCTTGCATTTGTGTGGCCCGCACTCGGCTTCCTTGCCGTCATGGTCGTCTTCGTTCTTGTGGTCGATGAAGCGCTTTCCATTGCAGCGGGGTCCTGCATCGGCGAAGTTGGCTGTAGAGCGCTTCCAGCATGCGCGCACTCAGCTTGTTCACCGGCACATCGCCGAGCGCCGGCCGAATGGTGCGCCCGATGTACCCCGCCAAGCGCCTCTGGGCCGTCTCGGCCGACCTGCTCCGTGTCTGACCTCTCGACGCCACAGCAAGCGACACCGGGGCAACCTGTCGCACGCTCGGCGGCCCGCCGACGCGATCAAGCGTCAACGGGCCATCCGGCGAGGGAGCATGTCCTACTGCGCTCCGAGCTCCTTGCCCGCGTCCCGGGCCGCCGCGAGCGCCTCGGCATGCATCGCCGAAGCCATGTCCTTGAAGTCGTCGAATTGCGGTAGCACGCCCACGAGCGTGAACTCGCGCGCGATCACGGTCAGTTCCACGCCCCACACGTCTTCGAGAATGCGGCGCAGGAACGGCGTCGCGTGATCCCAGCCGTCGCGCGGCGTGCCGGGGCCGTACGCCCCGCCACGGGCCGTGGTCAGCACTGCCTTCTTGCCATCGAGGAACCGCCGGCCGTGCGCGCGCGGGTCGGTCCACACCAGGTCACAGTAGGTCTTGAAATGCTGGGAAACGCCGTAGTTGTACAGCGGCACCGCGAACAGGAACGCGTCCGCGGCGAGCAGTTCGTCGACCAGCGTCGCGGCCAGCGCGACGGCCTCCTGCTGTCGCGGGGACTGGTCGGCATGAGGGAGGTCGCGGGCGCTGACGGCGGTGCCCCACGCGTCGGCGGGGAGGACATCGAAACCGATGTTGCGTCTTGTGATCGTGTCGCCGGGGCGGGCCGCGAGCCACTCCTGTTCGACGACGTCGCTGATCTCCCGGGTGGCCGAGCCCTCCGGGCTGATGCTGGCGTCCAGGCGGAACAGAGTCATGGTCATCCTCTCTGACTTAAAGCTTTAATTGATCATAGCAAGTTGACTTAAAGCTTTAAATGTAAGGGGACGGCTCAGTCGATCCGGACCGACCGGAGCGAGTTGCCGAGGTGGATGCGGTTGATGGCGGAGGTGGTGCTGGTGAGGTCCGTGGCGGCGCCGACGGTGAGCAACAGCGGCACGTAGTGGTCGGCGGTGGGGTGGGCGATCTGCACGCCGGGTGCCTTCGCGCGGTAGTCGGTGAGGGTGTCGACGTCGTCGCGGTGCAGTGCGTCGATCGCCCATTCGTCGAAGGCTCTGGTGTGCCCGGCGAGGGCGGGGTTCCGCAGGGCGGCGAAGCTGTGGGTCATGAAGCCGGAGCCGATGACGAGGATGCCTTCTTCGCGTAGCGGGCGCAGTCGCCGGCCGAGTGTGAGCAGGGCATCGGGGGCGAGGCTCGGCATGGACAGTTGGATGACGGGTACGTCGGCGGCCGGGTACATCGCCATCAGGGGAATGAAGGCGCCGTGGTCGAGGCCGCGGTTGACGAACTGGTGGACCGGTCCGGTGC
>NZ_VJWX01000590.1 GCF_007713715.1 Amycolatopsis rhizosphaerae
GGCGGTGCCTGCCCGGGGAGGGGGTGAGCTGCTCGGTCCAATCGGCCCCACGGTTCATGCGGAGTGGATTCCTCCCCCCGCACCTCGTGACGCCTTTCCGGGGTGAATTAAGCCGAATGGAGCAGCATGCAATCGGCAAGTTGCACGGGTGCCCGAACTCGCGCGCCTTCGGGGCGCGCTGATACCCATCGCCGTGCCGGAATTCACGTGCCCAGCGTAAGAGCCATGAGCGCGCAGGGGAGGGCCAGTCGTCAAGTTCACTCCGAAGGGGAGTAGCCATTCGAGCGAGTGCGACTTGCAGTATGAAAACGCGGTATGCCGCGGCCCTCAGCCGCCGCTGCGGTACTTCGCCTGGGTCGACTGCAGGGCCTTGACCGACACGACCCCGCTCCCCGCGGCGAGGACGATCGCGAGGATGTCCATGCCGGTGCTCCCGGAAGTGAACAGCCAGGCGAGCAGGGAGGCGGCCGTGGCGCCGCCCGCGATCGGCCACCGGCTCCGGACGTACTCCGCGACGGGCGCGCCCCCGGCGCGTTTGTTCGCGGCGTTGTTGAGCAGTGCCAGATAACCGACGTGGCCGAGCGCGGCGAGCACACTGGCGATCGCGACCAGGACCGCGATGAGGTTAATCATGTCTCCAGTGTGCGCGCGTACCGCGCCCGGCGGCTCGGGGAAACACCCTGGTTTTGCCGGACCTCAGCGCCCGAGACGCCCGCGTCCCAGGTTCAGCAGCGCCATCGCGAGCTGGCGGCCCTCCGGACCGAGCTCACGGTAACGCGCGAGCACGTCCATCTCGCGGTTGTAGACGATCCGCGTGCCGCCCGCGGCCATGCGCGCGGCGCCGATCCGCTTGGACACCTCGACCCGGCGCTTGATCAGGCGCAGGATCTCGCCGTCCAGCCAGTCGATCTCCTTACGCAGCTCCGCGACTTCCTCGGCGGAAGCGATCGGCTCCGCCGAGGAAGCCGGGGAAACAGCGCCCTTGTCGTCTGTCTGTGCGTTCATCGGGACCTCCGGTCGGTCCGGACTCCAGGCCCAGAGCCGAAGAAAGCCCCGGGTCCGTGGACTCCGGGGCTTGACGTTGATGGCGTGGAGGGCACTACGCGATCACGGGAGCCGGAGTCCGGGTCCCGTAAAAAAATCGCTGAGCGTGCCGCACACCTTCAGTATGGCACAGCGCGGCGCCGCGACCGGATCGCGGCGTGCGCGAGCAGGCTCACGCCCAGCCAGAACATCGGCATGGCGGGCCAGAAGAACGGTGCGCCGGAAACCGCCCAGCGCACGATCAGCAGCGTCGAGAGGAGCACCACCACCGCGGCGTGCAGCCGCAGCGGCGGCGGGAACCAGCGGCGCTGCGGCTGTTCCTGCGGCAGGTCGGCGACGAGCCCGGCCAGTTCGCCGAGGTACTTGGCGGCATAAACGTCGCCGAGGCGTTGTTCCGTTTCGGAGAGGGTGAGACGGCCTTCGGCGCTCGCGCGCTGGATCAGGGCGGCGGTCCGCTCGCGATCGGCGTCGGAGGCTCGGATACCGGTGGGTTCAGTGGTCATGGAGTCGATGCTCCGCACCCGGGGTGCCATCCCGCATCTGTCCACCGGCGACATCGCCGAGTACGTCCGGTGCGGTACACCGTCGGCGCCCCCTAGTAGCGTGGATCCCCGATGAGCACCCTCTTCGATCTCCCCTTGCCCGAGCCGGCTCCTTCGACCGCCGCGGCCCGGGATGCCGACCTGCTGTCCGACCTCAACCGGGCCCAGCGCGAAGCCGTCACCCACGCCGGTGCGCCGCTGCTGGTGGTGGCCGGTGCCGGGTCCGGCAAGACGAGGGTGCTGACCCGCCGGATCGCCTGGCTGCTCGCCGAGCGGGGCGCCCAGCCCGGCCAGATCATGGCCATCACGTTCACCAACAAGGCCGCCGCCGAAATGCGTGAGCGCGTCTCGGACCTGGTCGGCAGGCGGGCGAACGCGATGTGGGTGTCCACCTTCCACTCGATGTGCGTGCGCCTGCTTCGCCGGGAGGCCAAGACGCTGGGCATGTCGTCGAACTTCTCGATCTACGACTCCGACGACACCAAGCGGCTCATCACGCTGGTGGCGCGGGATCTCGACATCGACCCCAAGCGCTACCCGGCGCGGGTCCTGGCCGTGCACATCTCGAACCTCAAGAACGAGCTGAAGGACGCCACCGCGGCCGCGGAGACGGCCACCAACGAGCTCGAGCGACGGGTTGCCGAGGTCTATGCCGAGTACCAGCGGCGGCTTTCGCTGGCCAACGCGATGGACTTCGACGACCTGATCATGCGCACGGTGGAGCTGCTGCAGGTCTTCCCCGAGGTCACCGAGCACTACCGGCGCCGGTTCCGGCACGTCCTGGTCGACGAGTACCAGGACACCAACCACGCGCAGTACACGCTGGTCCGGGAGCTGGTGGGCACCGAGCCGACCGAGTCTGGTGTCGAGCCGGCCGAGCTGTGCGTCGTGGGGGACGCGGACCAGTCGATCTACGCCTTCCGCGGCGCGACGATCCGCAACATCGAGGAGTTCGAACGGGACTTCCCGAACGCGCGCACGATTCTGCTGGAGCAGAACTACCGGTCCACGCAGACCATCCTGTCCGCGGCCAACGCGGTCATCTCCCGTAACCCCAACCGCAGGGACAAGCGGCTGTGGACCGACTCCGGGGACGGCCAGAAGATCGGCGGCTACGTCGCCGACAACGAGCACGACGAGGCCGCGTTCGTCGCGGGCGAGATCGACGCACTGTCCGACCGTGACGAGGCCCGCTATTCCGACGTCGCGGTGTTCTACCGCACGAACAACCAGTCCCGCGTGTTCGAAGAGATCTTCATCCGGCTCGGCCTGCCCTACCGCGTCGTCGGCGGTGTCCGGTTCTACGAGCGGCGCGAGGTCCGGGACATGCTGGCGTACCTGCGGGTGATCGCCAACCCCGAGGACACGGTGAGCCTGCGCCGCATCCTGAACGTGCCCAAGCGGGGCATCGGCGAGCGCGCCGAGGCGGTGATCGCCACGCACGCCGAGCGGGAACGCGTCTCCTTCGCCACCGCGCTGCGTGAGGCGACCGAGGGGAAGGTGCCGCTGCTCAACCCGCGCTCGGCCAAGGCGATCATCGCCTTCGTCGGGCTGCTGGACGAGCTGAGGGCGCTGGCCGAGGACGGGGTCGAGGTGGCGGACGTGCTCGAGGCGGTACTGGACCGCACCGGTTACCGGGCCGAACTGGAGGAATCGGAGGATCCGCAGGACGCCTCGCGGGTGGAGAACCTGACCGAACTGGTCACGGTCGCCCGCGAGTTCACCGAGTCCGCGGCCGAACTGACGCCCCCGGCGGAAGAGGAGGACGCGGGCGTACCGGAGCCCGGTTCGCTGCCCGCCTTCCTGGAGCGGGTGTCGCTGGTCGCCGACGCGGATTCCATCCCCGCTCCCGACGGTGAGGAGGACGGCGACGACGCCGGCGTGGTGACGCTCATGACCGTGCACACCGCGAAGGGCCTGGAGTATCCGGTGGTGTTCTGCACCGGTTGGGAGGACGGTGTCTTCCCGCACCTGCGCGCACTCGGGGAGCCGGCGGAACTGGCGGAGGAGCGGCGGCTGGCCTACGTCGCGATCACCCGTGCCCGTGAGCGCCTCTACCTCTCCCGTGCGATCACCCGCTCGGCCTGGGGGCAGCCGATGAACAACCCGGCCTCGCGCTTCCTGGACGAGATCCCGGCCGATCTCGTCGACTGGAAGCGGGAAGAGCCGGTCGCGGGGGCGAGCTCCTACGGTTCGCCGCGGGCCGCGACCACCTGGGGCCGCCGGTCCACCGGCGGCGACTCGGCACAGGCGGGCCTCGCCTCGCGAGGCATGCGGACCACCTCGTTCAAGGGCTGGCAGAACACGGTGGCCCTGAAGCTGGACGTGGGTGACCGCGTCAGCCATGACAAGTACGGCCTGGGAACCGTGGTGGAGGCGCAGGGTGAGGGCCCGCGCGCGACCGCGACCATCGACTTCGGCGCCTCGGGCAAGG
>NZ_VJWX01000591.1 GCF_007713715.1 Amycolatopsis rhizosphaerae
GGTACACACAGGACGCTGTCGTCGGCGCGGCGGCCACGGGAACGCCCACTAAGGGTCCCCGGTCGCTCAGTTCCACCGTCGCGACCACGCCGGCGCACAGCACCACGGCGACCGCGATCGCTCCGATCAGCAATCCCCGGCGGGACTTTTTCGGTGGCAGGCCGCCAGGTTGCCCGTGCTGCGGCCAGGGGCCTGGGCCGAACGCCTGTGGTGGGTTACTCACAATTGGTTCTTTCTGGTCGCTGTGGTGCGTCGCCGGTCGGCGGGGACAGATCGACGCCCGCGCGGAGTACGGACCCCGTCGAGGATGAGTTGCCGCGGATGAAGCTGCACATCGTACGGACTCCATGATCGTAGCCGTCGAGGTCGGCGGACAAGATGCCGATCATGCCGGTGGACGCTGGCCGCGAACTGTCCACGTTCTTGGTTGTGATGACCGGGCAGTGGGCGTGGGCGTAGCGTGATCTGGATCGCCATGGTGTCCGTGCCGTCTTTTCCGGGAACCATCGGTGCGTGCGACAATGTCGAGGACGATCCCCAGGAGTGCGTCACCGATGCCCCGGACTCATGGACCGGGAATCCACGTTTGCGACAACCAGCCGTCCACCCACCAGCCGTCGATATCCGTGGCGAGCTGTCTGAAATCGGTGCGGCCGAACGCGTCGCGGCAGGCGGCCCAGGCGGACGGTCGTTGGTGTTGCGCGAAGAGTTCCGACAACCGGTTGGGCTCGTTGACGTAGACCGCACCGGGGACACCTGGGCCCTCGGCGCACAGCGGGTAGTTCGGCACCAAGCTGCCAGACGGAAAGTTCTGTGTGCACGGGCCGCTAGGCGAGTTCCCTGACGCGATGGTGTCGGCCAGATCTGCGTAGACCGCCCCGTCGTGTGGTGTGTGGAAGGTAAGCGAGTTGGGGGTTCGCACGAAGCCATCCGCCGGATCGTAGGCGGCGAAGCGCGTCCGCAATTGCTTGGCGAGGCCGAGCGGGTCGAGCTGCTCCATCGGGTTGGGGACGTAGCGGTGGTGGTTGGGTCCGGGGACCAGGCCGAGCGGGTCGGGGCTGAGGTAGCTTCCGGCCGCCGGGTCGTAGTAGCGATGGTGGTTATAGTGCAGTCCGGTCTCGGTGTCGTGGTACTGGCCGGGGAATCGCAGCGGGCAGGCGGTTGAGCCGCCCGCGCCCCACAGGCCGGACGGGCCGAGTGCCGTCAGTTTGCCCTCGGCGTCGATGAGTTCGGTGGGCGTGCCGACAAGGTCCGTGACAATGGCGTGAAAACGTTGCTGGGCGGCCTCCACGCGGTGCAGTTGGGTCAGCGGCCGGTGGCTGCCTGGCTGGTAGTCCCAGGTGATCACCTCCGTCCTGCCGCCGAGCCTCGAATGGATCTGCTCGGCCAGCCGGGAGCCGTCCCACGCGAACATGATCTGCTCGGCGACCGAACCGTGGGAATCGAGGCGCTGCTTGGCAATCCGCCGTCCGAGGGGGTCGTACCGGTAACGCCAGACGGTACCGTCCGGCGTTGTCGCCTGAGCGAGCCGGTCGTCGGCGTTCCAGAGGTAGTGCCAGGACGACTCGTCGCGGGCGAGGTGCACGACTCGGCCCTGCGCATCGTGCTTGTATTGGGTGCGCCCGGCCCGGGTGACCAGCGTGCCGACATGCTCCCGATCGCCGTGGCCGAGGTTGCCAAGTGCGTCGTAGTCGTATCGCTCCGGATTGCCGTCGCGGTGGACGCCGGTGATCCGTCCGAGGGCGTCGAGGTCGAAGCGCCGGGTTCCGACCCGGGTATCACGGATCTCAGTGAGGAAGCCGGTGATCGCATAAGCGAAGGTCCTCTGCTGCACCGCGGTTACGCCCGCGCTACCGGCCTTCCACACACTTTGTGATGATATCCGCGCCCCGGACCCGTACGTCTGGGTAAGCGCGACTGCCTGCCCGAGGCGCCTCGTGGTCTCGCGGCCGAGCCTGTCGCGTTCGAAGAGGAGCCTGCCGCCCAGGGTGGCCAAACCGACGGGACGGCCACCACTGTCATAGGCCCACTCCGAGACGGCACCGGTTGGCGTGATCCGTCGCAGGCAATGCCCGGCCGGGTCGTACTCCCGGGCGATCCTGGCGCCGTTCACCGTCTCCGCGAGCACGCGCCCCAGCGGGTCACGGACGTATTCGACTACGGCGTCGGAGTTTCGCGCCCTGACCAGCCCGCCGTTGGAGTCATACGCGTAGACCGCCGACTCCCCGGAGTTGTTCCGAGTCTCGACGATCCGGCCTAGAGTGTCCCGCCGATACCAGGTCCGCTGCCCGGCACCGTTGACTCGTTCCATGAGGTGCCCGGTCGGGTCGAGGTGGTAGCCGGTCGTGCGACCGTTGAAGTCCCTCTCACCGGTGACCCGGCCGGCCTTGTCTCGTTCATAGATCCAGACCAATTCGGTGGGGCCGGTCACCGTGATGAGGCGTAGTTCGGTGTCATAGGTGAACCCGTACCGCGCGCCGTCCGGTTGGGTTACCGAAGCCGGCTTACCGAAGGGGCCGTAGGTGGTCGTTGTGACCGCGTTTTCCGAGCTCTCGTAGGCAATCTCGTTGCCCTCTCCGTCGTAGCGCCACCGCTCGACGACGCCGTCGGGCCTCGTATGCGAGGCCAGTCGGCCATCCGGTGTGTACTCCAACTGGGTCTTCTCGCCCGCGGGGTCGACGATCTCGGTGACGCGCCCGAAGGCGTCCCTGGTGAGCCGGGTCGTGTTACCCGCGGCATCGGCCATCGCGATGACCAGGCCGGCCGCGTTGGCTCGCATCTGGTGCGTCTTACCCAGTGGATCGGTGATCGCTATCCGATTACCGTGTCCGTCGTAGGTGTACCCGGTCACCGCGCCCAGTGGGTCCGTGTGCGTCAGCAGGTTTCCGCGCTCGTCGTAGGTGCACTTCCACACCGCCCCGTCCGGGCGGGTAATCTCGACCGCTTGCCGGAAACCGTTGTAGGCCAACGAGACAACAGCTCCGTCCGGCCGGGTTATCCGCACCGGGTCGCCGTTGTCGTCGAGGACGAGGGAGGTGGTCTGGCCGAGTTCATCGGCATAGGCCAACGGGCGACCGCGCCGGTCGACCTCGGTCAGCACGCTGTTGCCGAGGGGGTCGACAACCTTGGTGACGTGTGCGCGGCGGTCGTAGTAATACTCGGTCCGGTGGCCCAGCGAGTCGGCGGTCACCGTGGCCTGCAGCTGCGGGTGGTATTCGAGCGAGCAGGACAGAACCCCGCCCGGTCCGTCGCAGCGGACGACCCGTCCCATGCCGTCGTAGGAGTAGGTGTAAGTGAATCCGTTGCGGTCGGTCCACGAAGTGATCCGGCCCGCCTGATCGTGGCCGTACCGGAACGGCGTGCCCGAGGCATCGATCACCTCGGCGAGCCGGCCCCGCGCGTCGTAAGAGAACCGTCGCAGCACGACACTGGCGGTGCCTTCGATCAAGCGCAAGCCGGTGACGCGCCCGTCGTTGGAGTCCACCGCCACGCGGTAGCCGCCGGAATGCGCAACGCCCGTCAGCCGGTTTCCGTTGCGGTGAAAGGTTATCCGATGGCCGTTGCGGTCGGTGATGGCGCGGAGTGGATAACTCCTGCCGGTGAGGTCCGGGGTGAAATGCCGGGTGACGCCACGCTGTTGATCCTCGATGCGGATGGAGCCGTCGGCCTGCCACGTCAGCGGCCACTTCGCGCCTACGGACGGCAGCACCGGTTCACCCGGTGTCGCCGGAAGCGGGTAGGTAAGGATCTGCGCGTCGTCGCCGAAATAGTGAATGGCCTGCGGCCCCGGCTCGACGCGCTGGTCCAAAGTGGACGACCAGCCTGGGCCGAACAAGCGCCCGGCGGGGTATCCAGACGCGTACGCCCTCCGCAGCAGGAGCGGCAGCAGTCCCGGCAAGGCGACATCGGTGGCGTCGGTGATCACCTCACCGGAAACCACGTCGACAGAGGCGCCCGCTGTATAGGAAAGCGCGTTGCCGTCGACGGCGCGGCCGGTTGTGTAGGGGGC
>NZ_VJWX01000592.1 GCF_007713715.1 Amycolatopsis rhizosphaerae
GTGAGGACGCGCGGGCGCGGCCACGGGTTGCCCGTCGGATGCCCCCGATCCGGGGCGCAGGTACACCGCCGCCAGCCCACCGCTTCCGGCCACCGCGATCACGCAGGCGGTGGCGATCCACAGGCGGGTGCGGTGCCGGGCGGAGGTCCGCGCGGAAACGCGGGTTACGTCTTCAAGGGTGAACCCGGGGGCAGGCGGTTCACCCGGGGCGGCCCGGAAGAGCGTTTCGAGTTCCCGCTCATCCATGGGTTTCCACCTCCTCGCCCAGCGCCGCGCGCAGGTTCGCCAGCCCGCGGGCCGTCTGGCTCTTCACGTTCCCTTCGCTGCAGCCGAGCACCTTCGCGACCCTGGCCACGTCGAGCCCCTCGAAGTAGCGCAGCACGAGCACGGCACGCTGCTTCGGCGGCACCGCCCGCAACCCGGTCATCAGGTCGGCCCGTGCGGCCACCCGCTCGTCGAGCGACGGGCTGGGCTCGGGCTCCGGCACCTGCTCGACCTGCTGTTCCCGCCGCCATGGACGGCGTGATTCGTCGATCGAGGCCCGGATCAGCGTTCTTCGCAGGTAGGCGTCCGTGGCCGCCCGGTCGCGGATCTTCCTCCAGCGCCGGTGCAGCGCGACGAACGCCGTCTGCGCGAGATCGTCCGCGCGATGCCAGTCGCCGCAGAGCAGGTACGCGGTTCGGCGCGCGGAGTCCCGCCTGGTGGCGAAGTACTCCGCGAACTCCTGTTCCTCGCGCTCGTTCACCGGCCTCCCGGACGCTCCCGATCCAAGACGGAAGGACTGCCTTCGCGGGTTGCACCGTAGTCGTCCGGGTACGGAAACGGTGAAGCCGTACCTTGTAGATCAACTATTTGGTGTGATGTGATCTCACCGTGACCTCAACTGGTGCCAACCCGATCGATTTTCGCTCGGACACCGTCACCCGTCCCGACGAGGCGATGCGCGAGGCGATGGCCGCCGCCGAGGTCGGGGACAACGTGATCGACGTCGACCCGACGATCAAGGCCCTCGAGGAGCGGGCGGCCGCGGTGCTGGGCATGCCTGCCGCGCTGTGGACGCCGAGCGGCACGATGGCCAACCTGATCGCGCTGAGCGTGCACCTGCAGCGAGGCGACCGGTTCCTCGCCCCGAAGGGGGCGCACGTGCTCACCAACGAGCTCGGCTCGGCGGCCTGGCTGGCCGGCGGCATGCCGGAGGCGCTGGAGCACGACGCGGGCCCCGGCCGTCCCACTCCGGAGTCCCTCGCCGCCGCGATCGGCCCCAGGATCGACACCTACTTCAGCCTCCGCACCACCCTGCTGTGCCTGGAGAACACGCACAACGCGGCGGGCGGCGCCATCATCCCGCCGCACGAGCACGCGCAGTTGCTCGCCACCGCACGGCAGGCCGGCCTGCGGGTCCACCTCGACGGTGCGCGCATCTGGCATGCCGCCGCCGCGCTCGGCCTGCCGCCCGCGGCGCTGACCGTCGGCGTGGACACCGTCTCGGCCTGTTTCAGCAAGGGACTCGGCGCCCCCGTCGGCTCGGTGGTCGCCGGCAGCGTCACCTTCGTCGAACGGGCCCGCCGCATGCGGCAGATGCTGGGCGGCGGGGTCCGCCAGGGCGGCGTGCTCGCCGCCGCCTGCCTGGTCGCACTGGACCGCATCGGCGATCTCGAGGAGGACCACGAGAAGGCCCGGCGGCTGGCCGCAGGGCTCGCCGATATCGGCTGGGACGTCAACACGCCCGAAACCAACATCGTGCTGGTTCGCGTGGCCGATCTCGAGGTGACGCTGAAGTCGCTGTGGGCTCAGGGCGTGCTGGCACTGCCACTGGGCGGCCGGGTGCGCTTCATCGCCCATCGCGACCTCACCATGGCCGACATCGAAGACGCGCTGCGCCGGATCAAGGCAGGAGGTCACCCCTGAGGCGGCGCGGTGACCAGGCGGTGTTTCCCAAGCGGCGGAGCCGCTTGCTGTGGGCTGTCAGCTTGCACCGCCACCCACACCGCCACCCAAACCACTTCCAACAGGTGATAGGGCGATCAGGGCAGGCGCTTGGGCGAGCTCTTCCCCTTGATGGCGCCGTAGGCGGCGGTACCGAGGAAGACGGCGCCGCCGATGATGGCGATCCACACGACGGCCTTGAGCAGGAAGCCGACCACCGATCCGATCACCATGATCGCGATCCAGGCGACGACGAGTGCCCCGACGATCTTCCAGAACATGGCATCCCTCCGGTTACCTCGCGGGCCGTTCGGCCCGCTGTGCACGAGGCTCCCACTTCCGGGCCCGTGAGGCTCGCGTTATGGCCAACGATCAGGGAAAAGCCGGGGTTCCCCCGGACCGTCCCCGCTCCAGCCAGCGGCCGAGCCGCCCGATCGCCTCTTCGATCTCGCCGCCGTCACCGGCGAAGGAGAACCGCACGAACTTGCCGCCGTCGACCGGGTCGAAGTCGATGCCGGGGGTGATCGCGACCCCGGTTTCGGCGAGCAGGCGCTGGCACCAGCTCAGGCTGTCGGTGGTGTGCGCGGAAACGTCAACGTACGCGTAGAAGGCGCCGTCCACCGGGGCGATGTGGTCGAGGCCGATCCCGCGGAGCCCGTCGAGGATCAGGTCCCGGTTCGACCGGTAGTGCGCGACGTGCCCGTCGAGCTCGGCGTAGGACTCGGGCCGGAAGGCGGCGACCGCGGCGTGCTGGGCGAGCGCCGGGGCGCAGATGTTCAGGTTGCCGGTCAGCACGTCCACCGCGCGGTTCAGCCGCCGCGGCACCAGCATCCAGCCCAGGCGCCAGCCGGTCATGGCGAAGTACTTGGAGAACGAGCCGAGCACCACCGACTCCGGTGAACTCTGCCAGGCGCAGCCGAGCTCGGTGCCGTAGGAGATGCCGTGGTAGATCTCGTCGCTGATCAGCTGCACGCCGTGGGACGAGCACCAGCTCGCGATCGCGGCCAGCTCGCCGGGCGGCAGCACGGTGCCCGCCGGGTTCGTCGGGCTGGCCACGATCAGGCCGGCGATCGGCCCGAGGCTTTCCAGCAGTTCGACGGTCGGCTGGAAGCGGGTGCTTTCGTCCGTGGCGAACTCGACGACCTCGCAGCCCAGCGCGGTCAGCAGGTTCCGGTAGGCCGGGTAGCCGGGGCGGGCCATCGCGACCCGGGCGCCGGCGTCGAAGGAGGACAGGAAGGCCAGCAGGAAGCCACCGGAGGAACCGGTGGTCACGATGACATCGTCCGGGCTGACGTCGAGTCCGTAACGGTGGTCGTAGTGACCGGCGATCGCCTCCCGAAGTTCGGGAATGCCCAGCTGCACGGTGTAGCCGAGGTTCTGCTCGCGCAGGGCCCGTTCCGCGGCCTCCAACACCGGCCGCGGCGCCCCCGCCGTCGGCTGGCCCGCGGCCAGCGAGATCACGTCGCCGTGGGTGCGCTGCCGGGCCTGGGCCGCGGACAGCACCTCCATCACGTGGAACGGCGCGACCTCCGCGCGCCTTGCCGGACCGGGGAACGCCGCTGTGTCGACCATGACTTCCAGGTTAAGGCTGACGTGTCCCCTTACCGCCCCCATTCGGGGGGTAAGACCGACCACACTGCGTTACCTGACCTGCGGGTCGTCAGTAACCAACGTAGCCGCCGCCATGGGCCATGGACTTCAGGCCGGGGTGGTTGGCGAAGCTGCCGTAACGGCTGAGCGTGTAGCGCACCCCGGCGATGATGTTGTCGACCGGGTTGTAGATGTTGTCGTGCCCGGGCAGCTTGTAGGAGTTGAACGTCGAGTCGATGCACTGCATCAGGCCCTTGGACGGGTGACCCGCCTTCGCGTTGCTGTCCCAGAGGTTGATCGCGTTCGGGTTGCCGCCCGACTCCTTCTCGATGATCGTCCAGATCCTGTTGATGTCGGCGTCGGTCACCGGGATGCCCTGCGCCTGCATCTCCTTGATGGCTTCCTCGATCCACTGCCGCACGTTCCCCGGCGGCTGCGTGCTGGGCGGGCCACCGCTCGGGCCCATCCCGCCGCCACCGCCGCCGTCGCCA
>NZ_VJWX01000593.1 GCF_007713715.1 Amycolatopsis rhizosphaerae
GGCACCGCGTGGTCACCGAACGGCAGGAGTCGACCCTCGCCGTCGTCCCCCCTCGCCTGCCCGAGGTGCCGCCGGCCTGGGGCTGGATGCTCCAGCTGTACTCGCTGCGCTCCGAGGGTTCGTGGGGTGCGGGCGACTACGGCGATCTGGCCGTGCTGGCCCGCCGGTCGGCCACCGAACTGGGCGCGGGGGTGGTCCTGGTCAACCCGGTGCAGGCGATCAGCCCGACCCATCCCGTGGAGCGTTCGCCGTACTCGCCGTCGAGCCGCCGATTCGCCAACCCGTTCTACCTGCGCGTGACGGAGACCGGGGCGTTCGAACGCGCGGACGAGCAGACGCGGCGGAAGGTACTGGACCTGCGGCCCGAGTCCCCCGAGGAGATCGACTACGACGCGGTGTGGTCGGCGAAGCTCACCGCGCTCGAACTGCTGTGGCAGGCCGAGGCCGCGCACCAACCGGCGCTGGAACCGGATCTGGCCGACTTCGCGGCCTTCTGCGCCCTGGCGGAACGCCACGGACCGGACTGGCGCGACTGGCCGGAAGAACTGCGTGACCCGCACGGCACGGAAGTGGCCGGGGCGCGGGAAGAACTGGCCGGCCGCATCGCCTTTCACGGCTGGCTGCAGCGGCTGTGCCGCGAGCAGCTCGACAAGGCCCACACGGCCGCCCGCGACGCGGGTATGCCCGTGGGCATAGTGCACGACCTGCCGGTCGGGGTGCATCCGGGCGGAGCCGACACCTGGGCGCTCGGCGACCTGTTCGCCTCGCGGGTCACCGTGGGCGCCCCGCCCGACGCGTTCAGCCAGCAGGGCCAGGACTGGAACCTGCCGCCGTGGCGCCCGGACCGGCTGGCCGAGCTGGGCTACGAGCCGTTCCGCGACGTGCTGCGCGGCGTGCTGCTGCACGCCGACGGGATCCGGATCGACCACGTCGCCGGGCTGTGGCGCCTGTGGTGGATCCCGCCCGGCGAACCGCCCTGGCGCGGAACCTACGTCCGCTACGACGCCGAGGCCATGCTCGGCGTGCTCCTGCTGGAGGCGCACCGCGCCGGGGCGGTGGTGGTCGGCGAGGACCTCGGCACGGTGGAGCCGGAGGTCACCGACACCCTGCACGAACGCGGGATCCTCAGCTCAGCGGTGCTGTGGTTCCAGCGCGACTACGACCGGGACGGGCACCCGTTCCTGCGGCCCGGCGAATGGGACACCGAGGCCATGGCGAGCATCACCACCCACGATCTGCCCACCGTGGCGGGCTGGCTCACGGCCGAACACGTGCGGGTGCGCGCCGAACTGGGCCTGCTCGACGGCCCGCCGGAGAAGGAGTACGCCGCGGCGGCCCGTGAGCGGGACGAGCTGCTCGATTTCCTGGCCCGGCAAGGAATTTCCGTCGAGGATGTGAGCGAGGGACTGCACCGGCTGCTCGCGTCGGCCGCCTCACGCCTGCTGCTGACCACCCCCGCGGACATCCTCGGCGAACGGAGGCAACCGAACCTGCCCGGCACCATCGACGAATACCCCAACTGGCGGATCCCGCTGCCGGTGACCCTCGAAGAGTTCTTCGCGGACCCCCGGATCGGTCGCGTGGTCCCTACACTGCGGGCGGCACGCCCGCTGCCCGACCGGTGAGGAGATCGAGTTGCCGCCCTGGCCAGGAACCCCCTACCCGCTGGGTGCCACCTACGACGGCGTCGGCACCAACTTCGCCCTGTTCTCCGAGGTCGCCGAGTACGTCGAACTGTGCCTGATCGACGAGCACGGCGAGGAGGAACGCGTCCGCCTGCCCGAGGTGGACGGCTTCGTGCACCACGGCTACCTGCTCGGTGTGGGCCCCGGCCAGCGCTACGGCTACCGCGTGCACGGACCCTACGATCCCGCCCGCGGCCTGCGCTGCAATCCGGACAAGCTGCTGATCGACCCCTACGCCAAGGCGATCACCGGTGACGTCGACTGGGACGAGTCGCTGTTCGGCTACCCGTTCGGCGCCCCGGACGAGCGCAACGACGCCGACTCCGCGGCGCACGTGCCGCGCTCGCTGGTGGTCAGCCCGTTCTTCGACTGGGCCGACGACCGGCCGCCGCGCACGCCCTACCACGAGACGGTGATCTACGAGGCGCACCTGCGCGGCCTGACCATGCGCCATCCCGCGGTGCCGCCCCGGCTGCGCGGCACCTACGCGGGCCTGGCCCACCCGGCGGTGGTCGAGCACCTGAAACAGCTCGGGGTGACCGCGATCGAGCTGATGCCGGTGCACCAGTTCATCACCGACCACGGCCTCGCCCAGAAGGGCCTGCGCAACTACTGGGGCTACAACACCATCGGCTTCTTCGCCCCGCACGAGGCCTACGCCGCGTTTCCGGAGGCGGCAGGCCAGGTGCAGGAGTTCAAGGGCATGGTCCGCTCCCTGCACGAGGCCGACATCGAGGTGATCCTCGACGTGGTCTACAACCACACGGCGGAGGGCAACCACCTCGGTCCGACGCTGTCCCTGCGCGGGATCGACAACCAGGCCTACTACCGGCTGGCCGACGACGAACCGAAGTACTACCTGGACTACACCGGGACCGGGAACTCGCTGAACGTGCGCAACCCGCACACCCTGCAGCTGATCATGGACTCGCTGCGGTACTGGGTGACCGAGATGCACGTCGACGGGTTCCGGTTCGACCTCGCCGCCACCCTGGCGCGCGAGTTCTACGACGTGGACCGGCTGTCCACCTTCTTCGACCTGGTGCAGCAGGACCCGACGGTGAGCCGCGTCAAGCTGATCGCCGAGCCGTGGGACGTCGGTCCCGGCGGCTACCAGGTCGGCAACTTCCCTCCTCTGTGGACGGAGTGGAACGGGAAATTCCGTGACACCGTCCGCGATTTCTGGCGCGGCGAGTCGGCCACGCTGGGCGAGTTCGCCTCGCGGATCACCGGATCCTCCGATCTCTACCAGGACGACGGCCGCCGCCCGTTCGCCTCGATCAACTTCGTCACCGCCCACGACGGGTTCACCCTCGCCGACCTGGTGTCCTACAACGAAAAGCACAACGAGGCCAACGGGGAGGATGGCCGGGACGGCGCGGACGACAACCGGTCGTGGAACTGCGGGGCCGAGGGGCCGACCGAAGATCCGGAGATCCTGGCGCTGCGGGAACGGCAGCGGCGCAACCTGATCGGCACGCTGCTGCTGTCGCAGGGCGTGCCGATGCTCCTGCACGGCGACGAACTGGGCCGCACCCAGCTGGGCAACAACAACGCCTACTGCCAGGACAACGAACTGTCCTGGGTGGACTGGTCGATGGTGGACGGCAACGCGGAGCTGGTGGACTTCGTCGGCCGGGTCGCCGACTTCCGCCGCAGGCACCCGGTGTTCCGGCGGCGCCGGTTCTTCGCCGGGAAGCCGATCAGGAAGAGCGACGAGTTGCGCGACATCGCCTGGCTGACCCCGTCCGGCGAGGAGATGAAGGAACAGAACTGGGACGACGGTTTCGGCAAGTCGATCGTGGTGTTCCTCAACGGCGAGGGCATCCCGGACCTCGACCAGCGGGGCATGCGGGTGGTCGACGACTCGTTCCTGATGGCGTTCAACGCGCACTACGAGGACATCGAGCTGGTCCTGCCCTCCGCCGACTACGGTCCACGGTGGACGGTGATGATCGACACCGCGACCGGTGAGGTCGCCGACGAGCCGAACGGGCCGGGCCTTCGCGCGGGGGACAGTATGAATTTGCCCGCTCGGTCTCTCGTCGTACTGCAGAGGGCACCGGAGGCCGCATGAACCACACTGGCGAAGCCCCGTTCATGCGAGCCGACCGGGTGCGGGTGTCCCGCAAAACACCGGAGGCCGCATGAACCACACTGGCGAAGCCCCGTTCATGCGAGCCGACCGGGTGCGGGTGTCCCGCAAAACACCGGAGGCCGCATGAACCACACTGGCGAAGATCCCGCTTCTGCGAGCCGACCGGGCGCGGGTGTCCCCCGCAACACCCGCGTGACGCCGCCGGGCTCGACCTACCG